>NZ_KB902887.1:0-129586 GCF_000379565.1 Cupriavidus sp. UYPR2.512 | reverse complement strand
GCTCACTCTCAGAAAACTGACTGACCAGATCCGAAGACCCAGTCACGTTTTGCTGTGCGAGCACTGTATAACTTGTGAAGCCACACTGTCCGAAGACAGTGGCGTCCGCTACCCAGCGCCCACACTTATCGGTTGTTTGGTTGTTAAAGAACTTCGCTGCCGGCTTTGCCGTTCAGCGCTGCTGCGTTGTCTGCAGCAGAGAAACGAGATTATGCAGAGCTTTCTTCGTTTCGTCAACCGTTTCAGCAACTTTTTTCGCTGCGGCCGGCGCGCCAACTTCGCTGCGCCGACCTACCCGGTCGACCCCGCAACCCTTGCCGCGCCTGCTTTGCAGCGCTGCGTTGTGTTGCGAGGGGGCGAATATTAAGGGACGCAGGACCGACTGGCAAGCGATTTCGCGAAATAATTCGAAGCACCCATAAAAGCGACGTATGAGGCGCAAATGTCGCGGTGGTGACAACATCCAGCGGCGCCTCGGCTTAAGCTGACGCCGTGGGCGGTGGCCCAACCCGAAACGCCTTCCTTATAGATAGTAGGCGTCGAATGCCAAGCAGAGCAGTTGAAGGAGACAAGATGACCCGACCCGTGACGCCCGGCCTCTCCCTGGTCGCCGGCAACACCGACATCCCCCTGCCTGACCAGACGATTCCGGCACTGCTGGCGCGCACGGTCGCCGCAAACCCGGACGGCCCGGCCGTGGTGTTCCGCGAGCATGGCGTGCGCTGGAGCTGGGCGGAGTTCAGCGACCAGGTCGATCGCCTGGCCAGCGGCCTGCTCCAGCGCGGCATCCAGCCGGGCGACCGTGTCGGTATCTGGGCGCCGAATCGGCCCGAATGGCTGGTGACCCAGTTCGCCACTGCGCGCATCGGCGCCATCCTGGTCAATATCAACCCGGCCTACCGCCAGGCGGAGCTGGAATATGCGCTGAACAAGGCGGGCGTGCGCATGCTGATCACGGCCGCGCGTTTCAAGACCAGCGACTACCTGGCCACTCTGCAGGCGCTGGCGCCGGAACTGGCCGAGGCCGAGCCGGGTGCCCTGCGCGCCACCCGGCTGCCCCGGCTGCAGTGGGTGGTCCGCATGGGATCGGAGGCGACGCCCGGCATGCTTAATTACGATGCACTCCTGGCCGAACCAGATACTGCGCGCCTGGACGCGGTGACCGCCACGCTCTGCGCGCATGACGCCATCAATATTCAGTTCACCAGCGGCACCACCGGCAACCCCAAGGGGGCCACCCTGACGCATCACAACGTGGTCAACAACGGCCGCTTTGTCGCCATGGCGATGCGCCTCGGCGACGGTGACGTACTGTGCATCCCGGTGCCGCTCTATCATTGCTTCGGCATGGTGCTGTCGGTGCTGGCCTGCGTCTCGGTCGGCGCGTGCATGGTGTTCCCGGGAGAGGCCTTCGATCCGCTCGCGACCATGCAGGCGGCCAGCGAGGAGCGCTGCACCGCCCTGCATGGCGTGCCGACCATGTTCATCGCCCAACTGGACCATCCGGAGTTCAGCCGCTTCGACTTCTCGACCCTGCGCACCGGCATCATGGCCGGCGCGCCCTGCCCGATCGAGGTCATGAAGCGCGTGGTGGCCGACATGCATATGTCGGAGGTCACCATTGCCTATGGCATGACCGAAACCAGCCCGGTCTCGTTCCAGAGCGCCACCGACGATCCGCTGGACAAGCGCGTCGCCACCGTGGGGCGGGTGCAGCCGCACCTGGAATGCAAGGTGGTCGACGCCCTCGGCGAGATTGTCCCGACCGGCGCCACCGGCGAGCTTTGCACTCGCGGCTATTCCGTGATGCAAGGCTACTGGGAAGACGATGAGCGCACCCGCGAGGCAATCCGCGATGGCTGGATGCACACCGGCGACCTCGCCACCATTGACGACGAGGGCTACTGCAATATCGTCGGCCGGGTCAAGGACATGCTGATCCGCGGCGGCGAGAACATCTACCCGCGCGAGATCGAGGAATTCCTGTTCCGCCATCCCAAGGTGCAGGCGGTGCAGGTCTTCGGCGTGCCTGACCAGAAATACGGCGAGGAGGTCTGCGCCTGGATCGTGCTCAAACCCGGCCAGACCGCCACCGAGGACGAGATCCGGACGTACTGCCGCGACCAGATCGCCCATTACAAGATTCCTCGCTATATCCGCTTTGTCTCGGAAATGCCGATGACTGTGACGGGCAAGGTGCAGAAGTTTGTCATGCGCGACACCATGATTCATGATCTGGGACTTTAGCCGGACGCACCCGCGTCGGCAGACATGAGCGGGATCCTCCATGACCATCCGAATCGTAAGACTGGGCGCGCCGCGCGCGGCCGACGAAGGCCTGCGCATCGGCACCGTGCGCCGTCCGCCGCGGGGCGTGCCCAAATCCGAGTTTGCCAGCCGCGATTTCTACGATGTCTGGTATCCCGTGCTGTCGCCATCGCCCGAGCTGGTGGCCCAGGCGCTGCAGGCCACCGATGACAAGCAATGGCGGGCGTTCGTGCGGCACTTCCGCAAGGAAATGGCCGAGCCGGATCCCAGCCGCACCCTCGACCTGCTGGCGGCGCTGTCGCACCAGACCAATTTCTCAGTGGGCTGCTACTGCGAGAACGAGGCGCACTGCCACCGTTCGGTCCTGCGCGAGCTGCTGGCTGAACGCGGCGCCGTGATCGGCTGAGCTGCACGCTGTGCCGGGAGTCTCCCCGGCTTTGATTTCCCCGCTTCCCCATTCCGATGGCCCTGAACGTTGTCTGGCTCGGTTTCTTCCTGATTTCCTTTGTCGCCGCCTGCGTCCGCCTGGCCAGCGGCGATCTCGCCGTCTTCCCGGCGATGCTGGCGAGCCTGTTCGACAGCGCGCGCACGGCCTTCGAGATCGCGCTCGGTCTGGCCGGGGTGATGAGCCTGTGGCTTGGCATCATGCGCATCGGCGAGCGCGCTGGCGTGGTCGATGCCTTCGCCCGGCTGGTGAACCCGCTGCTGCGCCATTTCTTCCCCGGCGTGCCGCAGGGCCATCCGGCACAGGGGGCGATGATGATGAACGTGTCGGCCAACCTGCTCGGGCTGGACAATGCCGCCACGCCGCTCGGCCTCAATGCCATGCGCGAGCTGCAGACGCTGAACCGGCGCCCGGACGTGGCCACCGATGCGCAGATCATGTTCATCGTGCTGAATACGGCCGGGCTGACGCTGATCCCGACCTCGGTGATCGCGATCCGGCAGGCCATTGCAGTCAAGCAGGGGCTGGTGGGTTTCAACGCGGCCGATATCTTCCTGCCGACGCTGCTGGCCACCGGCGGCTCATGCCTGGCAGGCCTGCTGGCGGTGGCGTGGGTGCAGCGGCTGAACCTGCTGCGCCCGGCCGTGCTGGTGGCGTTCGGCGTGGTCGCGGCGCTGCTGGGCGGGATGTTCGCCTGGCTGCGGCACGCGCCGCCGGAGCAGGTCAGCAGCGTGACGGCACTGGCCGGCGCCGGCTTCATCCTCTCGCTGATCACGCTGTTCCTGGTCTGCGGCGCGCTGCGGCGGGTCAATGTCTATGAAGCCTTTATCGATGGCGCCAAGGAAGGCTTTGGCGTCGCCGTGCAGATCATTCCCTACCTGGTGGCGATCCTCGTAGCCATCGGCCTGTTCCGGGCCACCGGCTGCATGGAGGTGCTGATGGGCTGGCTGACGCTGGGCTTTGCCCAGCTTGGCGTCAATACGGACTTCGTGCCGGCACTGCCGGTCGGGCTGATGAAGATCCTGTCCGGCGCCGGCGCGCGCGGGCTGATGGTGGATGTGATGACAGCCTATGGGGTGGACTCGTTCCAGGGACGGCTGGCGGCAATCATCCAGGGCTCGACCGAGACCACTTTCTATGTGCTGGCGGTCTACTTCGGCAGCATCAATGTACGCAATACGCGCCATGCGCTGGGTTGTGCGCTGGTGGCCGATGCGGCCGGAATCGTGTGTGCGGTAGGTGCCGCATATCTGTTCCGGTAGGCCAGCCGGATGGTCGGAAACGGGACTTTGTTGCATCGATGCAACGCCATTGTGCGCATTGTCAGACATTGACACATAGCCGCTTGGTGCGTCGCAACAAACCATGTATAGTGGAGTCTGTCTCCTCCACCACCTCGGTGGATTCCAACCCACGCACAACCTGCGTGGGTTTTTTTTCGCCTTCGCGCCGGGAACGGCCAACCCCTGTGCACGTTTGCCTCTGCTGGCGCAGCAATCGTGCTTGGATCCTCGCCACGCGGCTTTCTCGCTCCACCGTGGTGCGGCGATCCGCTGCTGAGGCTAACAGGCCGGTTTTGTTGCAACGCAGCAAACGGTATCGTAGAGTGGCCACACGACGGGTGCCCAACCTGGCAGGCCCGCCTGGATCCCGGCTCCGCATGTTCGCCTCCGCCCTCCTTACCCGCTACTGGCCTGACCCCGTGCTGATCCGGCGCGGGATCATCTATGCGCTGTCGTTCCTGGCCCTTGCCGGTATTGGCTGGCTGAGCGGGGATGCAGGCTACCTGTGGTCGGCCACGGCCTCGATCTGGACCTGCCTGGCGGACCGGCAAGGCACCGCGTCGGCGCGGCTATCCAGCCTGGGAGCGGTCGGCATTGGCGGGGCGGTGGCCAGCGCGCTGGGCGCGGCCGTGGCGCCGGCGCCCTGGCTGGCGGTGCTGGTCGTGATGGCGGGAGGGCTTGCCGCAGGCCTGGCAGAGACGCGCGGCCCGGCCAGCGCACTGGCGGCCAAGCTGCTCTATGTCGTGCTGGTGGCCGCGTGCCTGCAGCCTGCGGCCGGGCCTGACCTGGCCGTGCAGGCCCTGCAAAGCGGGCTCGACTTCCTGCGCGGCGGCGTGTTCGCGTGCCTGGCTTGCCTGGCACTGATCCCGTCGGCCCGCGACGACCGGCCACGCACCGAGATCCTGGCCGCCTACGACGCGCTGGTCGGGCTCGCCACGGCACTCGCCGACACCCGCCACGGCAATGACCTCGCCACCTGCAAGCAGGACATCCGCAACCGCATCGAGGCCGCGCGCCGGGCCATCGAGGCCCGACGCAGCGTGCGCGACGCCTGCAGTTTCCTGCACTATGCCTATGCCGTGGGTGTCGCCGACGCCCTGTTTGCGCTGCTGATCGTCGCGGGCGAACTGCGCGAGCGCGCCGGCGCCGCCCATGGCTTGCCGATGCAGCCGCCGTTGCGTCATATCGCGCGCTGCGTCGCCAACGCCCGCGAACAAGCTGGCCAGGCACTGGCGCGGCACGCGCCCGACCTGCCGGCGTTGAGCGCGGCGCTGCGCCACGAACTGCGGCGCCTGACCGCCCCCGTGGCCAATGCCAGCGCCCCGCCCTCCTATCAGGCCGCACTATCCGCCCTGGCGCGCCATCCGGATTTCGACCGATGGCGCGCAGGCTTCCGCTGGCCGCGGCGCGGCATCGGGCACGGACTGGCCCAGATGCTGCGCGGGCTGGCCGACCACGCCGCAGGTGATGCCCAGGCCACGCACCACGCCCTGCGGCTGGCACTGGCCGGCAGCCTCAGCCTGGTGCCGGCGCAGTGGTGGCGGCTGGATCACGGCTACTGGGTGGCAGTGACGGTGATCATGGTGCTCAGCCCCCAGCTGCAGACCACCCGGCAGGTTTCCGTGAAACGCTTTGCGGGCTCGCTGGCGGGCGCACTGTGCGCCTGTGTGATTGGCCTGCTCCATCCGGCGCCGGTGGTGGCGCTGGGCATCAGCGCGGCCTTCCTGGCCGGGGCTTATGCCAACCGCCTTGCCGGGCAGCCCGGGGCGTTCGCGTTCTGCCTGACGCCGGCCGTGATCCTGTTCTCATGGGTGGGCGCGCCGGCCGTCGACAGCAGCCACTTTGCCGCGCTGCGCGGCATCGATACCGCGCTGGGCTGCCTGATCGCGCTGGCCACGTACTATGTGCTGGCACCGCGCGTGGAGATGTCGCGCGTGTTCCGCCATGCCGTCGACGCGGTGGCGGTCAACGCGGTCTACCTGCGTGCCGCCTTCGCCGCCAGCCGCGTGGCGGAGGCCGCGACGCCGCCCGCCGTGGCGCGGCTGGAAGCCTTGCGCATTGCTGCCGGCCGGGCATCCACCCATGCGGAACACACGCTGGCACAGGCCGCCGGCGCGCTGGCGCCGGACTATGCCGGGGCCTACCAGCGCGTGCATGCAAGTGCGCGCCGCATGGCAGCGCTGGCCGGCGTGGTGCGAGCCGGGGTGGAGTCGGGCGTTTTCACGCTGCCCGCCGGGGCTGAAGTGCGCGCGCTCCTGACGCAACGGGAAGCGCAACTGGCTGGGCTGGCGATGCGGCCGGGCCTGGCGGGCCCTGCCGGCAGCGCCGAGCGCCCTGCGCTGCCACCCGCCGCCGCTCTCGACGCCTTCCTGGCGGATCAGGCCGACTACGCCGCCGCGCATATCGCCGCCGCCCATTCCGCGGTGGCGGAGCTGCGCACGCTGGGCGCGGCCGCGCGCAGGCCACCGGGGCGCCGGCGGGCGCACAGCGGCTGAGCGGTACCAGAAAGAAGGTTGCCGGTCCAGCCAGCGTACCGGCCGAGCTTTACGGAGCGCGGCGATGGCCTATATTGATTTAATACGTCCGCCGCCAGCACGAGGTACGCCATGTCAGACATCACGTTCCCTCGCAGCCTCCCGACCTACTGCGCAGCCAGCCTCACACTGTCCTGCCCCGCCACGGTCAACGGCAGTCCCACCTTGTATTCCGTCACCGCCGAGGCCCTCGAGGCCCATTTCGGCGCGCGTTCCCCGCGCGAGGAAGACCTGGTCGCAGCTTTCACCAGCAACCGGCAGCGCATCGAGCGCCTGGCCGAAAGCCTGTTCGAGCTGACCGAGGCGCGCGAGATCGTGCTGCGCAGCGGCCATTTCCGTTTCGCCGGCTGATCCCGTCGCCTGTCCTGGCGCCCCCGATCGGGGGCGTGATTTCATTCGGCCATTCAGTCGGCCTTCGCCTCGCCGCGCACCAGCAGCACCGGCATGGTGGACTGGCGCAGCACCGCCTCGGCCACGCTGCCCAGTACCAGCCGGCGCACGCCGCGGCGTCCGTGCGTGCCGATCACCAGCAGGTCGGCGCCCCACTGGCGCGCGGCCTCGTTGATCGAGGCCCCCATGTCGCCGGGCACCGGCGCTTCGGTCACCAGCCGGGTTTCATGCGCCACGCCGGCCGCGGCCAGCCGCTGCGAGGCGGCCTGCAGCGCGCGCTGGCCGCTTTCCACGAACGCCTTCTGCAGCTGGCTCGGGTCGTAGTACCCGGCATCGAACATGGGCGTGCCAGTGTCCACGACATAGAGCGCCAGCACGGTGGCGCCGCCCGGAGCCGCCACGCGGATGGCTTCGCCCAGCGCCAGGTCGGACGTGCTGCTGCCGTCCACCGCCACCACGATCTTGCTGTATGCCATGCTCGTCATAGGTATTGCCTCCGTTGGCAGGGAAAGGGATGGCGGCGGTAACGCCGCCTGTCTTCGATACTACACGTGCGGCAGCCGCCACGTAGCTGGCAGAATCACGCCAACGGCCAGAGCAACGGGCTTTCCCTTAAATTGACCGACCGGTCGGCATATATATAATAGGGCCAGTCGCTGTCCGCGATCCGAGCGCCATCCCCGCCAGAGGAGACAATATGTACACGCAGAGCCTTGACCTGCCCGGCCAGCATGCCGAAACGGCACAGGCCAGCGCGCCTCAGGACGAAGCCGCCCGCCAGGCCGCGTTCGACGCCTGCATGGCCGCCGACGGCAAGATCGAGCCGCAGGACTGGATGCCGCAGGCCTACCGCAAGACCCTGGTGCGCCAGATCTCGCAGCATGCGCACTCGGAGATCGTCGGCATGCTGCCGGAGGGCAACTGGATCAGCCGGGCCCCGTCGCTCAAGCGCAAGGCCATCCTGCTGGCCAAGGTCCAGGATGAAGGCGGCCATGGGCTCTACCTGTACTCCGCCGCCGAGACGCTGGACGCCTCGCGCGATGACCTGGTCGACGCGCTGCACAGCGGCAAGGCCAAGTACTCGTCGATCTTCAACTACCCGACGCTGACCTGGGCCGACGTGGGCGTGATCGGCTGGCTGGTCGACGGCGCGGCGATCATGAACCAGATTCCGCTGTGCCGCTGCTCTTACGGCCCGTATGCGCGCGCCATGATCCGCATCTGCAAGGAAGAGTCGTTCCACCAGCGCCAGGGCTTCGACGCCCTGCTGGCGATGATGCGCGGCACCGAGGCCCAGCGCGAGATGGTGCAGGACGCGGTCAACCGCTGGTGGTTTCCGGTGCTGATGATGTTCGGCCCGCCCGACGCGGCCTCGACCAACAGCGCCCAGACCATGGCCTGGGGCATCAAGCGCATCTCCAACGACGACCTGCGCCAGAAGTTTGTCGATGCCACGGTCGAGCAGGCCCGCGTGCTGGGCGTGGCCCTGCCCGATCCCGGCCTGCAATGGAATGCCGAGCGCGGCCACTATGACTACAGCCCGCTGGACTGGGATGAGTTCTGGCGCGTGATCAACGGCGACGGGCCCTGCAACCGCGAGCGCCTGGCCACCCGCGTGAAAGCGCATGAGGACGGCGCCTGGGTGCGCGAGGCCGCGCTGGCGCACGCCGCCAAGTTGGCCGGCCGCGAAGCCCGCGCCAGCCGCGCCGCGGCCTGAACACCGCGCCCGAGGACGGAGGAGACAAACGATGCAACGCAAGGAATGGCCGCTGTGGGAAGTGTTCGTACGCAGCAAGCAAGGCCTGGAACACAAGCATTGCGGCAGCCTGCACGCCGCCGATGCGCAGCAGGCGCTGCACATGGCGCGCGACGTCTATACGCGGCGCCAGGAAGGTGTGTCGATCTGGGTGGTGCCGTCAGCGGCCATCACCGCGAGCGTGCCCGAGGAAAAGCCGGAACTGTTCGACCCGATGGCCGACAAGATCTACCGGCACCCGACGTTCTACCAGCTGCCCGACGAAGTCAACCATATGTAAGGCCCGCACGATGACCGCGTCCCCACTGCCGACTGTGCCCGCCTCGCTCGACCACCTGCCGCCGGCGCGCACCGCGGCCTTGCGCTATGTGCTGCGCCTGGCCGACAACGCCCTGGTCCTGGGCCAGCGCAATGCCGAATGGTGTGGCCACGGCCCGGTGCTTGAAGAAGACATCGCACTGGCCAATATCAGCCTGGACCTGATCGGCCAGGCGCGGCTGCTGTACGGCCGCGCCGGCGAGCTGGAAGGCGAGCTGACCGGCCTGCCCCGCCATGAGGATGACTACGCTTACTGGCGCGCCGAGCGCGACTTCCGCAACTGGACGCTGCTGGAGTTGCCGCACCGCGGCCCGCTGGCCGGCAACGCCGCCGCCGAGCGCGACTACGCCGTCACCATCATGCGCAACTTCCTGTACAGCGCGCTGATGGTCGAGCTTTGGCAAGCATTGCTGGCCAGCCGCGATGACCAACTGGCCGCGATCGCCGCCAAGTCGGTCAAGGAAGCGCGTTACCACCTGCACCACGCGGCTGGCTGGGTAGTGCGCCTGGGCGACGGCACCGAGGCATCGCACGCGCGCATGCAGCGCGCGCTGGAGCACCTGCTGCCCTATATGAACGAGTGCTTTGCCGAGGACGCGGTGGAAGCCGAGGCCGCCGCGCAGGGCATCGGCGCCATCACGGCCACGCTGCGCCCAGTCTGGGATGCCACCGTCGCCGAGACGCTGCAGGCCGCCACGCTGACCCTGCCCCAGGCCACGAGCTTTGTCTCGACCGGCAAGCACGGCGTGCACTCCGAACACATGAGCTACCTGCTGGGCGAGATGCAGGGGCTGGCGCGGGCTCATCCAGGCGCGCAATGGTAAGCGCCCGCTTCGCTGCAAAGGATTGATTGGCATGAACGTCGCTACCCTGCCCCCGCGCCACCACCGCACCACCGACGGCCGCACCGCGCGTGCGTGGGCAGCGCTCGAGGCCGTGCCGGACCCGGAAATCCCGGTCGTGTCGATCCGCGATCTGGGCATCCTGCGCGATGTCGTGCCCGGCGCCGACGGCGTGCTTGAGATCGTCATCACGCCCACCTACTCCGGCTGCCCGGCCATGTCGCAAATCGCCGAGGACATCGGCCAGGCACTGGACGGCGCCGGGCTGGCGCCCTGGCGCATCCGATCCGTGCTGGCGCCGGCGTGGACCACCGACTGGATCACCCCGGCTGCGCGCGAGCGCCTGCGCGCCTTCGGCATCGCGCCGCCGGGCCAGTGCGGCACGCCAGCCGCCGTGCAGCCGCTGCGCTTTGTGCCCCGCGCCGCCCGCGCGGGCGCGCCCGATGTCGTGGCCTGCCCGCGCTGCGGCAGCGTGCATACGCAGGAAATCTCGCGCTTTGCCTCGACCGCCTGCAAGGCACTGTACCGGTGCCTGGACTGCCGCGAGCCGTTCGACTATTTCAAACCCTACTGAGCCCTGCCGGGCCGAAGCCAGGCTGCCATGACTCCACAGTTCCATCCGCTGCGCGTGGCGCAGGTGCGCCCCGAGACCGCCGACACCATCTCGATCGCCTTCGAGGTGCCGGACACGCTGCGCGATGCCTACCGCTTCACCCAGGGCCAGTTCCTGACGCTGAAGGCGCCGGTCGACGGCAAGGACCTGCGCCGCTCCTACTCGATCTGCTCGGCTGTGCAGGACTACGACGCGCACGGCGAGCTGCGCGTGGCGGTCAAGCTGGTCGACGACGGACTCTTTTCCACGCACCTGCATGATTCCATCACCCCGGGCCAGGTGATCGACGTGATGACCCCCGACGGGCGTTTCCACGTGCCGCTCGATGCCGGCGCGGCGCGCCACTACGTGGCCTTTGCCGCCGGCAGCGGCATCACGCCGGTGCTGTCGCTCGTCCGCACCACGCTGCAGGCCGAGCCGCACAGCCGCTTCACGCTGGTCTATGGCAACCGCAACGTCGACAGCATCATCTTCTCCGAGGCGCTGGAAGACCTGAAGAACCAGTACCTGGCGCGCTTCACGCTCTACCACGTGCTGTCGCGCCAGCCGCAGGAGGTGGACCTGCTGCATGGCCGGCTCGACCATGCCCGCGTGACGGCCTTCCTGCAGGCGCTGATCCCGGTGGACGACATCGACGCGGCCTTTGTCTGCGGGCCGGCCTCGATGATCGATGAGGTCGAGGCGGCGCTGCGCGACGCGGGCCTCGATCCGCACCGCATCCACGCCGAGCGCTTCGGCGTGCCGCTGACCCAGGCCAGGCGCAAGCCGGCCCCGGCGCATACCGACCATGCCGGCACCGCCGAGCTGGTGGTGGTGCTCGACGGCAAGCAGCACAGCATGCGCCTGCCGCTGGAAGACGCCAACGTGCTCGACACCGCGCTGGCAGCCGGACTGGACCTGCCCTACGCCTGCAAGGGCGGCGTCTGTTGCACCTGCCGCGCCAAGGTGCTGGAAGGCCAGGTGGAGATGGAAAAGAACTACACGCTCGAGCCGTGGGAGATGGAAAAAGGCTTCGTGCTCACCTGCCAGGCGCGGGCGCTGACGCCGCGGGTGGTGGTCAGCTACGACGAACGCTGATCCTGGCACGCCGGCGCGTGCGTATTCAGACAATTGCCGACATTGGCCAGCACCGGCCGTGACTACAATGGCGGCAGGCCGCTTCCTGCTGGCGCGATGCTTGCAGGACAGTGACCGGACGGGCGGCGATCGCGCCTGTCGCATCGCCGCCGCGGCGGTGCCAGCGAACCGTCCCACCCATATACAATCACGGCCATGCAATATATCCACGTCGTCAATGGTGATGTAGCAGGCACGACCCTGCGCCAGGCTCTGGCCCAGGCTGCGCGGCCGGATCCTGTCGTGGTGCTGCGTGACGACCTGGCGGTGGGACCGCTGGCCGACATCGACAGCACCGGCCTGATCCGCTCCGGCTTCTGGCAGCGGGTCGCCCCGCATACCGACATCGATTTCGGCGCCGAGATGCGCCAGGCGCTGGACCAGCTCCAGGCGCTGCGCCAGGACGACATGGAAGTGGCCATCTGGCACGGCCAGAGCGCGGCCGACCAGCTGATGCTGCGCCGGGTGGTGTTCCACCTGTACCAGGCGCCGCAGCGGATCAATGAAGTCGCCATGGACCTGCGCGAGCTGGAAATGCCTGCGCAGGGCAACCTGGCGGCGATCGGCATGTACACGCCCGCGCGGCTGGCGCGGCGCTTTTCCACCATCGCCCCGGTCTCGGTGCTGCGCCTGGGCCGCCTCGGCTACGAGTGGCAGCAGAACGTCAAGGAAAACGCCGACGTGCGGCTCTGGAAGGGCAACACGCTGGTGCCGGCGGCATACCACACCATCGACGAGATCATCATGGAACGCGCCCCGTCCGACTGGACCCCCGCGGCGCAGATGGTGGGCAGCGTGATGGGCGCGATCGAGGGTCTGCTGGCCAGCGACTGGTTCGTGTTCTGGCGCTGCCGCGAGCTGATCGCCATGGGCCAGCTGGTGCTGCGCGGCAATGCTGATTCGCTCGATACCTGCGAACTGCGCCGCCATATCGGCAGCAGTGGCACCGGCGGCGAATAAACGAGAATATGGCCCGTACCAAGGCACCCGATTTCGAGGCGCAGCGCGAGCAGATCCTGGACCTGGCCGCCGCCGCCTTTGCCAACAGCAGCTACCCCAGCACCTCGATGGCCGACCTGGCCGCCGCCTGCGGCACCTCCAAGGCGCGGCTCTACCACTATTACGAGAGCAAGGAAGCGATCCTGTTCGACCTGCTGGACCGCTACACGCGCCGGCTGATGCTGCTCGTCACTGAAGTTGAGGCCGATGCCGAGCGCCACGCGCGCACCGACAAGGACGCCTTCGGCAACCTGATCCGTGCCTTCCTGGCGGAGTACGAGACCTCGCAGACGCGCCATATCGCGCTGATCAACGACGTCAAGTTCCTGGCCGAGACCCAGCGCGACCTGATTCTGGGCCGTGAGCGCGACGTGGTCGCGGCCTTCTCGCGCCTGCTGCGCCGGGCCTACCCGGAGCGTGTCACGCGCGAGAACCAGACCGCGCTGACCATGACCATCTTCGGCATGATCAACTGGACCTTCACCTGGCTCAAGCCGGGTGGCCGGCTGTCCTATGCAGAGTTTGCCGAGATGGTGGTCGACCTGCTCGAAGGCGGCCTGCCCGGCCGGACCGCGGCCGCGCGCTGACGCGGCGCTGGCCTGTCGCCCTGCCCACTCACATCCACTCGGCCTCTTCGCGCTGGCGCCGCTGCTCGCGGTCCTGGCGGAACATCTCCTCCAGTTCGTCGCGCGCCTGGCGCGCCAGCGAGACCAGCTTCTTCTGGTCGGTGTAATGCGGATAGAAGCGGTCGATCGCCTGGATGTTGTGGCGCCGGAAACGCAGTGCCACGTTGCGGGCCTCGGCCGGATCGAAGCCCAGCCCCTCCAGCACGCGGCGGCCCAGCATCAGCGAGCCCTCGAACATCTCACGCTCGAACAGGTGCACGCCGCGGTCCTTGAGCTGGTAGACATGTGACACATGGCGTGCCCGGGCATAGATCCGCAGTTCGGGAAAGCGTTGGCGCACGCGGTCGATCAGTTCCAGGCTTTCGTCCATGCCGTCGATGGCGACCACCAGGATGCGCGCGTCGGCAATGCCCGCGGCCTCCAGCAGATCCAGCCGGGTGGCGTCGCCATAGAAGATCTTGAAGCCGTACTGGCGCAGGAACTCGATCTGGTCGGGGTCGTGGTCCAGCACGGTCACGCCCACGCCCTGGGTGTACAACAGGCGGCCGACGATCTGGCCGAAGCGCCCGAAGCCGGCGATCAGCACCGGATTGTGCTGCGGCGTAATGGCCTCGTCCGGCCGGGCCTTGCCACTGCCCAGGCGCGGCGCCACCAGCCGGTCATAGGCCAGCAGCAGCAAGGGCGTGACCACCATCGACAGCGCCACCACCAGCACCAGCAGGGCCTCGGTCTCGCGCGGCAGCAGGCCGGCGGTCCCGGCCACGCCGAACACCACGAAGGCGAACTCACCGCCCTGCGAGATCAGCAGCGCAAACAGCAGCCGCTGGCCTCGGGCGATGGCGAAATACCGCGCCAGCAGCGCCAGCACCGCGGTCTTGGCAACCACGAAGGCGGCCACCAGACCCAGCACCAGCCAGGGCGAGCGCGCCAGCACGGCAAAGTCGATCGACATGCCGACGGCCATGAAGAACAGGCCCAGCAGCAGGCCCTTGAAGGGCTCCAGGTCGGCCTCGAGCGCGTGGCGGTATTCCGAATCAGCCAGCAGCACGCCGGCCACGAAGGTGCCCAGCGCCATCGACAAGCCCACCGCGTCCATCATCAACGCAATGCCCACCACCAGCAGCAGCGCAAACGCGGTGAACATCTCGCGCATGTCGGTGCGGGCAATAAAGCGCAGCGCCGGGCGCACCAGGTAGCGGCCGCCGGCCACCACCGCACCGATCACCGCCACCGCCTTGCCTGCCGCCAGCCAGCCGGCCGCGCCCGGACCCGCGCCTTCGGCGCCCTGCGTGGCCAGCAGCGGCAACAGCGCGATCATCGGGATCGCGGCGATGTCCTGGAACAGCAGGATGCCGAAGCTGGCCGCCCCCGCCGGCGTGCCGAAGAGGTTGCGCTCGGTCAGCGTCGCCAGCGCGATCGCGGTCGAGGACAGTGCCAGGCCAAGGCCAGCCACCAGCGCCACCTGCCACGGCGCGCCCGCCAGCGCCGCCACCGCGCCGATCACCAGCGCGCAGGCGGCCAGCTGCGCGCCGCCGTAGCCAAAGATGCTCCGCCGCAGCGCCCACAGCTTGCGCGGCTCCAGCTCCAGGCCGATGACGAACATCATCAGCACCACGCCGAACTCGGAGAAATGCAGGATCGATTCGACATTGGTCACCAGGCGCAACGCAAACGGCCCGATCGCCGCCCCCGCCAGCAGGTAGCCCAGCACCGCGCCCAGGCCGCCGCGCCGCGCCAGCGGCACGGCAACCACCGCCGCCACCAGGAACACCAGCAGCGCAATCAGGAAGTCGTGCTGATTCATGCCTGCCCCCCCGCTGGTGCGGCGCCGGTGCCCAGCCGCCCGCAGACGTGGGCGATATGCTCGGCCAGCGCCTGGGCGTCGGCATTGTTGGCGTCGTGCAGCACCACCGGCGGCAGCCAGTTCATGCCGCACAGCAAGGCGCTCTGCTCCAGCGGCAGCAGGAAGTCCCCGATCGGGTGGCCATGGGTGCCGTCCGGCCCGTAGGCATCGGCCGTGCCGCCGGTGCTCACCACCGCCAGCAAGGACTTGCCACGCAGCGCGGTGCCGCCGGGGCCATAGGCCCAGCCTGGCTCCAGCACCTCATCGAGCCACAGCTTGAGCAGCGCCGGCACGCTGTACCAGCGCACCGGGAACTGCAGCACGATGGTGTCAGAGACCGACAGCACGCGCTGCTCGGCGACGACGTCGATGTCATAGTCGACATAGCTGCGATAGAGATCGCGTACCTGTACCTGCGGCAGCGCGGCCAATGCATCGGCCAGCGGCCGGTTGACGCGCGAACGGCTCGGCGTGGGGTGCGCGTAGATCACAACGATTGGGGGCTCGGTCATCAAAGGCGATCGGCTGGGCGAACCTGCGGGAAGGCGTGGAATTGCGGCGTTGCACCAAATCCACATCCGACGCCACGCAACAATTCATCACATTTTTTCAAGCTATTGATTTTATTCGATTTTTATTGATGCGGTGGCGAGACGGCAGCCTGCTGCGGCGCGGGAAGCTTACGCCGAACTGACAATTCCTCTACAATACTTTCGGCGCCGCATCAAGATGGTGTTTCCCCCAAGTTCTGCACCGATGCAGGGAAAAGTGCCTGGAAAAACACCAACGCAGTGCTATGTTTATCTGTGACTGCACCTGGAAGGAAATAACGTGAATCCGCTCGAACTGAGCAAGGCCGTCGGCGCACTGACCGACGAAGATCTGCGCAAGGCAGCCGAAGCCGCACAGGCCACCCACCGCGCCACCGTATTGGTGCGCGAGTTGGCGGCCCACCACCGCTCGCGCCTGCTGAAGCATTTCCTCGCCCTCGGGCAGGAGGATCGCCTGCTCCGTTTTGGCCAGTCCGTGGGCGATCACGTGATCGAAGCCTATGTCGACAGCATCGACTTCGACCATGACAGCGTGTTCGGCGTGTACGACGACAAGCTCGAACTGATCGGCGTGGGCCACTTCGCCAACCTGCGCGACAACGCCCAGGGCCGCGTCGCGGAGTTCGGCGTGTCGGTGTCGGGCAGCGCCCGCGGTCGCGGCATCGGCAGCGCGCTGTTCGAGCGCGCCGCGATCCACGGCCGCAACACCAATGTGCGCACGCTGTACATGCATTGCCTGTCGCGCAACGCCGCGATGATGCACATTGCCAAGAAGGCCGGCATGAAGGTCCAGTACGCCTACGGCGAGGCCGATGCCTACCTGGAACTGCCGCCGGCCGACACCGCCAGCCGCCTGACCGAAGCGCTGGACGAGCAGCTCGCCGACCTGGACTACGCGGTGCGCCGCAACCTGCGCGACGCACGCCGCTTTGGGCTGCGCTTCTGGCGCACCATGGTGCCGCAGAAGCACACTGCCTGAGTCCGCTTACCGCGGCCGGCACGCAAACGGCGCATCGCAACGATGCGCCGTTTTTGTTTGCCGCATCAGGCCGCGCCGCCCACCGGCAGCGCCGTGGTGTCCTTGATGCTTTCCAGCGCAAAGCTGGAACGCACGTCGATCACCGACGGGTGCGCCAGCAGCTGTTCCTGCATGAAGCGCGCGAAGTGCTCCATGTCTTCCACGTAGACCTTGAGCAGCAGGTCCATTTCGCCGGTCATGGCGTGGCACGCGGCCACCTCCGGCCAGACCGCGATCGAGGCGCGGAACAGATCCAGCGGTGCCTTGCCCTTGGGCGCGCCGCCGTGCTTTTCCAGCCGGACATTGATATAGGCCAGCAGACCAAGTCCGATCTTGTTGGGCTCCAGCAGCGCTGCATACTGCCGGATCACGCCGATCTCCTCCAGCCGCCGGATGCGGCGCAGGCAGGGGCTGGGCGACAGGTTGACGCGCTCGGCCACCTCCAGGTTGGTCAACCGGCCGTTGGTCTGCAGCACTTCCAGGATCTTCCGGTCGATCTTGTCCAACTCCACCTTGCTCACGATATTGTTGCTCCGCAATATGTTTATTGGCAATTTTTTTGCGCAAATTTAGCAAGCCGTGCACAAGTACGCAATTTTTTGTGTAATTACGTCCGATTATGGGCCGCTTCTGGTGAGCTGACAGCCTTATCGGTCACTCGCGTGGCAGCCGGTCGGGCTGGGCGAACCTGTGCGATGGCGCCACCGCAAATCGCGGCCGCGGCCCGCCAAGGCCGGTCAGCCGCCGCTACTGGACGGGGCGCCCGGTGCCGCGGGCGCCGGCTGGCCGCCCGGTGCCGCCTGGCCACGCGGGCCGCGGTCGCCGTGGTGCATCTTTTCCATGCCGGCGCGGATTTCGTCTCGGGTCAGCTTGCCGTCGCGGTTGGCGTCGAGCTGGTCGAAGCGCTTGGCCAGGTGCGGCAGGCCGGCGTTGGCCTCAGCCTTGGTCAGCGCGCCGTCGCCGTTCTTGTCGGCAGCCTTGAACTTCTCGTCGAAGGCTGCCTGCATGCGCGCATGGCGCTCGGCCATGGTGGCCTTGCGGTGCGCATCCATCTCGGCCTTGTCGATCTTGCCGTCGCGGTTGGTGTCGAGCTTGTTGAACCAGGCGTCGGCTTCCGCCTTGGAGATCGCGCCATCGCCGTCGGTATCGATCGCCTTCATCCACATGCCGCCACCGTGATCCATATGGTGGCCCATGCCGGGCTTGCCGGCTGGCGCAGCGGGTGCGGCGGGGGCACTGGCCTGGGCAAATGCGCCACCGGCGACCAGGAGGGCGGCCGATGCGGCCAGGAACTGCTTCAGGATCTGCGGCTTGTGATTGCGTTGCATGTCTTGCTCCTTTTCATCACGTTAGGCATGTATGGATTAGAACGCAGACGATGCACGGAAGTTGGCGCTTTTAATACGATGTTACCCAGCTCACAGAAAGGCCCGCGCGCCGTAAGGGAACGCAAGCAAGCGCGAATATTTGGCGCCCGGAATCAGTCCTTCGGCGCCAGTTGGCCTTCGTCGGCCGCCTGCGGTGCCACCACCGGCTGGTACTGGCGCGGATCGACCGGTTGCGGCTGCGGTTGGGCGGGCTGGGCCTGGTGCGCAGGCGCCTGGCCTTGCGGCTGCTGGGCCGGTGCGGCGGGCTGGCTCACGACCGGCGCCGGGGCCGGCATCGGTGTTGCCATCGGTGCCGCGGCGCCAGCGGGCGGCGTGGGCAAGGCAGTGGGCGCTGCCGGTGCGCCGCGCGTGGCACCGGCCTGCAGCGGCAGCACGATTTCCTGGCGCACGCCGCTGCGCTCGATCACCACCGCACGCTGGCGGATCTCCACCAGCCGGATCTGCGGCGACAGCTCGGCGCCGGCGCGCACCGCCTTGGGCGGGCCGCCATCGATCGACACGATGGCCGCGCCCGCGCCGCCATCCACCTCGGCCACTACGCCGATCAGCTGCACGTCGCGCGGGCCGCCCTGCGCCGAGCCGCCGAACAGCGTCGCGACCGCGCCGGTCTCGACCGCCTCGGTCTGGGCCACGCGCGCGCTCTGCGGAACCGGGATGGTACGCATCGCGCTGAAGGTCAGCACCCAGTAGGTGGCAAGCGCACACAGCGCGATAAACAGCACCAGGCTGGCCAGGCGCGGCAGCCAGGGCGCGGAGGCATCAAAGCGGAGCGAAGGCCGGAGCGACAGTTGCATGGGATCGGGACTCTGGGTACCCACAAGGCGGGCAATGGCGCGCAAGCGCGGACGCGACCAAGCGTACCAGAGCCCCATGACGCTGTCTGCCGCGCCGGGGGCGCGCCGCCAACCCTTAGAGCAGGTCGTCCAGCAGGTCCGGCCCGAACACCTCGCGCTCGATATGCGCCACCGGCACGCCCGCGCTGACCAGCGCATGGCGCTGCGCCTGCATGAAGCCGAGCGGTCCGCACAGGTAGAAGCTGCCGTCGACAAACCGCTGCAGGTCGGGCTGGCGCAGCAGTTCGGCCACCGGCATGGTGCCGGCGTGGTCGTAGTCGCGACCGGCGACGTCGGCCGCTCCCGGGGTTTCATAGCTGATATGCGTGACCAGCTGCGGCAGGCGTTCGCGCGCCCATTGCAGGTCGGCGCGATGGGCGTGGTGGCGGCCATCGCGCGCGGCATGGGCAAACAGCACCTGGCGCTGCGATCCCTGCGCGGCCAGCGTGCGCAGCACCGACAGCATCGGCGTGATGCCGATGCCGGCCGACAGCAGCACCAGCGGACGGCGCCCGTCGAGTGCCGGCGTGAACTCGCCGAACGGCGCGCTCACCTTGAGTTCAGTACCCTCCTGCGCGTTGGCGTGCAGCCAGTTGGACACCGCGCCGGCCGGGGTGGCGCGGTCGCCCGCCTCGCGCTTGACCGAGATGCGCCAGGTCGGCAGCCCGCTTTCGGCCGACAGCGAATACTGGCGCAGCTGGCGCTCGCCATCGTCCAGGCGCGCCTCGACGCTGATGTACTGGCCCGGGCGGAACCCACGCAGCGGCTGGCCGTCGGCGGCAGCCAGGGTCAGCGCGGCCACCTGGTCGCCCTGCGCCTCGCGCCGCACCACGCGCACCGGCGTCAGCTCGCCGGCGGCCACGCCGGTGCGCTGGTACAGGCGCGCCTCGGCGGCGATCAGCTCGCCGGCGAGCAGCCAGTAGGCCTCGTCCCAGGCGGCCAGCAGCGGTGGCGCGGCGGCCTCGCCCAGCACCGCGGAGATGGCGCCCAGCAAGTGGCGGCCGACGATCGGGTAGTGCGCGGGCGTCAGGCCCACGGCAGCATGCTTGTGGACGATGCGCTCGAGCACCGGCCCCAGCGCCGCTGCGTTATCGATATTGGCCGCATAGGCGAACACGGCCGAGGCCAGCGACTGCTGCTGGCTGCCGTTGGCCTGGTTGCCCATGTTGAACATCTGCGTCAGCTCGGGCCGGTCCGCGAACATCTCGCGGTAGAAATGCGTGGTGATGGCCAGGCCGTGCTCACGCAGCACGGGGACGCTTGCATCGATATAGGGGCGGGAAGCGGCGGACAGCATCAGGAAACACTCCGTTTTAAATCATGCAAATAAGATGCATGTTTTTGCTCAAAATAAAACCGGCCCTCGCCGGCCCGCGCGGACAGGATCCGCTCAGGCCGAACGCCGGTTCAGGAAATCGCGATGCAGGCGGATGATCGACTCGGCCGTCTGGCTGCCGGTGACATCGGCCAGCGTGACGTCGTCCAGCGCGCGGTAGAAAGCCTGCTCGGCCACGTCCAGCGCGCGCTTCAGGCGGCAGTTGCCGTTCAGCGCACAGGGCGGGTTGTCGCAGTCGATCACCGCCTTGTGCCCTTCCAGCTCGCGCAGGATGGTGCCGATGGTCAGCCGCTCGGCGCCGGGGCCCAGCTGCAGCCCGCCGTGGCGGCCGCGCGTGGCACTGATCCAGCCCAGCTTCGACAGCCGCGCCGCCACCTTGACGAGGTGGTTGTGCGAGATGTCGAACTGCTGCCCCACCTCGGCAATGGTGATCGGCCGGCTGCCGTCGCCACGGGCGACGTACATCAGCAGCCGCAACGCATAGTCGGAAAAGCGGGTCAGTTGCATCGTGCCGCCATCTTAAAAAAGATGTATCCAGGATGCAAGTTATTTCCCTGCCGGATGCCCGTCTTCAGGAACTGTGATTCGGATCAGACATTGCTGAGGTGCCGAAGGGGCCGCCCATAAAACAGTCATGTGGCGCCGGTTATACTGACTGGCGAACCCGGCCCGCCGCAGCCCCACCGCTGCGGGCCCAGCCATTCAAGCCAAAGAGGTCCACTGACGATGCGCAGATTCACTCCCCAGATTGCCAGCCCCGCCAGTTCCGTGCGTGCCCGCCGTGCGCGCGGCTTCACCCTGATCGAGATCATGGTCGTGATCGTGATCCTTGGCGTGCTGGCGGCGCTGGTGGTGCCCAAGATCATGAGCCGGCCGGACGAGGCCCGCATCGTGGCCGCGCGCCAGGACATCTCGTCGATCATGCAGGCGCTCAAGCTGTATCGCCTGGACAACAGCCGCTACCCCACCACCGAGCAGGGCCTGGCCGCGCTGGTGGCCAAGCCCACCACCGAGCCCGTGCCCAACAACTGGAAGGGCGGCGGCTACCTGGAGAAGCTGCCCAAGGATCCCTGGGGCCATCCGTACCAGTACCTGAACCCGGGCGTGCGCGGCGAGATCGACGTGTTCAGCTTCGGCGCCGACGGCCAGGCCGGCGGCAACGGCAACGACGCCGACATCGGCAACTGGGAATAAGCACAGCCCCGCCACCTCCCCCTGCAACCATGACCACGGCGCCGCGCTGCCGCGCATCCGGCCCCCGGCGCCGCGGCTTTACGCTGCTCGAGCTGCTGGTGGTCATGGTGATCGCGGGCATCGTGATCTCGCTGGTGGCGGTCAACGCCTCGCCCAATGAACGGGGCCGCGTGCTCGACGACGGCCAGCGCATCGCGCGGCTGTTCGAGCTGGCGCAGGAAGAGGCGCAGCTTGGCGCCCGCCCGATCGCCTGGGAGGGCGATGCCAGCGGCTGGCGCTTCCTGGAATCGACCCCCAACGGCTGGATCCCCCTGCGTACCGACGTATTTGCCCCGGGCCACTGGCGCCTGGCGCTGGACCAGGTCATCGTCGCCGAAGGGGGCCGCAGCACCGGGACCAGCAGCCCGCCCCGGCTGATCTTCGGGCGCGAGCTGATCGATGCCCCGCAGCGGCTGATCCTGGTACGCGGCGATATCCGCGTGGACGTTGCCGGCGACGGCAGCGGCCGCTATTTCGCCAGCACGCCATGAATACCTGCCCTCGCGCTTTGTCCCGGCCGGCCCGGCACGGGCGCAACGCCGGCTTCACGCTGATCGAAGTGCTGGTGGCGCTGACCATCCTGGCGGTCGCGCTGACCGCGGCGATGCGCGCGATGGGCTCGATGGTCGATGCCAGCGCGTCGCTGCAGGCGCGCATGCTGGCCGAGTGGAGTGCCGAGAACCACCTGGCCGCGCTGCGCCTGGCCAAGACCTGGCCCGAGCCCGGCGTCAGCGGCTATGCCTGCCCGCAGGGCGGCACGCCGCTGTATTGCGAGCAATCCGTCTCGGGCACGCCCAATCCCGTTTTCCGCCGCGTCGAGATCGCGGTCTACCCGTCCGCCACGGACAAGTCCGTACGCCTGGCGTGGCTGGTCACCATTGTCCCCAATGAAACCCGCAACGTGCTCTGAGCGCCGTCTGCGCCAGCCCCGCGGCTTCACGCTGCTGGAAATGCTGGTCGCCATCACGCTGCTGGCGGTGATGGCGGTGATCGGCTGGCGCGCGCTGGACAGCCTGACGCGCAGCCGCGAGCGCCTCACCGACCACGATGCGCGCCTGGACGCGCTGAAGGTGCTTTACGGCCAGCTCCAGGCCGACTGCGAGCACCTGGCCAACCCCACGCTGCTGCAGGCCAGCCCGGTCGAGATCGGCCAGAACCGGCTGCTGCTGGTGCGCGACCGGCGCGATGAAGGCCAGCCGCCGACCTGGCAGGCGCTGTCGTACCAGCTCGACGGCAATACCCTGGTGCGCGTAGCCGCGCCGCCAGTGGACAGCCGCGCCGGCCTGCAGTCGGCGCTGCTGGCGCTGCGCCAGGGCGGCAGCAATACCGCGCAGGTGCGGCGCGTGCTGGCCGACGTGGATGGCATGAGCACGCGCGCATGGGTGGAGCCCGCCGGCTGGCAGGCCGACAGCGGGCGCATCCGCAACGTGTTGTTCGCGGGCAACGCGGCCAGCGCCGTGGCCGCCTCCGCGCCCGGCGCCGCGCTGCCCAACACCGCGGTGCGCGCGGTGGAACTGACCATCTTCGCCCGCATGGGCGACGGCGATGCGCCGCGGCAGTTCCAGAAAATCTGCATGACCGGGCTATGAGGCAAGCCAGCCGCCCGTCTCGCCTGGCGCCGTTGCGCCGCCGCCCGCGCGGTGCGGCCGTGGTCACCGCGCTGCTGATGGTCACGCTGGCCGTGGTGGTGGTGTCCGGCATGCTGTGGCGCCAGCAGGTGCAGATCCGCGCCATCGAGAACCAGCGGCTGCTGGCCCAGGCCACCTGGATCGAGCGCGCCGCCGTGGACTGGGCGCGGCTGATCCTGCGCGACGACCAGCGCCGCACCAATGTCGACGAACTGGGCGAGCCGTGGGCGGTACCGATTGCCGAGACGCGGCTGTCGGACTTCCTCGGCGCGGCACTGCGCACCGACGTCGCGGGCGAGACCTCGTTCCTGTCGGGCCGCATCCTGGATGCGCAGGCGCGCCTGAACCTGGCCAACCTGGTGGTGTGGACCGCCACTGGCGGCGAAGGCGGCCAGCCAGGCCGCGCGGCCTCGGTCGACCCGGCGGCACAGGCCGCATACCGCCGCCTGCTGCAGACGGTAGGCCTGAACCCGTCGCTGGCCGAGACCACGGCGCGCTATATGCTGCAGGCCGCGCAGGGCGGCAATGCCAGCGGCCAGCCGGCGCCGCGCCCGCTGGACAGCGTGCAGGGGCTGATGGCGCTGCCCGGCTACACGCCGGAGATGGTGGCGGTGCTGGAGCCCTTTGTCACCGTGCTGCCCGAGCGCACGCTGGTCAACGCCAACACCGCCGAGGCCGAGGTGCTGGCCGCGGTCATCGACAAGCTGCCGCTGGAGCGCGCGCGCGAACTGGTGCGCCAGCGCGACCGCGCCTACTTCAACAACCTGGGCAACCTGCAGACCCAGCTGGCCGCGCTGGCGCCGCAGGCGGATGCCGCCAACCTCGGCAACCTGCTCGACGTGCGCACGCACTACTTCCTGGTCTACGGACTGGTGCGGCACGAGCGCGCCACCCGGCTGCAGGTGTCGCTGATCTTCCGCGGCGAGCCGCTGGGCACGGCCAACACCACCCGCGTGGTCTGGATCCAGGATGCGGACCGGCTGCCGGAGCTGCGCTGAGCGGCGCCCACCAGGCCAGGCGACAGGCCGAATTTGCACGCGGGAGCAACCGGGGAGAATGGTATTGACGCGGTTTAGTCACACAGGCAAGGTATGCTGCGGCGCTGGCGCGAGCGTGGCACCAGCCCACCCGCCGCCGTCCGGCCTTCCTGGCCGCCCGCCGGCATCCCCGCGCCCCGGCAAGTTTCTGACTCCGGGGCGCTCCAGGGCGCATCCCAACCGGCCATGCGCCTGCCCGAGCCGTTCCATTGACGCCAAAGCAAGGAAACCTTGAGCACCACCCTGTACGTCCGCCTGCCACACCGGCCGCATGACCAGCCGCAACCGTGGCAGTTCGGCACCCTGCCGTTCGCGCTGGTGCGCACGGCCACGGCCGACACGGCGCGGCGCGGCCAGACCCGTGCGGCGCCGGAAGTGTTGCGCGAAGGCCACGCCCGCATCGCTGACCTGCCCGCGGCCGAGCGCCTGGTGCTGATCCTCGCCGCCAGCGACGTACTGCTGACCACCGCCAGCGTGCCGCCGCTGCCGCCCGCCCGTTTGAAACAGGCGCTGCCCAACCTGGTCGAGGACGCGCTCGCGACCGATGCGCAGCCGTGCCATATCGGCGTGGGCCCTGCCCTGGACGGCAGCGCCGCGCGCGGACCGCGCCAGCGGCTGCTGATGGTGGCCGACCGCGCCTGGCTGCGCGCCGTGCTCGACGCTTTTGCCGAACACCGCCACCGGCGCCGACATGTGCTGGCCGCGCAGTTGTGCGTGCCGCTGGCCCGCGCCGAGCAAGACGGCACCGAGCCGTCACTGGCGAACGCCGACGCGCCGGCGCCGACGGCCGCGCTGGTAGTCGAAGCCGCCGCCAGCGCCCTGGCCCAGAGCGGCGAGTTGAGCGATGAGTTGAGCGGCGAACTGCCCGGCACCGCCGCCGATGCCGCGCGCCAGTGGCAACTGACCGTGCGCACCGGCGCGCACGCCGGCTACGGGTTGCTGCTGGGCGACGATGCCCTGGCCGCTTGGCAGGCGCTTGCGCCCGCCGGCACCTGGTATGCCGATGCCGACGCTGCCGCCGCGGCGCCGGTGCCCGACCTGCGCCAGGCCGCCCGCACCAGCTGGCAGCTGTGGATCGAAGGCGCGCAGGGCTGCCTGCGCGAGCCGGCGCTGGACCTGGCGCAGTTTGAATTCGCGCAGGGCCGCGCCGACCGCTGGAACCTGGTGGCATGGCGCGTGCCGCTGGCATTGCTGGCGGGCATCGTGCTGGTGCAGGTCATCGGCATGAACACGCACTGGCTGCTGCTGCGGCGCGAGCAGCAGCGGCTGGAAGCCGCGCAGCTGCAGGCGCTGCACGGCGCCTTCCCGCAGATCCAGACCGTGCTCGACGCGCCCCTGCAGATGCGGCGGCAGGTCGAGCAGCTGCGCACCGCCAGCGGCCGCAGCACGCCGGAAGACTTCCTGCCGCTGGCCGACCGCTTTGGCCAGGCCGCGCGCAGGCTGCCGCCCGACGCGCTGCAGGCGCTGGAGTACCGCGGCCGCATGCTGGTGGTGACGCTCAAGCCGGGCACGGACACGGCCGGGCTGCGCAGCGCCGCGCGCCAGGCCGGGCTGCAAATGGAAGAAGACAAGGCCGGTGGTGCCGCTGGCAGTACCAGCAGCAGCGCAGGCACCACGGTGACGCCCGGCTCGCGCTGGACCGTCAGGCCCGGCCTGTAAGCGGGCCCACCAGCAAGCATGAACCCCATGAAAGACACAGCCCGAAGCCAGTCGCCACGCGCCAGCCGGCCAGGCGCGACCTCTGCGCTGCGCACGCGCCTGGCGCGGCTGCGCCCGTCCGTGCCACAGGCGTGGCAGGAGCGCTTCAACGCCTTCTGGTCGGCGCGCAACCCGCGCGAACAGGCCATCCTGGCCGGCGGCGGCGCCGTGCTGGCGCTGGTGATCGGCTACCTGGTGCTGTGGGAGCCGGCCGCTGACGGCCGCGAGCGCCTGGCGCGCAACCTGCCCAAGCTGCGCGCGGACCTGGCCGAAATGGAAACCCTGGCGCAGGAAGCCCGCGGCCTGAAGGCAACGCCGGCGCCGTCGTTGCGCGGCGACGCGCTCACGCAGGCGCTGCAGGACAGCCTGGGCCAGCACGGCCTGAAGGCGACCCGGCTGGCCGCCGGCGCCGACAACAGCGTGCAGGTGCAGCTGGACAAGGTGCCCTTCGGCGCGGTCAGCGGCTGGCTGCAGGACGTGCGCCAGCAGCAGCGCATGAAGGTGATCGACGCCCGCATCGTCTATGTCGGCGCCACGGCGCTGGTGAACGTCAGCGCGACCCTGCAGGGTCCGGGCGGCCGCAGCTGATGGTACGGCTGGAAACGCTGCGCCTGCCGCGCCGCAAGCTGCGCCAGCCGGCCGCATGGCGGCGCCTGCGCTGGCTGGGGCTTGGCCTGGCGAGCGCCGCGGTGACCGTGGTGGCGATGCTGCCGGCGGCATGGATCGCCGCGCGCGTGGCCACGCAGACGCAGGGACGGGTACTGCTGGCCGATGCCAGCGGCTCGCTCTGGCATGGCAGCGCCACGCTGGCGCTGTCGGCCGGCGCCGGCAGCCAGACCGCGACTGTGCTGCCCGGCCGGCTGCAATGGACGCTGGCGTTCTGGCCGCTGCTGGGCGGCAGCGCGCGCCTGGTGGTGAGCCACTCCGAGGCCATGGCCGCGCCGGTCGCCATCACCGTGATGCCCGGCGGCTGGAGCGCGCAGGCAGGCGCCATCCGGCTGCCCGCGGCGCTGCTCGAAGGCATCGGCGCGCCATTCAATACGCTGCGCCCGGACGGCCTGATGCGTGTGGACTGGTCCACGCTGCAGGGGCGCTTTTCGGGCCAGGGCATGAGCGGCCATATGACGCTGCGCATCGAACAGGTGTCGTCGGCCGTGAGCCGGGTGCGCCCGCTGGGCAGCTACCGCGCCGAGCTCGACTGGACCGGCGAGGGTGGCGGCAAGCTGCAGCTGAGCACCATCGCCGGGCCGCTGCACCTGGAGGGCAGCGGCACGCTAGGGCGGCAGGCGCGCTTCGAGGGCACCGCGCACGCCGAGCCCGAAGCGGCAACGCAACTGACCAGCCTGCTGAGCCTGCTGGGACGACGAGACAACCATGTGACAAGGCTGCGCTTCTGATGCCAGGCCAATCCAGGAGCGCCCGGAAATGACTATGAAAACCCACGCCATCCGACCTGTTTTCCATACCGCCTGCGCCCGCGCCGTGGCCCTGCTGTGCGGGCTCTCGCTGCTGGCGCCCGCGCCGCTGTGGGCCCAGCCCGGCGCGCGCACCGGCACCCCGCCCGCGCCGCCCGACATCACGCCGTCCAACCGCGACCAGGTGGTGCTGAACTTCGTCAATGCCGACCTTGATTCCGTGATCAAGGCGGTCGGCCAGGCCACCGGCAAGAACTTTGTGATTGATCCGCGCGTGAAGGGCACGGTCAACCTGGTCACCGAACAACCGGTCTCGCGCGCGCAGGCGCTGCAGACGCTGGGCTCGGTGCTGCGCATGCAGGGCTATGCCATGGTCGAGAGCAACGGCTTCACCAAGGTCGTGCCCGAGGCCGACGCCAAGCTGCAGGGCTCGCCCACGGTGGTCGGCGCCAGCCCCAGCCGCGGCGACCAGGTGGTGACGCAGGTGTTCCGGCTGAACTATGAATCGGCCAACAACCTGGTGCCGGTGCTGCGGCCGATGATCGCGCCCAACAACACCATCACCGCCTACCCGGCCAACAACACGCTGGTCATCACTGACTACGCCGACAACCTGCGCCGGCTGGCGCGCATCATCGCCGCGGTCGATGCGCCGGCCTCGGGCGAGGTCGAGCTGGTGCCGCTCAGGCACGCCCTGGCCAGCGATACCGCGGCGGTGCTGCAGAAGCTGCTCGACCCCGGCGCCGCGGGCGCCACCGGCGGCGCCGCACCGGGCGTCGACGCCAGCCTGCGCACCTCGGTGGTGGCGGAGCCGCGCAGCAATTCGCTGATGATCCGCGCCACCAGCCGCGCGCGGCTGCAGCAGGCGCGCCAGCTGATCGAAAAGCTCGACCAGCCCTATGCGCGCCCCGGCAATATCTGGGTGGTGCCGCTGAAGAACGCCGATGCGGTCAAGCTGGCGGCCACGCTGCGCGCCATCGTCGCCGCCGACAGCAGCTTTGCCAGCGCCACCCAGCCCGGCGGGCAGGCCGGCGGCATCGGCGGCGCGGCGGGCATGACCAATGTCTCGACGCCGGCCGGCGGGCAGTTCACCGGCGGCGCCACCGGCACCCAGGCCAGCATGCGGGGCGGCACCGGCGCGGCGGGCGGCTCCGGCGGCGCCTATGGCAACTCGGCCTTCGCCGCATCGTTCGGCGCCAGTACCCAGCCGGCCACCGGCGGCATCATCCAGGCCGACCAGTCCACCAACTCGCTCATCATCACCGCCAGCGAACCGGTCTACCGGAACCTGCGCGGCGTGATCGACGACCTCGACGCGCGCCGCGCGCAGGTCTATATCGAGTCGATGATCGTTGAGGTGACCGCCACGCAGGCGAGCCAGCTCGGCATCCAGTGGCAGGGCCTGATCAGCTCGCCAGGCGGCAACAACAATGTGTTTGCCGGCACCAACTTCGGCACCGGCGGACAGAACATCCTGAACCTGACCCTGGCCGGGGCGCTGGCCGACAGCAACCGCTCCGCCGGCATCGTCGCTGCGCAGCAACTGGTTCCCGACATCGGCGGCCTGAACCTGGGCATCGTCAACAAGGCCCTGGGGCTGGGCGCGCTGCTGCGCGCGCTGGGCACCAACGGCAGCGTCAACCTGTTGTCCACGCCGAACCTGATCACGCTGGAGAACGAGGAAGCCAAGATCCTGATCGGCCAGAACATCCCGATCACCACCGGCTCCTATGCCCAGACCGGTGGCGCGGCCTCGGTCACGCCGTTCCAGACCTTCGACCGCAAGGACGTGGGCATCACGCTGCGCGTGAAGCCGCAGATCACCGACGGCGGGCTGGTGAAGATGCAGATCTTCCAGGAATCGTCGTCGGTGGTGCCGGGCACGCTCGGCCTGGTCCAGGGCCCGACCACCAACGTGCGCTCGATCGAGACCAACGTGCTGATCGACGACGGCCAGATCATCGTGCTGGGGGGGCTGATCGAGGACTCGTATGGCGACGGCGTACAGAAGGTGCCGCTGCTGGGCGACATCCCATGGATCGGCGGCCTGTTCCGCTACGAGAACAAGAACCGCTCCAAGACCAACCTGCTGGTGTTCCTGCGCCCCTATGTGATGCGCACGGCCGGCGCCGCCGACCGCCTGACGCAGGACCGCTACGACTATATGCGCGCGCAGCAGCAGGGCTTTGTTTCGCCTAACATCATGGTGCGTGATACCAACACGCCGTTGCTGCCGCCGGCCGACGCACCGTCCACGCCGTTCGTCGATCCGCGTGCAAACGGCCCGGTTGCCGCCCCGCTGCCCCTGCAGCAGTCCCTTCCGCAGAATGCCCCGCAGCCCGGCGTGCCGGGCCAGCCACAGCCCATGCAGCCGGCACCGCAGCAGCTGCCGCAACCACCGGCGAACGCACCCCAGCCGCTGAGCCTGCGCGGCGAGTCTGCGCTCCAGAACTAGGCCCCGACATGGCTAGCGAAGTCCAAACTGCCCTGCCCGCCGGCACGAACGCGCCGGGCGAGACCCTGGAGCCGCCCTCGCCGATGGCGGCGCGGCTGGTCTCGTACGGCTTTGCGCGCGAGGCGCCGCTGCTGGTCGCGCACCAGCGCCCTGACGGCCTGGAAGTCTGGGTGACCCGCGCCACGTCTGCGACCGCGCTGGCCGAGGTCGCGCGCGTGCACGGCGCGCTGCGCCTGCGCGTGCTGGAGCCCGACGCGCTGGAGCGCGCCATGACCGACGCCTACCACCGCCAGGACGGCAGCGCCGCGCAGGTGGTCGGCGAGGTCGAAGGCGAGGTGGACCTGTCGCGCCTGATGCAGGACATCCCGGCGGTGGAGGACCTGCTTGAATCCGAGGACGACGCGCCGATCATCCGCATGATCAATGCGCTGCTGACGCAGGCCGCGCGCGAAGGGGCCTCGGATATCCATATCGAGCCGTTCGAGTCGTCGTCGGTGGTGCGCTTCCGCGTGGACGGCACGCTGCGCGACGTGGTGCGGCCGAAAAAGGCGCTGCACGGCGCGCTGATCTCGCGCATCAAGATCATGGCGCAGCTCGATATCGCCGAGAAACGGCTGCCGCAGGACGGCCGCATCACGCTGCGCGTGGGCGGGCGCCCGGTCGACGTGCGGGTCTCGACCCTGCCCACCGGCCACGGCGAGCGCGCGGTGCTGCGCCTGCTGGACAAGGAAGCGGGCCGGCTCGACCTGGCCAGGCTGGGCATGGCGCCCGGCACGCTGCGCGGCTTCGACCACCTGATCCGCCAGCCGCACGGCATCGTGCTGGTGACCGGGCCGACCGGCTCGGGCAAGACCACCACGCTGTATGCGGCACTGTCGCGGCTGGATGCGCGCACCACCAACATCATGACCGTGGAAGACCCGATCGAGTACGACCTGGACGGCATCGGCCAGACCCAGGTCAACGCGCGCATCGACATGACCTTCGGCAAGGCCTTGCGCGCGATCCTGCGCCAGGACCCGGACGTGGTCATGATCGGCGAAATCCGCGACCTGGAAACCGCGCAGATCGCGGTGCAGGCCTCGCTGACCGGCCACCTGGTGCTGGCCACGCTGCACACCAACGACTCGGCCTCGGCAGTGACGCGGCTGGTCGACATGGGGATCGAGCCGTTCCTGCTGTCGTCGTCGCTGCTGGGGGTGCTGGCGCAGCGGCTGGTACGCCGCCTGTGCCCGCACTGCAAGCGCGAGGAGGTGATTGACGTTGCCGCGGCCGGGGCCGAGGTGCTGCACGCGCAGGGCAAGCCGCTGCAGACCGTGTGGCACCCGGTGGGCTGCGACAAGTGCGGGCAGTCCGGGTACCAGGGGCGCATGGGCGTGTATGAGCTGCTGACCGTCGGTGACGAGATCCGCACCATGATCCACCGGCAGGCGCCGGAGTCCGAGATCAAGCAGGTGGCGCTGGCGCACGGCATGCACACCATGCGCGGCGACGCGCAGCGCTGGGTCGACAGCGGCGCGACCTCGCTTGAGGAAGTGCTGCGCGTGACGCGCGACTAAGGCGGAGCCGCCCGGATGCCAGCCTTCCGCTATGAAGCCGCCGACGCCGCCGGCAAGACCGATCGCGGCGTGATCGAGGCCGACAGCCCGCGCCAGGCGCGTTCGCAGCTGCGCGCGCGCGGGCTGACACCGCTGACCGTCGACCCGCTGGCCGGCGCCGGCCTGGCGCCGCGCAGCGGCAGCCAGCTGTTTGCGCGCAAGCTGTCGACCCAGGAGCAGGCGCTGTTCACGCGCCAGCTGGCCAGCCTGATCGTGGCCGGGCTGCCGCTGGACGAGGCCCTGGGGGCACTGGCCGACCAGGCCGAGCGCGCCTATGTGCACGAGCTGCTGGCCGGCATCCGCGCCGAGGTGATGGGCGGCAGTTCGCTGTCGGTGGCACTGGCGCAACACCCGCGCGACTTCCCCGACATCTACCGCGCGCTGGTCTCGGCCGGCGAGCACTCCGGCCACCTGGGGCTGGTGCTGGAGCGGCTGGCCGGCTATATCGAATCGCGCAACACGCTGAGCGCAAAGATCCGGCTGGCCTTCACCTACCCGGCCATCGTCACGGTGGTGGCGTTTGCCATCGTGATCTTCCTGCTGTCGTATGTGGTGCCGCAGGTGGTGAGCGTGTTCGCCAACACCAAGCAGAAGCTGCCGATGCTGACCATCATCATGCTGGCGCTGTCGGACTTCGTGCGCAACTGGTGGTGGGCGGCGCTGGCGGTGATCGCGGTGGCGGCATTGAGCATCCGCCGCCTGCTGCGCCAGCCCGCGGTGCGGCTGGAATGGCACCGCTGGCTGCTGACCGCGCCGCTGCTGGGCAAACTGATCCGCGGCTACAACACCGCGCGCTTTGCCGGCACGCTGGCCATCCTGGTGTCGGCCGGGGTGCCGATCCTGCGCAGCCTGCAGGCCGCGGGCGAGACGCTGACCAACGAGGCGCTGCGCGCCAACGTGGAAGACGCCAACACGCGCGTGCGCGAAGGCGCCTCGCTGGCGCGCGCGCTGGCGGCGCAGAACCAGTTCCCGCCGGTGCTGGTGCACCTGATCCGCTCCGGCGAAGCCACCGGCAACCTGCCGGTGATGCTGGACCGCGCCGCCCAGGGCGAGGCGCAGGAGCTGGAACGCCGCACGCTGTTCCTGACCAGCCTGCTGGAACCGCTGCTGATCCTGACCATGGGCGTGGTGGTGCTGCTGATCGTGCTGGCAGTGCTGATGCCGATCATCGAAATCAATCAGCTGGTGCGGTAAAGGCCCCTGCAAGAGAAAACGCCGGCGCGAAGCCGGCGTTTTTCTTTGGCGGGTGGGGCCGGCGGGTCGGCATTACGCCGGCCGGCCACATCACTCCGCTTTCTTGGCCGGGCGCTTGCGCGTCTTCCTGAGCGGTGCCCGGGCGGGCACCGCCTCGGCAGCGGCTGCCTCAGGCTGGGGCTGGACCTCTGGCTGCGGTTCAACCTGCGCCGACAGCACCGTCGTGCCCGGCGCGGCAAAGATCGACTGGTCGATTGGCCACGGGGTTTCGCTCAGCGTCACGTCGGGGCGGCGCGTGGCGCGCTTGCGTGCGGGGCGGCCCTTGGGGCTGGGCTCGGGCTGCGGGGCGGCCTCGGCAACAGGATCTGCGGCCGGCTCGGACGCCACCGCCTCGGCGCCAACGACCTCCAGCTCAACCTCGGGATCGCGGGCAGGCACCGGCTCCGGTGCCGCCTCCGGCTGGGCCACGGCCGGCGCAGGCGGATCCGCGGGCACGGGCGCCGGTGCCGGCTGGCGGCGTGCTTCAGGCTGCGCCGGGGCCTGCTGGGCCGGGCGCAGCTGCTGTTGCGGCTGCTGTTGCGGCGTCTGCTGGCTGCGGCCATCGCCCTCGCCACCGCCCCTGGCGCGCTTCTTCAGGCGCACCCAGATGGTCTTGTTGTTGCCGCCGTTGCGGGTCTCTACCTCGAACAGGCCGGTGGCCTGCACCAGCTCGGAAAGCTTGCCGTAGCCGTAGTTGCGCGAGTCGAATTCCGGTGCCTGCTTGGCGATATGGTTGCCCATGCTGCCCAGCGTCAGCCAGCCATCTTCGTCCGACACGGCCTGCGCCGCGTTCTGCAGCAGGCGCACCAGGCGCGAATCCTGGCGCAGCTCGCCGGTGCTGCGCTTGCGCGTGGGCGCGACAGCCCCGTCGACGCCTTCGGCCCCCTCCGTTTCCGCGTCGGCGCGCAGCACGTCGGAGTAGATGAACTTGTCGCAGGCGGTGACAAAGGGCTTGGGGGTCTTGCGCTCGCCGAAGCCATAGACGGTCAGCCCCTGCTCGCGGATGCGCGAGGCCAGGCGGGTGAAGTCGCTGTCGCTGGAGACGATGCAGAAGCCATCGAAGCGCCCGGTGTACAGCAGGTCCATGGCGTCGATGATCATGGCGCTGTCGGTGGCGTTCTTGCCCACGGTATAGCGGAACTGCTGGATCGGCTGGATCGAATGCGACAGCAGGCGCTCCTTCCAGCCGGCCAGGTTGGGCCGGGTCCAGTCGCCGTAGATGCGCTTGACGGCGGCCACGCCGTACTTGGCGACCTCGGCCAGCAGGCCTTCGACGATGGCGGGCGCCGCGTTGTCGGCGTCGATCAGCACGGCCAGGGTCGCGGTGCCCTGGCGGGGGGAGTTGGTCATGTTCAGGTAGTCACTGGTTTGCCCGTCTCATGCGTACATCAGGACGGGCAATCGGAAATCAGGTTGCACCAGGCTGGGTGTGCAGATGTGGCGCATCGCAGACGGCATGGCAGCGGCACAGGCCATCTCGCGATGCAACGCAGTGTACACGCGAACCCCTGTCCATACGGGAAATCACCGGCGCCACGGGCACGCTTCGTGCTGCATTGCAAGGTACCGCCAGTTTTGTGGCGGTGCTACCATGCCGCGCAGAGACACGACCGTCCAACACCTTCACAAGAGGTCATGAGGCGGTCGCCCACAACTGTAGGTGTCGGTGATCCCGACAGCACGCCCATAGAGGAGCACCTATGAATGCCCCCCTGACCTCCCCGGTCAGCGACGCCATCCGCCGCGCGCTCGAAAACGTTTCCCTCGAAGACAAATACACGCTGGAGCGAGGCCGCATCTATATCAGCGGCACGCAGGCCCTGGTACGCCTGCCGATGCTGCAGCAGGAGCGCGACCGCGCCGCCGGGCTGAACACCGCCGGCTTTATCTCCGGCTACCGGGGCTCGCCGCTGGGCGCGCTGGATCTGTCGCTGTGGAAGGCCAAGAAGCACCTCGCCGCGCACAATATCGTGTTCCAGGCCGGCCTGAACGAAGACCTCGCCGCGACCTCGGTGTGGGGCTCGCAGCAGGTCAACATGTACCCGGATGCCAGGTTCGATGGCGTGTTCGGCATGTGGTACGGCAAGGGGCCGGGCGTGGACCGAACTGGCGACGTGTTCAAGCATGCCAACTCGGCGGGATCGTCGAAGCACGGCGGCGTGCTGGTGCTGGCCGGCGACGACCACTCGGCCAAGTCCTCGACCCTGGCGCACCAGTCCGAGCACATCTTCAAGGCCTGCGGCCTGCCGGTGCTGTATCCGTCGAACGTGCAGGAGTACCTGGACTACGGCCTGCACGGCTGGGCCATGAGCCGCTACTCCGGGCTATGGGTGGCGATGAAGTGCGTGACCGACGTGGTGGAATCGTCGGCCTCGGTGGAGCTGGATCCGCACCGCGTGCAGATCGTGCTGCCGGACGATTTCATCATGCCGCAGGGCGGCCTGAACATCCGCTGGCCGGATCCGCCGCTGGAGCAGGAAGCACGCCTGCTCGACTACAAGTGGTACGCGGGCCTGGCCTATGTGCGTGCCAACAAGATCGACCGCATCGAGATCGATTCGCCGCACGCGCGCTTCGGCATCATGACCGGCGGCAAGGCTTACCTGGACACCCGCCAGGCGCTGGCCGACCTGGGCCTGGACGATGCCACCTGCGCGCAGATCGGCATCCGCCTGTACAAGGTGGGCTGCGTGTGGCCGCTGGAAGCGCACGGCGCGCGCGCGTTCGCTGAAGGCCTGCAGGAAATCCTGGTGGTCGAAGAAAAGCGCCAGATCATGGAGTACGCGCTCAAGGAAGAGCTGTACAACTGGCGCGACGACGTGCGCCCCAAGGTCTACGGCAAGTTCGACGAGAAGGACAACGCGGGCGGCGAATGGTCGATCCCGCAGAGCAACTGGCTGCTGCCGGCGCACTATGAGCTGTCGCCGGCGATCATCGCCAAGGCCATCGCCACGCGCCTGGACAAGTTCGACATGCCGGTGGATGTGCGCGCGCGCATCACCGCGCGCCTGGCCATCATCGAGGCCAAGGAAAAGGCGTTGGCCACGCCGCGCGTCACGGCGGAGCGCAAGCCCTGGTTCTGCTCCGGCTGCCCGCACAACACCTCGACCAACGTGCCCGAGGGCTCGCGCGCGCTGGCCGGCATCGGCTGCCACTACATGACGGTGTGGATGGACCGCAATACCAGCACCTTCAGCCAGATGGGCGGCGAAGGCGTGGCGTGGATCGGCCAGGCGCCGTTCGCGGGCGACAAGCACGTGTTCGCCAACCTGGGCGACGGCACCTACTTCCACTCCGGGCTGCTGGCGATCCGCGCGTCGATCGCGGCGGGCGTCAACATCACCTACAAGATCCTGTACAACGATGCGGTGGCGATGACCGGCGGCCAGCCGGTGGACGGCCAGCTGTCGGTGCGGGACATCGCCTGGCAGGTGCATAGCGAAGGCGCGAAGAAGATCGTCATCGTCAGCGACCAGCCGGAGAAGTACAACGGCGCGATCAAGCTGCCCGATGGCACCGCCATCCATCACCGCGACCAGCTCGACCGCGTGCAGCGCGAACTGCGCGAAGTGCCGGGCTGCACCATCCTGATCTACGACCAGACCTGCGCCACCGAAAAGCGCCGCCGCCGCAAGCGCGGCACGATGGAGGACCCGCAACGCCGCGCCTTTATCAACGACGCGGTCTGCGAAGGCTGCGGCGATTGCTCGGTCAAGTCCAACTGCCTGTCAGTGGAGCCGCTGGAAACCGATTTCGGCACCAAGCGCCAGATCAACCAGTCGTCGTGCAACAAGGACTTCTCGTGCGTGAACGGCTTTTGCCCGAGCTTTGTCACGGCCGAAGGCGCGCAGGTGCGCAAGCCCGAGCAGCACGGCGTGTCGATGGGCAACCTGCCCGCGCTGCCTGAGCCCGAACTGCCGGCGATCCGCCGCGCCTACGGCATCCTCGTGACCGGCGTGGGCGGTACCGGCGTGGTCACCATCGGCGGCCTGCTCGGCATGGCCGCGCACCTGGAGAACAAGGGCGTCACCGTGCTGGACATGGCGGGCCTGGCGCAGAAGGGCGGCGCGGTGCTGTCGCACGTGCAGCTGGCCGCGCGCCCGGACGACCTGCATGCCACCCGCATCGCGATGGGCGAGGCGGACCTGGTGATCGGCTGCGATGCGATCGTGTCGGCCACCGACGAAGTCATCTCCAAGACCCAGGCCGGCCGCACCCGCGCCGTGGTCAACACCGCGCAGACGCCGACCGCCGACTTCATCAAGAACCCGAAGTGGCAGTTCCCGGGGCTGTCCGCAGAACAGGATGTGCGCAACGCCGTGGGCGAGAAGTGCGACTTCATCAACGCCAGCGGCCTGGCCGTGGCGCTGCTGGGCGACGCCATCTACACCAACCCGCTGGTGCTGGGCTACGCCTGGCAGAAGGGCTGGATCCCGCTGACGCTGCAGGCACTGGAGCGCGCCATCGAACTGAACGGCGTGGCAGTCGAGAAGAACAAGGCTGCGTTCGACTGGGGCCGCCATATGGCGCACGACCCCGAGCACGTGCTGTCGCTGACCGGCAAGCTGAAGAGCACCGCGGAAGGCGCGGAAGTGGTCAAGATGCCGACTTCGAGCGGTGCGATGCTGGAGAAGCTGATCGCCCGCCGCATGGAACACCTGACCGCCTACCAGGATGCCGCCTACGCGCGCACCTACCGCGAAGCCATCGACCGCGTGCGCGTGGCCGAGATCACACTGGCTGGCAGCGGCAAGGCCTTGCCGCTGACCGAGGCCGCGGCGCGCAACCTGGCCAAGCTGATGGCATACAAGGACGAGTACGAGGTGGCGCGGCTCTATACCGACCCTGTCTTCCTGGACAAGCTGCGTGCGCAGTTCGAAGGCGAACCGGGCCGCGATTACCAGCTCAACTTCTGGCTGGCGCCGCCGATCAACGCCAAGCGCGACGACAAGGGCCACCTGGTCAAGCGCAAGTTCGGTCCGTCGACGATGAAGCTGTTCCGCGTGCTGGCCAGGCTCAAGGGCCTGCGCGGCGGTGCCTTCGACATCTTCGGCAAGACCGAAGAGCGCCGCACCGAGCGCGCGCTGATTGGCGAGTACCGTGTCTTGCTGGATGAACTGGTGACGGGCCTCAATGCCGCCAACTACGACACCGCGGTGACGCTGGCCAACCTGCCGGACGATATCCGTGGCTTCGGGCATGTGAAGGAAAACAACCTGAAGGCGGTACGCGGACGCCGGGCGAAGCTGCTGGAGCAGTTCCGCCATCCGGAGACGGCGCAGCGCGCGGCCTGACTGGCCATGGCATGACACCACGGCCTCGCTTTGCATGAAGCGAGGCCGTTGTGCCTTCAGGGCTGGGCCAGCGTGGCCTCGCCCGGCTTCACATACATCGAGTTGCGCGGCTGCGCCAGCACGCGCCGCACCATCGGCTCGAAGAACGACAGCGGCAGCGTGTCGTAGTCCGTCATGAAGGCGGCACCGTCGTACTTGCGGCAGAACTCCGCGGTGCGTTCGAACAGCTCGGGCTGGCTGCGGTACTGCTCGCGCAGGTTGCGATCCAGGCCCAGGTGATGGAAGAAGTAGTAGCCCTGGAACACGCCGTGCTTTTCCACCATCCACAGGTTCTCGGGGCTGACAAAGGGCTTGAGGATGGCGGCGGCGATATCGGGATGATTGAAGCTGCCGAGCGTATCGCCGATATCGTGCAGCAGCGCGCACACCACGTATTCCTCGTCCTGGCCGTCGCGGTGCGCCAGCGTCGCGGTCTGCAGCGAATGCGTGAGCCGGTCCACGGGGAAGCCGCCGCAATCGCCATCCAGCAGGCGCAGGTGCGCCAGCACCCGATCCGGCAGCGCCCGCGCGAACGGCATGAACTCGGCGGAAATGGCGGCCCAGTCTTCCCGGGTGCCATGTTCCATGTGGCTGAAGGTGGCGCGTGCGGGCGCGTGGGTGTCGCTCATGCGGTCTCCTTGTGTGGCAGCGTGCGCGATGGCCGCGCATTGTCTCGTCATGTTTTGCAGGCATTGTGGCACCCGCAGCGGCGCTACACTGTCAAAAAGCTAACAATGTGCCGGCATATTGCGGCGCACCACCAAGCATGCTGATCCGTCCTTTCCGACCGGAAGACCAATCCTGCGTCATTGCCTTGTGGCAGGCCTGCGGCCTAACCCGTCCGTGGAACGACCCGCAGCGCGATATCGCGCGCAAGCTGACCGCGCAGCCTGAACTGTTCCTGGTCGGCGACATCGACGGCCATCCCGTCGCCACTGCCATGGTGGGGTTCGACGGGCATCGCGGGTGGGTCTACTACCTGGCGGTACAGCCCGGCCTGCAGGGCAAGGGGTACGGGCGCATGCTGATGGCGCATGCCGAACAGCTGCTGATCGAGCGGGGCTGTCCCAAGATCAACTTGCTGGTACGCGCGGGCAACCGCGCCGTGATCGATTTCTACGACAAGCTGGGCTACGCGCCCGACGAGGTGGTCAGCCTGGGAAAACGACTGATTCCCGATATTTAGTGGACACGCCGGACCGACAACAAGGAGACGACATGACTTTCCACGGAAGCTGCCACTGCGGCGCCATTGCCTTCGAAGTGGAGGCCGACAGCATCCCCAGCGTGATCCGCTGCAACTGCTCGATCTGCCGCCGGCGCGGCCACCTGCTGTGGTTCGTGCCGCGCGCGACGTTCACGCTGGAAACGCCGGAGAGCAATGCCTCCACCTACCGCTTCAACACCATGAAGATCGCGCACCGCTTCTGCCCGGTGTGCGGCTGCGGCCCGTATGCGGACGGGCAGGACAAGGACGGCAAGCCGATGGCCGCGGTCAATGTGCGGTGCCTGGACAATGTCGACCTGGACAGCCTGAAGGTCATCGACTACGACGGGCTGCACCACTGAGGCCGCCATGTTCCGCATCCTGGGCATCGATCACCTGGTACTGCGCAGCGCCGACGTGGACGCGCTGCGGCGCTTCTATGTCGAGGTGCTCGGCTGCAGCGTGGAGCGCGAGCAAACCGAGCTGGGCCTGACGCAGCTGCGCGCGGGCAGCGGGCTGATCGACCTGGTCGCGCTCGACGGACCGCTGGGCCGTGCCGGCGGCGCGGGACCGGGTGCCGAGGGCCGCAACCTGGACCATTTCTGCCTGCGCATCGACCCGTTCGATGCCGACGCGGTGCGCGCGCAACTGGCGCGGCATGGCGTGCAGGCCGGCGAGTTGGCGCAGCGCTTCGGCGCCGAAGGCAAGGGACCGTCGCTCTATGTGAGCGATCCGGACGGCAACGTGGTCGAACTCAAGGGACCGCCCGCGCCGGTGACCGCACAGTAACGCGCGATCCCGCGCGCAGGGTGCGCCCGGGATCGCTACAATTTCCTGCTGGCCCCACGCGCCGCCACCCATGGCGACCACCCCCGCCGGGCCCGCCATGACAACATTGGAAGCCAGCTCCGACGCGGACGCCGCCAGCACAGATCCAGACGCCAGCCCGGCACGCGCCGGACCCGCGCACCCCGCCACGCCGCCGCGCCGGCTGGTCTGGATCCTCGGCCTGACCGAGACCATCTCCTGGGGCACGCTGTTCTTCGCCTTCACTGTCTTCATCGACCCCATGATCCGCAGCCTGGGCTGGTCCAAGCCCTTCCTGGCGGGCGGCTATTCGCTGGGGCTGCTGGTATGGGCGCTGTGCTCGTTCGCGGTGGGCCGGCTGCTGGACCGCGTGCCGGCGCGCAAGGTGATGGGCGCGGGCTCGGTGCTGGCCGGGCTGGGCCTGCTACTGTGGGCGTGGACGCCGTCGCAGGCGGTGTTCCTGCTGATGTGGGTGCCGATCGGGCTGGCCATGGCGACCACGCTGTATGAGCCCGCCTTCGTGGTGCTGCGCCAGGCCTATGGCGACCAGTACCAGAAGCCGATCGTGGTGGTCACGCTGATGGCCGGCTTTGCCAGCACGATCTTCGTGCCGCTGGCGCAATGGCTGGTGATCCATCTGGGCTGGCGCCCGACGCTGACCGGCTTTGCCGCGCTGAACCTGCTGGTCTGCGCGCCGCTGCACGCGCGCATGCGCTACGCGCTGCATCCCACTTACACCGGCATGACCCCCGCCGACGGCCAGGCCGGCAGCCGCGACATTGCCCGCGCCACGCTGCGCCAGCCGGTGTTCTGGGCGGTGGTGCTGGCCTTTACCGCGACCGCGGTGGTGGCCTCGCTGCTGGGCGCGCACCTGATCCCGATGCTGACCGAGAAGGGCATGCCGGTGGCGCAGCAACTGGTGGTGGCAGCGCTGATCGGCCCGGCCCAGGTGGTGGGCCGCATGCTGATGATGCGCGCGGGCGTGCGCCACCCGGTGCGGCTGTCGCTGCCGGTCTATGCGCTGATGGGCGCCGGGCTGCTGTGCTTTGCGCTGGGGCATGGTGCCTGGCTGATGGTGGCCGCGGTGCTGTACGGCTGCGCCAACGGCGTCAACACCATGCTGCGGGCGATGGCCATGCCGGAACTGATCTCGCGCCATCACTACGCCACGCTCAACGGGCTGATGATGACGCCGGTGCTGCTGATGCAGGCCGCCGCGCCGTGGCTGGGCGCGCTGCTGTGGCGTGCCGCCGGCGGCTACTGGCTGATGCTGTGGGTGATGGTGGCGCTGGCGCTGGGCGCGCTGCTGGCCTTCGGCTACGCGCTGCACCGGCGCGGGCTGCTGCGCGTGGATGCCGCCAGCCGCTAGTACGGTGCTGTCATAACCCGCCTCACGCCGATGCGGGACAATGACGGCTTTTGCAGGGGCACCGCTGCCCCGCCTGCCGCACCCTCCCATGCCTGATCCGCATTCCCCGACCGCCTCCACGCCCTTGCCGGCCGCGGTGTCGCGCGCCACGCGCGGCACCATGGCGCTGTTCTTCGTCAATGGCGCCACCTTTGCCACGTGGGGCGTGCATATTCCCACCATCAAGGCACGCTTCGGCCTGTCCGACGCGATGCTGTCGCTGGCGATGCTGGCCGTGGCGGGCGGTGCCCTCCTGGCGATGGGCCCGGTCGGGCGCTGGGTGGCGCGCGCGGGCAGCGCACGGGCGTCGATGACGGGCGGGCTGCTGTTCGCGCTGGCCACGGTGGCGATCCTGGCGATGCCGTCGTTCTGGCTGCTGCTGCCCGCGCTGGTGGCGTTCGGCATGGCCAATGCGGCCTTCGATGTCGCCATGAACGCGCAGGCCGCGACGATCGAGGCCAGCCGCACGCGGCCCGTGATGTCGGCGCTGCACGGCATGTTCAGCCTGGGCGGCATGGCGGGTGCGGGCGCGGGCGGCCTGATGCTGTCGCTGGGTGTGGCGCCGCTGGCGCATGCGGCGATGATGGCGGGCGTGACCGCAGCGGTGGCGCTCGGTACGCTGCCCGGGCTGCTGGCGGACCATCCGGTGCTGCCGTCGGCGGCCCACCATCGCGACCACGCGGTGCGCGCACTGTGGCTGCTGGGCCTGCTGGCGTTCCTGGGCCTGGTCGGCGAAGGCGCGATGTACGACTGGACCAGCGTCTATATGCGCGACGTGGCGCAGGCGCCCGATGGCTGGATCAGCCTGGGCTACGCCGCGTTCTCGGGCGGAATGGCGTGCGGACGCTTCGGCGGCGACCGCCTGCGCGCGCGCCTGGGCGACGGCGCCACGCTGACTGGCAGTGCCTGGCTGGGCTTTGGCGGCATCGCGCTGGCGCTGCTGGTGCCGCTGCCGCTGGCCGCGCTGGCGGGCTTTACGCTGATGGGGCTGGGCGCGGCCAATATGGTGCCGATCTTCTTCGTTGCCGCGTCGCGCCTGCCGGGCGTGGCGCCGGCCGAAGCGATTTCGCGCGTGGCGCGCTTTGCCTACCTGGGGCTGCTGCTGGGGCCGGTGCTGATCGGCGGGTTGGCGCACCTGGCCAACCTGCGCATCGGGCTGGCGCTGGTGGCGCTGACCATGGGCTGGATCGCACTGGCGGGCGCGCACTCGGCACGGCGCTACCTGCCGGCGCGCGCCGGCACGCCGGCGGCGCAGGCCCCGGCCGAGCGGTAAGGCGTCAGGCGGCCGCGCGCAGCGGCGCGCCGGCGCCCAGGCCCTCGAACACGAAGCTGTCCATGGCAAGCACGCCATAGGTCACTTCATCGGCAACCCGCGACACGCTGGCCGGCGCCGCTCCCGCGCCACTGGCAGCCTGCGGCCCCAACGCCGCACCCAGCGCCACGAAGAACGGCAGCAGGTGCTCGTCGGTCGGGTGCGCGCGGCGCGCATACGGCGCCTGGGCGCGGTAATCGGCAATGCGGCCGGTATCGCCGGTGGCCAGGGCCTCGTCCAGGGCACCCGCCATCCAGCCGCGGAAGGCTTCCACATACGGCTCGGCCTGCGGCCCATGCTGGTCGCGCCGGCCACCGCCAAATACTTCCTGCAGGTTGTGCGTGAAGCTGCCGGACGCCAGCACCAGCACGCCCTCGTCGCGCAGCGGGGCCAGCGCGCGGCCGATCTCGATCTGCGTGGCGGGCGGCAGATAGGGGTTCAGCGCCAACTGCACCACCGGCACGTCGGCATCCGGGAAGAAGTGGCGCATCGGCATCCAGGCGCCGTGGTCCAGCGGTCGTTCATCGTCCTGGCCGACAAACCCGGCGCCAGGGACCGCTGCCGCCTCGACCAGGGCCTTGACCCGCTCGGCCAGCGCCGGCGAGCCCGGGGCGTCATAGCGCAGTGCGTACAGCTCGCGCGGGAAGCCGCCGAAGTCGTGCCAGGCTTCCTGGCGCTCGCGGCTGGTGACCGCCAGCGTGCTGTAGATCCAGTGCGCCGAGATCACCAGCACCGCGCGCGGGCGCCGGGCGCGCAACTGCCCGCCCAGCGCGTCGAAGGCGGCGCCGGTGGGGCCGGGATCGATGGCGAGCATCGGGGAACCATGGGAAATATAAAGCGAGGGAAGCATGGCAGGACCACCTTCAAACTGTTTGTGTACCTGTATCCAGTTTGGCAAAGATCCGCGCCGGGCACGGGCGCAATTTGCGGACACATCGTGCAAAAAAGTTGAATCGCCGGGCGCAGCGTGGCGTGGCGCACACAGCGCCTCGGGAACCGGCACCGTTGCCAGGGGCGATCAGCCTATGATGCAACCGTGAGCCCGCCGGCGGTGTCATCCGGCGAGGCGTCTGCAACGCCTTGATGCCACCGGCACGCCCCGCGCGCCATGCGTGGCCGGAGACTTCGGTGGTCCCGCGCATCCCGCGCCGCCCCGGGCGGCACCCTCCCTTCCTGGCCCACTGGTGGCAAGCGGGCGTCTACGGCAGCGTGCCCGCCGTCGCCCTGTGGATCCTGGCACGCCTGCCGGCCGGCGTGCTGGCATCCCTGGCCGGGACGCCCGCGGCGGCAACCTGGCTGAACCATGCCGGCGACACCGTGTTCGTGACCGGCTGGGCCGCCAGTGCCCTGCTGCTGTGGCTCACGCGCCGCCGGCCGGCGACCACCGATCCGGCCATGCCGGCTACGCCGCCCTTCCCGCCCGCCTCGCCCTCCAGGCCGTCGACCCGGCGGCATCCGGCCGGCTGACCGGCGCCGCCGCGCCGATATAAGGCGGCAACAGTCCGATCTGAAAGATTTCGCGCGACGCTCCCACCCTATCCTGCGTCGCTAGAATGCGCGGGAGAGCCGCATGCCGCGCTGCAGCGCGCACCGGCACCGGCACCGACCGCACAGAGATTGTCCATGTCCGCACGCCAGCGACACCGCCGGTTCCACCCCGCGCCAAGCCATCGCGCGCGGCCCCTTTGGCGGGCGGCCCTGGCCGCCGTGGGCGCGGCGGCGCTGCTGGCCGCCGGCGCGGCACATGCCCAGGGCGCGCCCGGACTGCGCCTGCCCGGGGCCAATGTGCAGCGGCACGCCAACGCGGTGCTGTCGCTGATGGCGTACTCGGTGGTGCCGGACCTTACCTCCAGCTCGCTGTCGATCAATAACGCCAGCACCGACGATCCCGGCATCGTCATGTCGCAGCTGGGCGGCGGCTTCACCATCAGCAAGTCGTTCCCGCTCTACCTGGAAGGCGCCATCGCCTACAGCCGCTACGATCCCACCTTCGTTGCCACCAATGGCGCCGACTCCCGCGCCATCCCGACCCGCTGGAACACCTTTTCCGGCACCATCGGCGTGGGCTGGGACTTCCCGCTGACGGCCAACAAGGAACTGGTGTTCCGGCCAATCTTCAACGCCTCGCTGGGCAATGTCTCCAGCGACCTGTCGGTCGGCAAGTCCGTGGTCGAGCAGGTCACCGACCGCCAGATCAACTTCCTCGACGGCGGCAGCCTGAACGCCTACGGGCTGGGCGGCTCGGTGATGCTGGACTGGGAGCACTACCGCGAGGACTACGAGATCGACGTGGAACTGCGCTACACCAATATCCACCTGCAGAGCTTCGGCGGCACCACCAGCTCGGTGACCGGCACGGCCACGGCGCAGACCGCCAACCTGTGGGCGCGCTGGCGGGCGCCAACCGGGATGCATGCGTTCGACCGGCCGGTACGTTACGTGCTTGAACTATCACATTCGCACTACCTTGGCAGCCAGGCCGGCATCCTCGGCTTCAATTACCTGACCACGCTCGGCACCGGGCTGGAACTGGACACCAGCGCACACGAAGTCTTCGTCACGCGGATCCGGGCGGTGGTGCGCTATGTGTTCGGCAACAACGTGTCGGGCGTCTCGCTGGGGCTGGCGGCCAGCTTCTGAGCCCGTTCGCAGCGGATCCGGGGCGGATCGGAAGTTAAGGAATCGCTTAACATTGCGGTTTCCCTGCATTTCCGACGTTTCATGACTGCGACTACCGCCCCAATCCCCGACATTTCCGCCGCCACCCGACGAAAGGCGATCATCGCCGCCACCATCGGCAACGGCCTGGAATGGTTTGACTTCACCGTCTACAGCTTCTTTGCCGTCATCATCGCCAAGCTGTTCTTCCCGACCGGCAATGACCTGACCTCGTTCCTGCTGACCGTCGCCACCTTCGGCGTGGGCTTCTTCATGCGCCCGGTCGGCGCCATCGTGCTCGGCGTCTACGCCGACCGCGTGGGCCGCAAGGCGGCGCTGACGCTGACCATCCTGCTGATGGCGCTGGGCACGGCCATCATCGGCCTGGCCCCGACCTACGGCCAGATCGGCCTGTGGGCACCGGCGCTGATCGTGCTGGCGCGCCTGATCCAGGGCTTCTCCGCCGGCGGCGAGGTGGGCGGCGCCACCGCCTTCCTGATCGAGCACGCGCCCGACGCCGAACGCGGCGCCTACGCCAGCTGGCAGCAGGCCAGCCAGGGCATCTCCTTCATGCTGGGCGCGGCCATGGGCGCGCTGGTCACCAACGGCCTGTCGCCCGAGCAGATCGATGCCTGGGGCTGGCGCATCCCGTTCCTGTTCGGCCTGCTGATCGGCCCGGTCGGCATGTATATCCGCTCGCACCTGGACGAGCCGCCCGAGTTCGAAGCGCGCCAGGCCGCCCGCAAGGCCGCCAAGGTCAAGTTCTCGCCGCTCGCGCAGGTGCTGCGCGACCACCCGCGCGAAGTGCTGGCCGGCCTGGGCGTGACCATCCTGTGGACGGTGTGCACCTACGTGCTGGTGTTCTACATGCCGTCATACGCCAAGCAGCAGCTGGGCCTGCCGCTGGGCGCGACCTTCAAGTCGACCGCGCTGTGCGGCGCCATCATCCTGGTGCTGTGCCCGCTGATGGGCATGCTGTCGGACCGCATGGGCCGCAAGCGCATGCTGGGCATCGTGGCGCTGCTGATCGGCGTGCTGGCCTATCCGCTGTTCCACTGGCTCAATGTGTCGCCAAGCACGCAGACCCTGCTGCAAGTGCAGATCGTGCTGGGCATCCTGCTGGCGGCCTTCACCGGTCCGGCCCCGGCGGTGCTGGCCGAGCAGTTCCCGACCGAGGTGCGCTCCACCGGGCTGTCGCTGGCCTACAACTTCGCCGTGACCATCTTCGGCGGCTTTGCGCCGCTGATCGTCACCTGGCTGATCGAGTCGACGCAGAACAAGCTGGCGCCGGCTTACTACGTGATCGCCGCTGCCGTGGTGAGTTTTATCGCGCTGGTGTTCATGCACGACCGCACGGGCAAGAAGCTGGCCTGAGCAGTCCGCGCCAGTTCCAGGCAAAAAAGCCAGCTGCGAGGCTGGCTTTTTTGTTGCCCGCTGACAGGCCGCCTAGCCGGCTTCGTCCTCATCCCGGTGGATATTGATCACATGCCGCGCCTCGAAGCACAGCGGCATGCCCGGGTTCATCTCCTCGGTGCAATACGGCTGGTTGTCGAGTTCGCCGGTGTAAAGGCTGCCCTCCCGGCCGGTGACGATCACCCACATCCGTTCGACGTGGACCTCTTCGCTGCACGTCTCGTCGGCGACCAGGATGCGGAAGATCAGCTTGACCAGCTGGCCGGGTGCGAGTGCATCACGTTCCTCGCGCGGCGGCATCCAGAAGGTGTCGGGATGGGCGGCGGCGATGGGCTCGGCGTCGTCGAGCTCCCATCCGTCTTCGTCCAGGGTTGTCAATCGCATGTCCATTTTCAGCCTTCCGCAATCTCTCGGGTGCGGGCATGATCGCAGCAAATGCGCCGGCCGGCGAGAGCCTGGCCCGCGTCCGGGACTTTCAACAGGAACTGGTACCCATGACAAGCAAGAAGGAAGCCGCGGTGCGCTGCGGCTGGTGCGGCACGCTGGAGGACTATTGCCACTACCACGACACCGAGTGGGGCTTCCCGGTCGCCGAAGACCGCCGGCTGTTCGAGAAGCTGTGCCTGGAAGGCTTCCAGTCCGGCCTGAGCTGGCTGACCATACTGCGCAAGCGCGAGGCCTTCCGCAAGGCGTTCGCCAATTTCGACATCGAAAAGGTGGCGCGCTTCAGCGAGCGCGATATCGCGCGCCTGCTGGGCGACGCCGGCATTGTGCGCCACCGCGGCAAGATCGAGGCAGCCATTAACAATGCGCAGCGGGCCCGCGAACTGCTGGAGACGGAATCGTCGCTGGCCGCCTACTTCTGGCGCTTCGAGCCCGATCCGGCCAGCCGGCCCAAGGTGCTGACACCGGAGGTGCTGCGCACCATGGCGATCTCGGCGGAATCCACGGCGCTGTCAAAGGACCTGAAGAAGCGCGGCTGGCGCTTTGTCGGTCCCACCACCATGTACGCGCTGATGCAGGCGATGGGCCTGGTCAATGACCACCAGGAAGGCTGCACGACCCGTGCCGAGGTGCTGGCTGCGCGCAAGGTGTTCAAGGTGCCGCGCTAGCGTTGCGCGGACGTATACCTGGCGCATGCAGGTATACGTCCGCCTGCGCCGGCTGGCGGCAACGGTAAATGCCGGCGCGGCGATGCCCGCGTAAACGTCAGGCCACCGCGAACAGCGCAATGGTCCTGCCTATGTCTTTAATATTGTTTACGTATGTAAACATAGTAGTAGTAGGTAAACCGGGCTTCGGGCCGTGGATAAGTCACCTTTTCCCTTTCGGCTCAGGGACTTGCGGCAAAGATAACCACTGCGGGATAACCCTGAATCGCCGGGATAGCCCGGCAGTCACGTATACGTCGGCGACGCAGGCGCCGCAGTTATCCGTATACGTCCCACAAGGCACCCCCAGGCGGGGCACAGCTTGTCCGGGCGGTTATCCCCAGCAACCGGCGAAGATGTCCACAGCCGGGCTCAGGCAGCGCTGGCCTGGCTGCTCATGTATACGGGGTCGACGTGCGTCATCACGTTGAGCACGTGATGATGTTCCAGGGTGCGGCGCCGGGCTTCGACTGCGATGGCATGGCCCTGCGCCACCGTCAGCGCGGCATCGATCTCCAGGTGCACGTCCACCAGCACCTGGTCGCCCATCTTGCGGGTGCGCAGGTCGTGCAGGCCCAGCACGCCGGGCGTGCCCAGCATGGTCGCGCGGATCACCGCGACGGTCTCCTCGTCGGCCGCGCGGTCCATCAGGTCGTCGAGCGCATCCCAGCCGAAACGCAAGCCCATGCGCGCCACCATCAGCCCGACCACGATGGCCGCTACAGGATCGAGCATGTGGTAGCCCAGCAGGTTGCCGCCAATGCCCAGCGCCACCACCAGCGACGAGGCCGCATCCGAGCGCGCATGCCACGCATTGGCAACCAGCATGCCCGAGCGCACGCGCCGCGCCACCGCCAGCATGTAGCGGAACAGCAGCTCCTTGGACACCAGCGCGGCCAGCGCCACCCACAAGGCCACCGGCTGCACCGGCTGCAGGCTGGCCGGATGCTGCAATTTGTCCACCGACGCCCACAGCATGCCCGCCCCCACCGCCAGCAGCAGCCCACCGAGTGCCAGCGACGCCGCGGTCTCGAAGCGCAGGTGGCCGTACTGGTGGTCGGCGTCCGGGTCCTTGCGGCTCTGCCAGCCGGCCAGCAGCACCACGAAGTCGGAGAGCAGGTCTGAGAGGGAATGCGCGGCGTCGGCGATCAGCGCCTGCGAGCCAGAGATGACGCCGGCCACCGCCTGCACGGCGGTCAGGCCGATATTGACGGCCACGCTGACCAGCGTACTGCGCCGGCCGGCCCGGTGGCGCGCGTCGGCCTCGGCCGGGCTGGCGGCGGTGGCGTCGTCCGGAAGGCCGGCGGATGCTGGCCGCAGAGGGTTGTGTTCCGATTCCATCGGGTGACTATAGCCCAACATCCGCGATGGGCGGACCGGGCTATCGCGCCGCTGCCGTGCCGATTTCGTAACAGCGCTGGCGAACTTTTAGTGTCGCCTTTACCGTTACACAGGACGGGCACACCGGACACTGCAAGGAGGACCCAACGATGGCGATTCGGTCACTTGCCTCGCACAGCACATCCCAGCTGCGCCGCCTGGTCGGACAGATGCAGGCGGAAGTCGATGCATTAGAGAACCTTTCCACCGCTGACGCCGACGCACAAAGCCGCCTTGGCTATGCCATCGGCCGCCTGCGCGACGGCATCGAGGCGGTCGAGGACGCGCTGCAGTCGCTGCGCGCGCTGCAACAGGTACGGCCCTCGGCGATGAAGGCCCGCAGGCCGACCCGGGTGGCGTAGCCTGCCCGCGCCTGCACGCTGGCGCGATCCACACGGCCGGGCAGATCGCTCGCGCTCCTTGTTGTCCCCACGGGCCGGCTCACGCCGCCGGGCAATAGCGCAGCGCCTGCGCCATGGCTTCGCACGCGGCCGGCACCGGGCCGATGACGGGGATCGGAAAGCGCAGGCCCAGCGCCCGGGCGGCCTCGCCCAGCGGGCCGCCGCCGATGATCACGGCTTGCGCCCCATCGGCGCGGATGCAGGTATCGACCGCGCCCGCCAGCAGGTCTTCCTGCTGCTGCGGCGTGCCGCCCAGCGCGCGCGGATCGCCCTCGGTGAAGCGCGCGCCCGTGAAGAGCTCGCCCAACCCGTGCCGGCGCACGCTGGCGCTGATCGACGCCGCCAGCCGCGGCGTGGTGGTGGCGATGCCGAAGCGCCGCCGCCCGGCCGCGGCCGCGTGCATCGAGGCTTCGCCGATGCCCACCACCGGCACCGACAAGTGCGCGCGCAGGGCCTCGATGCCGGGGTCGCCGAAGGCGCCGACGATCACGCCGTCGGCGCGGCCCGCCAGGCGCAGCATGTCTGCATCGCAGATGGCCTCAGCGGCCACGGCAAGGTCGTCTTCATCGATGATCATCGGCGCCCCGCGCGTGACCGTCGCGCCGACCACGGTCGGCGGCGCGGCCATGGTCTGCGCGAACCAGGCGCGCGCGATCTCGACCATCATCTGCGTGGTGGCGCTCGACGTATTCGGGTTGATCAGCAGGATGTGGCTCATGGATGCCTCTTGAGATTCAGGGGTGCTGGCCGGCGGCAGGCGTGGCGCGAGCGGCCGCCGCGCTGTCCGGCGCATCGACCTGTTGGCTTGCAAGGAGTCGAAGAACTAGGCCCCGGCGGGTGTGGGTTGGCGGCGGTACAAGGCGCGCCCGCCTGGGCCGAGGGCTTAACGATAGCGTATGGCGGCTGCCAGCGCGAGATGGCGGACCATGCGGCCGCCCTTGCCCGGCGCAGGCAGCAAAAACACAAAAGCCCCGGAAAGCGTTGGCTTTCCGGGGCTTTTGCGGGTGATATCTGGTGGACCGAAGGAGGATCGAACTCCCGACCTCTGCATTGCGAACGCAGCGCTCTCCCAGCTGAGCTATCGGCCCGTGGCGGTTGATTGTAGCGTAATACGGCAGCGCCCTTCAATCCTCGCGGCGGCGCATGAGGGGGCTGGGCAACATCAGGCTGCCATGCCCGGATTGCCGTCCATGCCGCGCACGCGCGGCAGGTTCAGCGGGCGGGCGCTGACTTCCCTGGTGCTGCGCAGCCACTGTGCCATCACGTCCCAGATCGGGGCGCCGCCGGCCTGGCGCGCCTCTTCGGCCACCGGGGCCCAGCCCGCCACCTTGTAGGTCTTGCCGGCTTCCAGCGGCTTGCCGGCCAGGCGCATGTCGCTGATGCGCTTGCCCATGCCGGCGGCAGGATCGATGGTGTACTGCAGCCCGCCCACGCGCACCATGTCGCCGCCCTGCTGGTAGTACGGGTCGGGGTTGAACAGGTTGTCGGCCACGTCTTCCAGGATGGTCTTGATGGTCTCGCCGCTCATCTGCGTCACCGTGGTGTACGGGTAGGTGATGGCGGTCTGGTCCATCAGGTGTTCCATGGTGATGGCCTCGCCCGGCAGCAGCGTGGTGCCCCAGCGGAAGCCCGGCGAGAACGCGATCTGCGCGCCCTGGGCCTGCATCAGGCCATCCAGGATCAGCTGGTCGAAGGTGCCGTTGAAATTGCCGCGGCGGTACAGCAGGCCGCGGTTGACGGCCAGCACTTCGCCCAGCTTCTGCTCATAGGGCGCGCGGACTTTCCTGATGAGCGCGTCCATGGCCGGGTCGGCCGGCAGGTAGTTGGCGAACACCGGCAGCAGCCGGTAGCGGAAGTCGGCTACCTTGCCGCCCTTCACGTCAAAGTCGAGCACGCCGAGGAACTTGCCGTTGGAGCCGGCATTGGTCACCAGCGTGGTGCCGCCGGCATTCTTCACCGGCACCGGCGCAGGCATGCCGTCATGGGTATGGCCGCCCAGGATGGCGTCGAGCCCGCGCACGCGCGAGGCCAGTTTCAGGTCCACATCCATGCCGTTGTGGGACAGCAGCACCACCGCCTGCGCGCCCTTGCCGCGCGCTGCGTCGATGACCTGCTGCAGGTTCTCTTCCTGGATGCCGAAGGTCCAGTCCGGCACGAAATAGCGCGGGTTGGCGATGGGCGTGTACGGGAAGGCCTGGCCGATGATGGCCACCGGCACGCCGTTGATCTCGCGGATCACGTACGGATCGAACACCGGATCGCCGAAATCATTGGTCTTGATGTTCTGCGCCAGGAAGGCGACCTTGCCCTTGAAGTCCTTGTCGACGATCTCCTTGACGCGGTCCGCGCCCAGGGTCATCTCCCAGTGCGGCGTCATCACGTCCACGCCCAGCGCCAGCGCGGCATCGACCATGTCCTGGCCCTTGGTCCACAGCGCGGTGGCCGAGCCCTGCCACGTATCCCCGCCATCGAGCAGCAAGGCCCCCGGCCGGCCCGCCTTCAGCCGTTTCACCAGCGTGGCCAGGTGCGCAAACCCGCCGACCTTGCCATAGCGGCGCGCGGCCTCGTTGAAATCCAGGCAGGTGAACGCATGCGCCTGCGGCGTGCCGGGGCGGATGCCGTAGTGGCGCAGCAGCGCGTCGCCGACCAGGTGCGGGGGCTTGCCTGCATAGTCGCCGATGCCGAGGTTGACATTGGGTTCGCGGAAGTACACCGGCCGCAGCTGCGCATGGCAGTCGGTGAAATGCAGCAGGTGGACGTTGCCGAAGCGCGGCAGGTCGTACATGGCCTCGGCGGCCTGCGCGGCGTGCGCGTCTTGATGGGGGAACGTCATGCCGCCGGCGCCGGCAATGGCCAGCACCTGCAGGAACTCGCGTCGGTTCATGTCTCTACCTGTGGATAAGTGCGTGCCGGTCGGCGCGTGGCGTCCGGCATCGCATGGCTATGGCTTCGCGTACCGCTCCAGCGCGGCCACCTCGTCTTCGAGCATTTCGCCCACTTCCTTCTGCACCACGCGCCCGCGCGCGTCGATCACGTACAGCTCGGGCAGTCCCTTGGGCTTGCCGAACACGGCCTGAAGCGCGGGCGAATCCATCGTCGCCGGGAAGGCGTAGCCGCGCTTGCGCATGTAGTCGGCGGCTTCCCGCGGGCCCTTGTCGACGCTGATGGTCAGCACCTGCAGCGGCGTGCCGCGCGTGCGTTCATAAAGCTTCTGCAGGCGCGGGTTCTGCATCGCGCAGAACGGGCACCACGAAGCCCAGTATTCGACCACCAGCGGCTTGCCGGCCAGCGCGGCCGCGCTGAGTGTGCGGCCGTCGAGCGTGCGCACAGCGGGCAGGCGCACGGTGTCGCCCACCTCCAGCGCCGCCGCGCCGGCTGCAGCGCCGGCCAGGCTGAAGGCCAGCAGCCAGCGCAGCAGCACGGCAGGCGCGCGCATCGGCCTTACTGGTTGACCGGCGAGGCCGGGTCGAGCAGCAGCGCCATCACGTCGCGGATCTGGGCCTCGGTCAGGATGCCCTTGTGGCCGAAGCGCGGCATGTTGGAGCAGGCGGCATAGGCGCTGGAGTCCCAGATCTTGCCCCAGGTGTATTTGATGACGTCCTGCGAATTGCCGCGCAGCTTGCCGTACTGGTACAGCGACGGACCGATATTGCCGAACGAGATCTCGGCCTTGGTCATCTGGTGGCAGGCGTAGCAGTTGCCGCCGTTGGTGGCGCCGACCTGGTCGGTGAACTGCATGCCGCGCCCGTTCTGGGCGACCTTTTCGCCTTCCTTCCAGTCGCCCAGCCATTTGTCGTCGGCCGGGTACTTGATCTGCTTGAGCTCGGCGGCCTCGATCTTCTTCGCCACCTTCGCCGGCACCCTGGTGCGGTCCGGGTACTGGCTGCAGGCCTGCTGCATGCCGTCCTGGTTCAGCACGCCCTCGACCGTGACCGGGCCGCGCGACGAGAACGAGTCCTCAATCAGGTGCTTCATGTCGGCGCCGCTGACGGCGGCGGGCTTGCCCTTGGGCGCGCGGGCCTTGGTGCTGTCCTGCGCGTGGGCGCCGGTTGCCAGCAGGGTGGCCAGGGCCGCGACGGCCAGTGCCTGGTGTTGTCGTTGCATGTTGTCTCTCCCGTACTGGTCAGCGCTTCATCGCCGGGCCGTCGTAGGTCCCGCCGTTGGCGTTCTTCGCCAGGAACAGGGTCAGCGCGGTGATCACGTCCGAGCCATAGGCGGGTTCGGGAAAGCGCTGCTGGCGCAGGCAGTCGTACAGCCGGTGCTGCATGGTGCGGACTTCGCCCTGCGAGACGCGGTAGGCGGGCCAGGTGGTGTAGGCCGCCTGCGCGCCCTTGTCGGTCAGCAGGTTGGGTAGGTCCTGCAGGCGGATGCGCTGGCCGTCCACCGCATGGCAGGTGGCGCAGGCAAAGTCATAGGCGCCGCCGCGGTAGAAGAACATCTTCTCGCCCAGCGCATAGGTGCGCTTTTCTTCGGGATGGCTGAGCTGCACGTTCATCTTCACGCCGCGCGACTCGCCGGTCAGGTAGGCCACCAGGCGCTCGATCTCCGACGGCTTGCCCGACGACGAGAACGGGTTCTTCGTTGCCTCATCCTTGGTCAGCCCCTGCAGCGTCATGCGGCAGTAAGCCAGCCGCTGCTCCAGGTCCATCACCTTGCTGGCGTCCTTGAAGTAGCGCGGCAGCTCGGCGTAGGCGCCCTTGGTCACGCCCGGGCCCTTGCCCAGGTCGCACTGTTCCAGCGAGGCGTTCTTCGGGCCGGCCGGCTTCTTCCACAGTTCTTCCCCGGCGGCTTCCCACAGCTCGGCGGGATTGCCTTCAGCCAGCATCTGGCGGTACTTGGCGATTTCTTCGGCGGTGCTGCCCTGCGCATGCACGGCGGCAGCGGAGGCCACCGCAGCGGTGGCCGCCGCGGCCAGCGCCGCGCGCCGGGCCAGGCTTCGGATGGTGTTCATGGGGCATCTCCTCGCGGCCTCGCACCGTGGCGGGCCGTTCTCTCTTTTGTTGCCGGAAGCTACGCCGCCCGGCTCAGGGCTTGATATACGCGTAGCCTTCTTCGGCCTGCAGGCGCGCAATCTCGACCACGCCGGCCGGTACCACCTTGGCGTCCATCAACAGGCTCGATTCCGATATCTTGCGCGCCGTCAGTGTATTGCGGCACACGCGGAACTCCACCCCGGCCGAGGCCAGCGCGCCCACCGGGCCGTCAAAGGTGTTGCCGCGCCCATCCTTGGCGCCTTCGACCAGGAAATCGATGCCGTAGCCTAGCGCCACCACCACGATCCTGGTGCCCGGCGCGCCGCTCAGGTGGTTGCGCAGGTTGCCCATCGCGCGCACCGCCTGGTCGATGCCTTCGGACAGCTGGTATACCACCTTCACGCGCCCGCCCTTGCCAGCAGCCGGGGCAGCCTGCGCCGCCGCCCTGGCGCTCAGGCCGATGGCGGCCAGCGCCGCCGATGCTCGAATAAATGCTCGCCGCATGTTGTTCCTTCCCGCCGGGCCAGTCCCGGCATCCGTCCCGAACCTTAGCAGAGGACGGCGTGGCCTGCCGGCCGCGGAACGGCTGTCAGGCGATGGTCGCTTCGTCGGTGCGCTTGTCGCCCTTGTTGTCGATCCAGGTCACGGCGACCTTGTCGCCCTTGGCGCCGCCCTTGAACTTGAAGTTCAGGAACGGGTCCTTCGACACCGCCGGGCCGAACTGGGCGCGGAACACTTCCTTGCCCTTGCACTGTGCGGTCACGGTCTGGATATGCCAGGCCGGGACGACCTTGCCGGACGTATCCTTGCGCTGGCCGGTTTCCATGTCGTGCTTCATCAGAATCTTGACGTCAACCACGCCGCCGTTTTCGGTGGCGCGTACGCGCATCGGGTCTGCCATGTGTTTCTCCTGTTGCAGTCTGGGAATCTCGATCCGGGGCGCGGCGTCAGCCGCCGCAGCCGCCCAGCGTGACCTTGATTTCCTTCGATGCCACGTACCACTTGCCGCCGGCCTTGACCGCGGCATGCACGACCGAGGTCTGGCCCATCTTCACGCGCGTGGAGACGAACGGCTCGGTGCCGGCCGGGATGACGAAGTCGGCGGCCAGCGTGTTGGGGTTCTTTTCCACCAGGATCGCGATCTGCTCGGTATCCGGGATGGTGCTGGTCACGGCCACCGGCACCACGGCGCCGTTCTCGGCGATATCGGGCGCGGTGAAGGTGATGGCGGTGCTTTTCTCGGTGCCGCTGCCGCCGAGCGCCTTGATCACGTCGGCAACGCTCTTGCCGTCAAAGGCGTTCTTGTTCCACTCGGCCGCCTGCGCTTCGCTGATCAGGCCGGTGGCGGCCATCAGGGACAGGACAGCGGTGACCCGCAGCACTTCTCGTCGTTTGGAATTCATGTTTCTGCTCTCCGGCTACTCCGTTCCAGTCGGTCGATGACCGCTTCAGGGGTGTTGCATGCGACCGGTACATGGCCGGCCGCTGATTGTCCCAGGCCGCGCGGCGTTCGCCGCCCGGCCCGGTGCATCGGCGGACTGCCCGCCCTGGCAGTCGGTCTTATTTGGCGGGGGCGCCAGCCAGCACCCACTCGACCACGGTCTTCAGGTCGGCGTCGCTGACCGCCGCGTTGGCGGGCATCGGCACCGGGCCCCAGACGCCCGAGCCACCGCTCTTGACCTTCTTGGTCAGGGTCGCCAGGGCGTTCTTGTCGCCCTTGTACTTGGCGGCCACGTCCTTGTAGGAAGGACCAACCAGCTTCTTGTCGACCTGGTGGCAACCCATGCAGGCGTTCTTGTTGGCGATCTCCTGTGCCTTGGCGGCATCGACCGCGTGGGCCGATGCGGCGGCGCCGAGCATCAGCGCTGCGATGACAAACTGCTTCATTGTTAAGCTCTCCAAACTCTGTAAAGCCGTGGGGACGGCAAAGGCCGCTGGGCACAACTGCAACTGCCTCGCGGCACACACTGGCCGCCGCCTGGGGGCACTGCGGTGGCCAGTCCGCTATTTTGCCTCAAGAATCCAGCCCACCATGGCCTGCAGGTCCGAATCCGGGATCTGCGGCTGCGGCGGCATCGGCACGCTGCCCCATGCGCCCTGCCCGCCCGCCTTGACCTTGCGCGCCAGCGCGGCATGCGCGTCCTGGCCCTTGTACTTGCCGGCGATGTCGGCAAAGGACGGCCCCACCAGCTTGCGGTCCATCGCGTGGCAGGCCATGCACTGGTACTGGCTGGTGAGCCGCGCGCCTGGCGCGGCCGGTCCGGAAGATGCTGATGCAGCCCTTTTTGATGCGGCATTGCCCGCGGCCACGCCGCGCACCGGGCCGAAGGTCCGCTGCTGCTGCGCCAGCTCGCCATGGGCATCGCGGGCATAGTCCGGTATCGACGAGGCAATCACCACCTTGCTGGCGCAGTCCTTCATGCAGGCCGTATTGCGCGTGTCCGGGCGGCCGCGCCCCGGCCACAGACCGTGGCCGGTGGTCATGCCGTCGCGGTTGGGCATGCGCCGCTGGACCTCGGCGATATTGGCGTCAGACAGCGTGAAGTCGGCCGTGACGATCTCGCCCAGGTTGAGCAGGTAGGCGGTGACCGCGTAGACGTCGTCAGGGCTCAGGCTCTTGGGCGCGTTCCACGGCATGGCGCGGTGGATGTAGTCCCATAGCGTGCTGACGGTGCTGACCTTCATCAACGTGGTGCGGTACGGCTGGTTGCCGGTCATGCCGGCCACGCGGCCGCGCTTGATGTCTTCGGCGGTGGTGCCGCCGACCAGCGGCGTGAACACCTCGTTGGATTCGCCGAAGTCGCCGTGGCACGACGCGCACTTGCCGTCCCAGACCTTCTGCCCCTGCGCCACCGTGCCGCTGCCCCTGGGCAGGCCCTGGAAGTCCGGGCGCACGTCGATGTCCCACGCGGCGACTTCCGCGGGCGTCGCGGTGCGGCCAAGTGCCGCACGCGCGTCGGCCGTGCCCGCCCACGCCGGGGCGGCGCTGATGGCTGCCAGCATGAAGGCGGCGGCGGTCCTGAGCTCAGCCCACGTGGACATTGGACACCTCGCCGCCTGCCGCCACCTGCCAGCTCTGGATCGCGTTGTTGTGGTAGATCGAGCGCGTGCCGCGCACCGCGCGCAGCTGCCCCAGCTTCGGCTGCACGTAGCCGGTGTCGTCGATCGCGCGGCTTTGCAGGATGGCGGGGCCGCCGTCCCAGACCCAGTCCAGGTTGAAGCGCGTCAGGCACTTGGACAGCACCGGCGCCTCCAGCCGCGCGCTGCGCCAGTTGCGCCCGCCGTCGGTCGAGACATCGACACGCCTGATGCGCCCGCGCCCCGACCACGCCAGCCCGCTGATGTTGTAGAAGCCCTTGCCCACCAGTTGCTGCCCGCCCGAAGGCGTGGTGATGACCGACTTGCACTCCTGGATCGAGGTGTACTGGCGCAGCTTGCCGTCCGGCATCATGTCCACGTAGTGGATGGTCTCGTCCTTGGCGTTCCAGGGCTGGTCGCCCAGTTCGAGCCGGCGCAGCCACTTGACCCACGACACCCCCTGCACGCCCGGCACCACCAGCCGCAGCGGATAGCCGTTCTCGGGGCGCAGCATCTCGCCGTTCATGCCCCAGGCAACGAGGATCTCGTCGGCCAGTTCCATCGGGATGGTGCGCGTCATCGACGAGCCATCGCCGCCTTCGGCCAGCAGGTAGCGGCCGCGGCGCAGGTCGGCGCCGGCATCGTCCAGCAGCACCCGCAGCGGCACGCCGGTGAACTCGCAGCACGACAGCATGCCGTGGGTGTACTGGACGGTGGGCACGGCCACGTTGCCCCATTCCATGCCGGTATTGGCGCCGCATTCGATGAAATGCATGCGCGACACCGCCGGCAGGCGCATCAGGTCGTCCATGGTGTAGACCCGCGGCGTGCGCACCAGGCCATTGAGCATCAGGCGGTGACGAGCCGGGTCGATATCGTGCCAGCCCTGGTGGTGACGCTCGAAATGCAGGCCGTTGGGCGTGATGATGCCGAAGAAGCCCTGCAGCGGCGCGAAGGCAACCGAAGCAGCGGAGACGCGCGTCAGGCCCGGCGACTCGCGCCGCACCAGGTTCTTCTCATGCACGGAGGGCTGCCCGTACGGGCGTGCCGCCACCGGCTGGCCGAGCGAGGTGGCCCATGGCTGCGGCTGCAGGATGGCAGGATCGCCGTCGGCCGCCAACGCCTGGCGGCCCGCCGTGGCGGCGGCAATCCCCGCGGCCGCGCCCAGGAAGCTCTTGCGCAGGAAGTCGCGCCGCGGCGCATCCAGGCCGTGCCGGCCGATGTCCTGCTGCAGCGATGCGCTGACGAAGTGCTCGGGCGCGGGCACGATGCGCCCGGGCCGGTTCCGTTCCTGCAAATCGGTCTCCTCCGGCGCGCTCGCCACGGTCCCCCGGACCGGTCGGCGTGCCTGTTGTCGGGCCGCTGCAGCGGGTGCGGCAGCGTTCCGTTTGCCGGAAGAGCTGAGCTAGCCTGCCGTGCGCCGCCTGCGCGCCGGGGCTTCGGGTGCCGGCTGTGCCATGAAGCGGTCGACCACGCCGGAGGACAAGGCGCTGTCCTCCAGCCGGCTCGCCACCTGCACGCAGACCGTGCGGCACAGCTCGATCACGCTTTCGTCCGCAATGGCGTAGAACACCAGGTTCGCCTCCTTGCGGCGCGACAGCACGCCCGAGCGGTACATCGCGTTGAGATGCCGCGACACATTGGTCTGCGACGAACCCACCGTCTCGACCACCGTGCTGACCGGTTTCTCGCCATCGCACAAGGCGTGCAGGATCTTCAGCCGCGTCGGCTCCGCCAACAGGCTGAAGTAGCCCGATACCTTTTCGAATACGCGATCCAGCTCTTCCATGGCGTCTAATATATTCGTATATGCGTGAATGCGCATATAGTGTTTACCCACTGATGCAGCACAGCATATGGATGTTCGGTCGGATCAGCGGCGCGCCAGCGCCCTGCCCGTCCACAGGCGCTGGCCGTACACATTGACCAGCAGCCCGGCCATCACCACTGCCGCGCCCGCCCACTGCGCGCCGGAAAGGTCTTCGCCCAGCAGCACATGCGCCGACACCAGCCCCACCACCGGCACCAGCAGCGTCAGCGGCGCCACCTGGCTGGCCGGGTAGCGCGTCAGCAGCCGGCCCCACATGGTGTAGCCAAACACCGTCGCCGCAAAGGCCAGGTAGGCCACGGCAAACACGGCCATGCCCGACACGTGGGTGAGGCTCTGCGCGATGCGCGCCGGGCCCTCGACCCACAGCGACAGCAGCGCGAAGGGCACGATCGGGATCAGCGCGCCCCAGATCACCAACCCCAGCAGGTCGACCGGGCCGATCGTCTTGCTGACGATATTGCCGCTGGCCCAGCAAAAGGCCGCGCACAGCGTCAATACAAAGCCCGCCACGCTCATGCCGCCCGCGCTGCCGGCGCCGGCCCCGATCAAGGCGAGCCCGCCCGCCGCCACCGCCATGCCCGCAATGTTGTGCCAGCGCACCGGCTCGCCCAGCCACATCGCCGCAATGGCCAGCGTGAAGAAGGCCTGCGACTGCAGCACCAGCGAGGCCAGTCCGGCCGGCATGCCGACCGCCATGGCGTAGAACAGGAAGGCGAACTGGCCCAGGCTGATGGTGACGCCGTAGGCCAGCAGCAGCCGCCACGGCACGCGCGGGCGTGGCACGAAGAAGATCGCCGGAAACGCCACCAGCAGGAAGCGCAGCGCACCCAGCAGCATCGGCGGCACGCCCGCCAGGCCAACTTTGATGACGACGAAGTTGACGCCCCAGACACAGACAATGGCGAGGGCGAGGAGACGGTCTCTGGCTTGCATGAGGGGGCTGGGGGACGGCCCGGCGGAGTGCCGGACGAAACCCATAGGGTAGCAGCCCGCGGCCTTCGAGGCTCGCCCCTGCCGCGCGGCGGGGCGAGCCGTCCTGCCCCTACCCCAGCATCTCCGCCCAGATGCCCTTTGCCCACGCCAGTGCGTAGTCGCCTTCGAGCTGGTTCGGCGCCTCCGACAGCCCGCCCGATCCCGGCACCGTGACCATGGTCTTCTGCGCCGCGTCATAGCGATGCACGCTGGCCACGTGCACCGCCTCGCGGTCGGAGGTGAAGCTGTAGCAGGTGTTGTTGTAGAGCGGCTGCGGGTCGGGTGCCCGGCCCGACAGCAGCGCGACCATGGCCGCGGCCGCGACCTTGCCATGCTGGTTGGCCATATGGCCCGACTTGGGCATCAGCGGCGCGATCTGGATGGCATCGCCGATCACGTGGATATTGGACGCGGCGCGCGACTCGAAGGTGACGAAATCCACTTCGCACCACTTGCCATTGGCCGTGGCCAGCCCCGCCGATACCGCGATCGCGCCGGCGCGCTGGGGCGGCAGCACATTGAGCACATCGGCGCGCTCGTCGTCCTGCACCTCGAACTTGAGCGTGCGCGTGGCGGGGTCCACATCCACCGCGTTGAACTGCGGCCGGTATTCCACCAGGCCCGGGTACTGCGACGCCCACACCTTGCGGAACAGCCCGGCCTTGGAGGTGATGTCCGGGTTGGCATCGAGGATCAGCACCTTGCTGCGCGGCTTGTGCTGCCTGAAGTAGTACGCCACCTGGCAGGCGCGCTCGTACGGTCCCGGCGGGCAGCGGTACGGCGCCAGCGGGATGCTGATGGCATAGGTGCCGCCGTCCGGCATGGCCTCCAGCTGGCGGCGCAGCGCCACGGTCTGCGGGCCGGCCTTCCAGGCGTGCAGGATCTGGTCGCCGCCGGGCTGCGTCAGTCCGGGCAGCGCATCGCTCATCATTTCGACGCCGGGCGACAGCAGCAGGCGGTCGTACGGCAGCGTGGAGCCGCCCGCGAGGCGCACGGTCCGTTTGGCCGGGTCGATGGCCACGGCGGTATCGCGCACCAGCCGCACGCCGTGGCGGCGCACCAGGGCGTCGTACGGCAAGGTCAGGTCCGCCAGCTGCCGGCTGCCGCCGAGCACCAGGTTCGACAGCGGGCAGGAGATAAAGGCCGGATTGGGTTCGACCAGCGTGACCTCGATCGCCTGCCCGCTCCACTCGCGCAGGTAGCGCGCAGCGGTGGCGCCGCCGTAGCCGCCACCCACCACCACCACCTTGGCCGGCGCCGCGGCGCGTGCCGCCCTGACCCCGACCGAGCCCAGTACTGCGGCGCCCGCGGCGCCCAGGAAGCTTCGTCTTTGCATTGGTCGTCCCCTGCTGTCAGCGCACCGCGGCGAACCACGCCGTGATGGCCGCGATCTGGTCGTCGCTGTAGCCCTTGGCAATCTGGTGCATCACCGTGGCGGGCCGCGCGCCGGCCTTGAAGGCCTGCATCTGCCCGGCCAGTTCCGCTTGCGGGCGGCCGGCCAGCGGCGGGATTGTGCTGCCCGCCGGCGCACGCCCGGCAGGGCCGTGGCAGCTGGTGCAGGCGGCGGCCTGGCTGCGCGCGCGCAGCGCGGCATCGGTGGCAGGGGCGGCGCGGTCTGCCGACAGCGACGGCTGGACGCCGCACAGCGCCGCGGCCAGCAGCGCCAGCCGCAGCAACACAGCGGGCCGGGGGAAGATTGTCATGGTCTCGTTCCGTGTGGGGGCCGGCGCTGGATTCCGCTGGGGGGCGGCCGGCGTGGCAACCGTAGCACATCGGGCGGGGACGGTGTGCGCTGAAAACCGCAGAAGGACAAACGGCGTCCGCATGAGCGGACGCCGTCGAGATCGACCCCGGACGCCGGACGGGGCGCGGGCTCAGGGCAGGCTGCGCCCCGGCGGCAGCGTCACCGGCGCAGTCACCGGCGCGGCGACCGGGCTGGTGGTCGCCGTGGTGCCAGCGGCGGCACCGGCCGGCGCATCGACCGGACCGCCCACGCCCGGCACCGACTGCACCGGCGCCGGCGTGCCGACATTGCCGTCGAACGACGGGTTTTGCGAAGAGGAAGCTGAGTCCAGGCGCGCGCGCTCGGTGTCGTTGACGTAGTCGAAGGCCTTGACCACCTTGGTCACGCCCGAGGCATTGCGCGCCACGTCGGTGGCGCGGTCGCCCTCGGCGGCGGTGACCACGCCCAGCAGGTAGACCACGCTCTTCTCGGTGGTGACCTTGATCGAGTTGGACGGCACGCCCTCGGCGGTCATCAGCAGGGTCTTGACCTTGCTGGTCAGGTAGGCGTCCTGGCTCTGGGTCATGAAGCCCGGCGAGTTGACGACCTCCAGCTCATTGATCACCACGCGCGCATTCTGCAGGCCGCGCACATACTGCTCGACCTGCTGCTTGACGGTGTCGTTGCTGGCTTCGCCGGTCAGCAGCACCTTGCGGTTGAACACGGTCACGTTGACGCGGGCCTGGCCACTGTAGCGCGAGTTGATGGTGTTCTCGGCCTCGAGCTGCAGGCCGCGGTCCACGGTCTGGGTGGCGGCCGGGCGGCGGTCGGTGGCCATGGCCACGCCGGTCCCCATGGCGCCGGCGATCACGGGGAAGCAGCCGGCCAGCTGGGTGGCGCAGACCAGCACGGCCGCCGCGGCCAGGCTGGCGCGGCCAAGGCCGGCGGTGCGGGAAGGATGGCGCGCGCCGGCGCCGTTCCGGGGGGCTTGCGTAGTGGGCAGGTTCGTCATGCGGTCCTTGCTGTGGCTGGATGTTGGGAATGGTTGGAAGGGCAGGATCAGGCTTCCCCGAGCAGTGCCTCGTCGATGCCGTCGCACAGGCAGTGCAGGGTCAGCAGGTGCACTTCCTGGATGCGCGCGGTGCGCTCGCTCGGCACGCACAGGTGGATATCGAATTCATCGAGCAGGCCGGCGATGGTGCCGCCGCCCTTGCCGGTCAGCGCGACCACGGCCATCTCGCGCTGGCGCGCGGCTTCCATGGCGGCGATCACGTTGGCCGAATTGCCCGAGGTGGAAAGCGCCAGCAGGATGTCGCCGGGCTGGCCCAGCGCCTCGACCTGCTTGGAAAACACCTTGCTGAAGTCATAGTCGTTGCCGATCGCGGTCAGGATCGAGCTGTCGGTGGTCAGTGCGATCGCGGCCAGGCCCGGGCGCTCGCGCTCGAAGCGCCCGACCAGTTCGGCGGCAAAGTGCTGCGCATCGGCTGCGGAGCCGCCGTTGCCGCAGGCCAGGATCTTGTTGCCGCTGGTCAGCGCGCCGACCATGCGTTCCACGGCGGCGTTGATATAAGGGGCCATCACCGCCGCGGCCTGTCGCTTGGTTTCGGCGCTGTCTAGAAACTGTTGCTGGATACTGTCGATACTCATGGCTCTGGGGGCCTTGTTGTTGCCATTGCGATCCGCGGATCGTACCTTAGGGTCTGCCGCGCATTATGAACCAGCCCCGGCGGCATCCTGGTCAAAGGCATGCTGCAGCCAGTCCAGCCGGCCGGGTTCCAGGGCCACCACGTCGAAGCGGCATGGCGGCACCTGCGCCAGCGTGGCCAGGTAGTGCGCGGCCGCCAGCAGCACGCGGCGTTGCTTGGCCGGCGTGACGCTGGCGGCCGCGCCGCCGAAGCCCTGGCCGCTGCGCTGGCGCACCTCCACGAACACCAGCGTGCCGTCCGGCGCGCGCATGACCAGGTCGATCTCGCCGCCTTTGCAGCGATAATTGCGAACCACGGGCTCCAGGCCCTGGCGCCGCAGGTATGCCAGGGCCCGGTCCTCCGCCTGCGCACCGCGTAGCTGTGTGGTTTGCAACTGCGTGGTGGATTTGAATGATCGCATCAACGGAAGTTCTCAAGCATGAGTGACTGGATCTCCCTGGCGGCCAGCCAGTCCTACCCGGCCGGCACCCTTTATGTGGTGGCCACGCCCATCGGCAACGTCGCCGACCTGTCGCTGCGCGCGCTGCATGTGCTCGGCCTGGCCGACGCCGTGGCCTGCGAAGACACCCGCAATACCGGCCAGCTGCTGTCGCGCGTGGGCTTGCATCGGCCGCTGATGGCCGTGCACGAGCACAACGAGCGCGAGGCTGCGGGCCGCATCGCGGCGCGCCTGGCGGCCGGCGAGCGCATCGCCTACGTCTCGGACGCCGGCACGCCGGGCATCTCCGACCCGGGTGCGCGCCTGGTCGAGGCGGTGCGCGGCGCCGGCCATCCGGTGGTGCCGCTGCCCGGCCCCAGTGCCGCGGTGGCCGCGCTGTCGGTGGCGGGCGACATGCTCGATGCCGGCGAGGGCCGCTTCACCTTTGCCGGCTTCCTGCCCAGCAAGCCCAGGGCGCGCACCGAGGCCATCGCCCGGCTGGCGGCGCTGGACCACGCCTGGGTCTGCTACGAGGCGCCGCACCGCATCGCCGACACGCTGGCCGCGCTGGCCGCGGGCCTGCCAGGCGAGCGCCGGCTGCTGGTCGGGCGTGAACTGACCAAGCTGTTCGAGGACATCGCGGTGCTGCCGGTGGCGCAGGCGCCGGCCTGGCTGGCCGCCGACCCGAACCGGGCCAAGGGGGAATTCGTGCTGGTGGTGGAAGGCGCTGGCGCGGCAACTGCCGCGGATGGCTTGCCGGATGCCGAAGCCCAGCGCGTGCTGGCGCTGCTGCTGGCGGAGTTGCCGGCCAAGCGCGCCGCCAAGCTGGCGGCCGCGATTACCGGGGCCGGCACCGATGCGCTCTACCAGCTGGCGCTGGCACAGCGCGCGGGGCGGGCAGAGGACTGACGCGGCCCGTGCATGGTCCCGGGGTTGGGAGGAGGAAGGTGAAGCAGAGGTGTCAGCGCGCGGCGGCATGCGGCGGCGCTGCCCTTGTCAGCGCCGTGTGCGCTTGACGGTCTTGCCGCTGGCCCTGGTCGACTTGCGCGCCTTGGCGGGCGCCAGCGAGTTGGCCAGTTCCGGCACGGATACGTCGTCGTCGCCGCTGCCGTCGCCGGCCTCGGTGCCGCCGGCATCGACCTGCGGACCCAGCGCGGCCACTTCAGTGCGCGTCAGGCGGCGGATTTCGACGTTCGTCGCGCCGCGTTCGACAAAGCCGAGGCGGCGTGCAGCGCCGAAGGACACGTCCAGTACACGGTTGCCGTGGTACGGCCCGCGGTCATTGATGCGAAGCACTGCTACCTTGTTATTGCGCAGGTTGCGCACCAGCACCCAGCTGTCGAGCGGCAGCGAAGGATGGGCGGCGGTCATGGCGCGCATGTCGAAGCGTTCGCCGTTGGCGGTCTTGCGGCCGTGGAATCCCTTGCCGTACCAGGACGCGACGCCGCGCTGCTCGAACGTGCCGACGTCTGCGCGCAGGCCCTCCAGCGAGCTGCCGCTGCGGCCTTCGTCCGCGTCATAGCCGAACAGGTTCCAGCTGCCGCTGTCCGAGGCACGCGCGGACTTGTCGGCGTCGGTGCGATCGGTCTTGCCGGCCTTGCCGTTCTTTGCCGCGCGCGTGGGCACGGCGCCAGCGTTATCGTTGCTTGCGTGGTCGCCTTCAGGGGGCGTGGCACAGGCAGCCAGCACCACGGCGCACGCGGTGCATGCGCCGAGCTTGGCCAGCCGTTGCCAGCGCTTAACGAGAGCGGAGATCCGTAACATGGGCGGCAGTCTAACATTGACCCTATACGACTATCCCTTTCATTTTGTTACGAAATCTGTACGATTTCGCACCATCGTGGCCTATCTGCCCGGAATCCCGCTTGTGGCAAGGGATTCCCGCCCGAGACGGGGCTTTTGTGCGGGTAATGCATGATGCACACAACTTGCATCGGGGCGGTGTATCGCCGCCCGGCGCTACAATGCTGGGCACTGCCCGGCGTCCGTGCGGGCCAGTCCGTGGCGCCCGGCCAGAAGGCGCCTGGCGCACAAGAAATCTTCCATGAAAGCCCTGCTCATTCCTGTCACGCCCTTCCAGCAAAACTGTTCGCTGCTGATCGATGAAAGCACCGGCCGCGCCGCCGTCTGCGATCCCGGCGGCGACCTGGATCGCATCCGCGAGGCAGTCAGGGAGCAAGGCGTCACGCTGGAAAAGATCTTCCTGACACATGGCCATGTCGATCACTGCGCCGGCGCCGCGGCGCTCGCGCGCGAGCTGGGCATCCCGATCGAAGGCCCGCAGCAGGACGAGCGCTTCTGGATCGAGCAGCTGCCCGAGCAGACGCGCCGCTTCGGCTTCGGCCACGCCGAGAGCTTCGAGCCAGACCGCTGGCTGGAGAACGGCGACACCGTGCAGTTCGGCAACGAGACCCTGGAGGTCTACCACTGCCCCGGCCACACGCCCGGCCACGTGGTGTTCTTCTCGCGCGCCAGCCGGCTGGCCGTGGTGGGCGACGTGCTGTTCGCCGGCTCGATCGGCCGCACCGACTTTCCGCGCGGCAACCACGCCGACCTGATCCGCTCGATCCGCACGCGGCTGTGGCCGCTGGGCGAGGACGTGACCTTCATCCCCGGGCACGGCCCGGTCTCCACCTTCGGCGAGGAACGCCGCAACAACCCGTTCGTGGCCGATCACCTGATCGACGTGGGCTGAGGCCGTGGCCAAGCGACAGGCGCCCGACACCCGCCCGGAAATCTACGTCAGCACCGACGTGGAGGCCGACGGCCCGATCCCGGGCCCGCATTCGATGCTGTCTTTCGCGTCCGCGGCGATGCTGGCGGACAAGACCGTGGTGGGCACGTTCTCCGCCAACCTCGAAACCCTGCCCGGCGCCGCCGGCCACCCGGTACAGATGCAGTGGTGGCAAACCCAGCCCGAAGCCTGGAGCGCCTGCCGGCGCGACCTGCAGCGCCCCGAGGACGCCATGGTCCGCTATGTCGAATGGGTCGAGAGCCTGCCCGGCAAGCCGGTCTTCGTGGCCTTCCCGGCCGGCTTCGATTTCACCTGGATGTTCTGGTACATGATGCGGTTCGCCGGGCGCTCGCCCTTTGGCTGGGCCGCCCTCGACATCAAGACGCTGGGCTTTGCGCTGACCGGGCGCCCCTATCGCAAGACTGTCAAGGCGGCCTTCCCGGCGGCCTGGATGGATCCGCTGCCGCATACCCATGTGGCGCTGGACGATGCACTCGAACAGGGTGCGCTGTTCTGCAACATGCTGGCTACGCTGCGCGAGCGCGAGGCCGCACTGGCCAGCCTGGCACCCGAAGCGCCAACGAACGCTAGCGAGCCCTCACCTCCGTCCGGACAACCCTGAACCGGTTGCTGCATTGCGGCAATCGGGGCGGCACGCCCCTTGCAGACTTGCGTTCGCTTCTGACGCCAGCGCGCCTATAGTAGAAGCGGATATGGCGTACCGGGCGAAACGAGCCACAGATCATCCGGCGCACTTGCGCAGCCACGCCATATGCCGTTTGAGCCATGTTGCCCGGATCGCGCGGCGCCTGCCGAGGAGGTGTCGATCATGCGTTTTCATACCGACCTGCACTTGAGAGACCTGGCCGGCCGGATCCATTGGCCGCATGCCACGCGGGGCGACACGCCCATTACCCATCGACACACCTCGGATGAGGACGCCGAAGTCGCCAAGGCCACGCTATACGTCAGCACGGTGACGCTGGTGGTGCTGCTGGTCGTGCTGGCGGCCATTGCTTTCGGTCAGGAGGCCATGCACTGGCTGGGTGTTCATTAGACGACCCGCCTGAAGCTGTTTGCCTCAAGCACCGGCCGGCCCCCACAGCCGTGGGGGCCGGTTTTATTTGGCGCTGTATCAGGCTGGCTCAGGCCAGCAGCGGCGCCACGTTCTCGGGTGGGCGGCCGATCGCGGCGCGGCGGTCGCGCACCACCACCGGACGCTGCAACAGGATCGGGTTGTCGGCCACGGCGGCCAGCAGCTCGGCCTCGGTCAGGCCGGGATCGGCCAGCCCCAGTTCGGCATACGGCGCTTCGTTGTCGCGCAGCATCTCGCGCACGGGCACGCCCAGCATGGTGTGCAACTGGCGCAGCGTGGCCAGCGACGGCGGCTCTTTCAGGTATTCCACGATTTCCACAGGCTCGCCCAGCCGCTCGCTGGCGGCCTGGACCAGGGCGAGCGTTTCGCGCGACTTGGAGCAGCGGGGGTTGTGGTAGATGGTGATCATGGCAGGGTCCTTTCTTGTCGTTGCTGTGCCCAGCCCCGGGGCGTTGGCACTAATGCGGTGCAAATCAATCCGCACTATATACAAGACACCGGGCCTCGCGCAGCATCAGGCTGGTGCATGTGCCCGGCACGCATCCTGCGTTGCCCCAAGTCCTTGCACAGGGCGCCATTCCCGATGACTTCCACCATCCTTTCCGCCACGACGCCGTCCGCCGGCGCGCGCAAACCCTTCACCCTGCGCGACGCCACGCCCGCCGACGTTCCCGCCATCCACGCCATCTACGCGCACCATGTGCTGCACGGCCGCGCCTCGTTCGAAGAAACGCCGCCGAGCCTGGACGAGATGCAGCTGCGTTTTGCCGAAGTGCACGGCAAGGGCCTGCCCTACCTGGTCGCAGTGCGTGACGGCGAGGTGCTGGGCTACGCCTATGCATCGTCCTACCGCGCGCGCAGCGCGTACCGCTTTGCCATCGAGGACTCGATCTATATCGACCACCGCCGCGTCGGCGAGGGCCTGGGCCAGGCCCTGCTGGCCGAACTGGTCGCCCGCTGCGAGACCGGGCCGTGGCGCCAGATGGTCGCCGTGATCGCCTGCACCGCAGGCGGCGAAGGCGCCGGTTCGTTGGCCGTGCATGAGCGGCTGGGCTTCCGCACCGTCGGCCGGCTGGAGGCGGTGGGGCTCAAGCACGGGCAGTGGATCGACACAGTGCTGATGCAGCGGATGCTTGGGGCGGGGGCGAGGACGCTGCCGGCATAGGCGGAATCGGCTGCGGCAAGTTCAGACGTGTCTTATAGGCGCGAAGGTGTCCTGGTATCGACAATGCCTATACTTTGTCATTACAAGGACTTGGGACATGCTTGGGTCGGAAGAAACCACGTTCATTCTCACGCTGAACCCGCAATTGCGTGACGCATTCATAGCCGAGGCCACAGCTGAAGGCCTTACCGCCTCGCAAGTTGCTGAGGCGCTGATGCGCGAGTATCTGGCGCGGCGCCAGCAAGCCCGCGACGACGAGGCCCTTTTCCAGCAGATGGTTGAGGAAGGCAGGGCTTCAATGCGTGCCGGCATCGGCATTCCAAACGAGCAGGTGGAAGCCGAGTCCGCTGAGTGGTGTTCAGCGATATTGCGGAAAGCTTGAGGCTTATATGGGCGCCACAGGCACTGCGACAACGTACAGCCATCCGGAGCTTCATCGCACAGCATGATCCGGTTGCCGCTGTCTGGATGGAAAAGCGGTTCAATGAGGCGGCTGCGCGGCTGCAGAAGTTTCCTGAACTTGGGACGGCAGGCCGCTCGCCGAGCGCTCGTGAATTCGTGGCGCACGAGCACTACAGACTGATTTATGAACTCAACGACGGCGTGATCTGGATTGTGGGGATCGCGCACACGTCGCGGCGTCCTTCCTGGGGTGCAACATGATGTTGGCAACCTGCACGGCAGGTCGAGAATAGCAAAGTGCCACGGGGTCTCCGTGGCACTTTTGCATTGGCCAATCGCCTGTTGGCGATCCGGCTCAATTGAGATGACTTACTTCATCAGGTCCGACAGCGCCAGCGCCACCACCTTGGTCGCACGGTTCAGGTCGTTCAGGCGCAGGTTCTCGTCCGAGTTATGGCCGCGGGCTTCCATCAGCGTGCGCGGGCCGGCGCCGTACAGCACGGTCGGGATGCCGCGCTTGGTGTAGTGGCGGGCGTCGGTGTAGAGCGGCACGCCTTGCACCGGGATCTCCACGCCGAACACCGACTCGGCACGGCTCTTCAGGGCGCCGATCAGCTTTTCCACGCCCGGCAGTTCCGACAGCGGCTCGGCCAGGATGATGCGCTCGACCTTAACTTCGATGCCCGGACGGTCCTTGGCGGCCTTTTCCACGACCGCGCGGATCTCGCCTTCGGCGTCGAAGCCGATTTCCTCGGGGATCATGCGGCGGTCGACGCGGAAGGTCACCAGGTCAGGCACCACGTTGGTGTTGATGCCGCCCTTGATCAGGCCCACGTTCAGCGTGGCGGTGTCGATGCCAGGCACCTTGGACTTGCGCGTGGCCAGCTCGGCACGCAGGCCGTAGATGGCCTGCAGGATGTGGGTGGCGGCTTCGATCGCGTCCACGCCGGTGTGCGGCATGGCGGCGTGGCCCTGCTTGCCCTTGACCGTCACTTCGACGTGCAGGCAGCCGTTGTGCGACGAGGTGATGCCGTACGAGAAGCCGGCCGAGATGGCGTAGTCGGCCTTGCTCAGGTTGTTATCGAGCAGGAACTTGGGACCGATGTCGCCGCCGGTTTCCTCGTCATAGGTGAACTGCAGCTCGACCGCGCCGTTGATCTTCGCACCCTGCTTCTCGGCTTCCATCAGCGCCAGCACGGCGTAGGTGTAGGTGGCGAAGTCCGACTTGGACACCGCCACGCCGCGGCCGTACATGACCGGGCCGTGCTCGCTGTCTGCCACTTCGCCGCCGTACGGGTCCTTGGTCCAGCCCAGGCCCGGGGGCACCACGTCGCCGTGGGCGTTCATGGCGATGGTCGGGCCGCCCGTGCCGAACTGCTTGCGCACGATCAGGTTGGTGGCGCTGATCATGCCGGCTGCCTTCACCAGTTCGTCCGGCACTTGGTGCGCCTCCACCGTGAAACCCAGGCCCTCCAGCAGTTCCTTGGCGCGCTTGCCATGGGCGTCGCAGTCGCCTGCGGGGTTGTCCGAGGGCACCTTGACCAGTTCGGCCAGGAAGGCTTCCTGTTCCGGACGGTGCTGGTCGATGAATTGCGTCAGCGTGGTTTCAGTGGGGTTCATATTGTCTCGTGCGGTCATGACTTGTTCTCTTAACTACGGAGGAGGGTGCGGGTGGGTTCCGGGGAATCTGCGCTGGCTTACTGCGGCAGGCGGAAGTGCTCGACGAAATCGCTGAACACGCGCGCGGACAGGGCGGCATCCTCGGCGGTCATGATTTCGGTGGGATGGTGGCTGATGCCGCCGTTGCCGCAGCGCACAAACAGCATGGCGACGTCGGCGATGGCGGCAATGGCCATGGCGTCATGGCCGGCACCGGAGGGCAGATGACGCACCGGCACGCCCTGGCGGGCGATGGCGGCGGCCCATTGCTCTTGCAGCCACTGGGCGCACGGCACGCTGTTCGCCTCGTGGGTCTTGCGCACTTGCACGCGCACGTTGCGGCGCGCGCACACGCGTTCGATCTCGGACAGCACGTCGTTGACGGCGGCCTCGCGCTCGGCGTCGATGCCCGAGCGAATGTCGATGGAGAACACCGCGTGGCCCGGCACCACGTTGGTGGCGCCATTGGGCACATTGAACTGGCCGACCGTGCCGACCAGGCCCGGCTTGCCGCCGCAGCGCTTCTCGATATACAGGCCGATCTCGGCCCCGGCCATGGCGGCGTCGCGGCGCATGTCCATCGGCACCGTGCCGGCGTGGCCGGCCAGGCCTTCGAGCTCGACGATAAAGCGGGTGGCGCCGGAGATGGCGGTCACCACGCCCACCGGCAGGTTTTCATTGAGCAGCACCGGGCCTTGCTCGATATGGACTTCGATGAAGGCCGCGACTTTGCTGCGGTCATGCCTGGCGGCGGGCAAGTCGGAGGCGTCGAAGCCTGCCTCGCGCATCACCTGGCGCATGGTCTTGCCGCTGTCGTCGACGTTGTCCAGCACGTTGTTGTCGAAGGTGCCGGCGATGGCCCGGCTGCCCAGCAGCGTTGCCTTGAAGCGCACGCCCTCTTCCTCGGCAAAGCCGACCACCTCGATCGCAAACGGGAAGCGCTTGCCCTGGCGGTTCCATTCGGCCACGCAGGCGATCGGCAGGATCACACCCAGGTTGCCGTCATAGCGGCCGGCGTCGCGCACGGTGTCGAAGTGCGAACCCGTCAGCAGCGCCGGCGCGTCCGGCGAGGTGCCCTCATAGCGGCCGATCACGTTGCCGGCGGCATCGCGCCGCACCGTCATGCCGGCCTGCTGCATCCATTCGGTCAGCTGTGCGGCGGCGCCGTGGTGGGCCTCGGTCAGGTAGGTACGGGTGAGCATGCCGGGCTGCTCGGTGTGGACGGCCAGGGCGTCGGCCCAGGCCATGATGCGCGTGCCAGTCTCTGCGGCGGACGGCGACGGATTTGCTGCCATGCGTTGTCTCCTGCTGGAAGTGCGTGAACGCCGCGGCGGGGTGGTCCGGCAAGGCCCGCCGGCGTCTGCCGCAAGGCCTGCCGGCGCGGGCGGGGCGCCCGGGCCGAAGCTCTATTCTGTGCGATTCATGTTAGCACAGTGAATTCAAAAATTGCATACAAAAATGATATGCACTATATTCGCTTCCACGTTCAGACAATTTGCCGCGGACAATCCGGTCCGGACAGGCGATTGCGTGGATTCCGCCTCAACAGGGGGGCTGTCCGCGAGGTGGCGCGCTCCCGACCCGGAAGCCCCGCACGGAACGTAAGGCCGGCAGCCACCCGCCAGCAGAGCAGTACGGGGCCGCCGGTGATTCCTGGATCAGATGGGCCAGCCAGCGCCAGCCAATGAACAGGCGCCGGACCGGCCCGGTACGGAGACAACCATGCAGCATGCAGTTCCCTCGCAGCCCCGCCCCAGCGCCCCCCAGCCCCGTTTGCACACCCGCTTCACCCGTTCGCTGTTTGGCCAGGTGCTGATTGCCCTGCTGATTGGTACGGCACTCGGCCTGGCATTTCCGGAATTCGCCGCCAAGCTCAAGCCGCTTGGCGATGCCTTTATCAAGCTGGTCAAGATGCTGATCGGCCCGATCGTGTTCTGCGTGGTGGTGGCCGGCATCTGCGGCGCGGGCGAGCTGAAGAAGGTCGGCCGCGTCGGCATCAAGGCGGTGGTGTATTTCGAGATCGTCACCACCATCGCGCTGGCGCTGGGCATCCTTCTGGCCTATGTGTTCCAGCCCGGCACTGGCATGAATGTCGACCCGCGTTCGCTCGATGCCTCGGCCATCGCCGGCTATATCGACAACGCCACCAAGGTGAAGGACCAGGGCACGGTCGACTTCCTGCTCAAGCTGATCCCCAACACCGTGTTCGGCGCGTTTGCCAACGGCGATGTGCTGCAGGTGCTGCTGGTCTCGATCCTGTTCGGCTGCGCGCTGTCGCTGGTGGGCGAACCGGGCCGGCCGCTGGTCAGGCTGATCGACACCTTCTCGCACACGCTGTTCAAGATGATGGGTTTCATCATCAAGCTGGCGCCGCTGGGCGTGCTGGGCGCGGTGGCATTCACCGTGGGCAAGTACGGCATCGGCTCGCTCAAGCAGCTCGGCTTCCTGGTGTTCCTGTTTTACGGTGCGGTGGTCATCTTCGTGCTGGTGGTGCTGGGCACGATCATGCGCGTGTGCGGTTTCTCGGTGATCAAGCTGATCCGCTACCTGCGCGCCGAGCTGCTGGTGGTGCTCGGCACCGCGTCGTCTGACAGCGTGCTGCCGCAGGTGATGAAGAAGCTGGAGTTCATGGGCATCAAGAAGTCGGTGGTGGGCCTGGTGATCCCGACCGGCTACTCGTTCAACCTGGATGCGTTCTCGATCTACCTGACGCTGGCCGCGGTCTTTATCGCGCAGGCGACCAACACGCCGCTGGCGCTGGGCGACCTGCTCGGCATCCTGGCGGTGGCGCTGGTCACCTCCAAGGGCGCTCACGGCATCCCCGGCTCGGCCATCGTGATCCTGGCGGCGACGCTGTCGGCGCACCCGGCGATTCCCGCCATCGGGCTGGTGCTGGTGCTGTCGGTGGACTGGTTCATCGGCATCGCCCGCGCGCTCGGCAACCTGATCGGCAACTGCGTGGCCACGGTGGTGGTGGCCGCCTGGGAGAAGGATATCGACCGCGAACGGGCCCATGGCGTGCTCAACGGCACCATTGAAGCGACCGACCTGGATGCGGGTCTGGCCGCGATGGCGGAGGACGGCGTGGACGCCGGATCTCCGGTCGCCGTGCCAGGGCGATAGAATCACGCATCTCCCCAACCGCGCAGCCTCTGCGCAAGTGCGCTGCCATGCCCGAGCATATCGATCCTGACATGACCGCCGAGGCGATCGCCGAAGACATAGTCGCGGCCATCGTTTCGCACCGCCTGCCGCCCGGCACCAAGCTGCGCGAGGAGGCCCTGGCCAGTGTCTACCGCGTCAGCCGCACCAAGGTGCGCGCGGCGCTGCTGATGCTGTCCAAGGACAAGGTCATCCAGATCGTGCCGGACAAGGGCGCCTTCGTGGCCAAGCCCAGCGCCGAAGAGGCGCGCGAGGTCTTTGCGGTGCGCCGCATCCTGGAAGCGGCGCTGGCGCGCGAGTTCGTCGCCAAGGCGACGCCCGCCGACTACAAGCGGATTGACAAGCACCTGGCGGCCGAGCGCAAGGCGCTGACGGGCAACGATGCGCAGGTGCGCACCCGGCTGCTGGGCGACTTCCATATCGTGCTGGCCGAGGTGGTCGGCAACGGCGTGCTGACCGAGATGATGCGCGAGCTGTCGACACGCAGCGCGGTCATCACCATGCTGTACCAGTCGCGCCGCGACGCGGCCTGCTCGTCGGACGAGCACCGCGAATTCATCGAGGCCGCCCGTGCCGGCGATGTCGAACGCGCCGTCACGCTGATGGTGGACCACCTGGGCCACGTGGAAGGTGCGCTGCATTTCGAGGAAACCGCGCCGGTGTCGCGCGGCAAGGACCTGGTGACCGCGCTGCTCGCGTAGGCGTGCGCAGCGACTGCTTGACGTGAGTCAAAGCGGCCCCTGCCGCTCACGCGCACACTTGAACCCGCCATGAAGACGCGGGGGCGCACTTCATGAGCACTCCGCCTTCCGGCCCTCATCGTCGGAAGGCTGCCCGCACGCTGCAACGGTGTGCGGGCTTTCTTTTTTCCGAGGACTGGGTTTTGCCCTGCGCAATGGCGCCCTGTCCCGCCCCTTGGCCGCCACCTCGCCCGGCACCCGTTTTCCCTTTCCTGTCAGCTAGTTGCAGCACCCGGGGCGGCATTTCTGGCATCCCCATTGTTGCGTCAGCGACGGCCGGCGTTGCCGGCAATATGCGAAATCGAATCCCGGCTTCGGGTTAGGATGCCGGTGGCCCGAGCCAGAGGCCGGCGCCGCCCCTGCAGCACCCGGGGCGGACGCACACCAGAACAGAAACATGGAGACCGTCATGCGCCATCGCGCGATACCTGCCGTGCAGCCACGCCGCCGGCGCTAGCCCTCCCCTGCATTTCGCCCCGCCACGGTCCTGCCTGCCGCAGGATCGCGGCCCGCATCGCCTGACCATCGACCGAGAGGACTTCCCATGCCCAGTGCCTTCCGCCCCGACGCCTTCGCCGGCAAGACCGTATTCGTCGCCGGCGCCTCCTCCGGCATCAACCTCGGCATCGCGCACGGCTTCGCGCGCGCCGGGGCGAAGCTGGCGCTGATCAGCCGCACCGCCGAGCGCATCCAGGCTGCCGCCGAGACCATCACCGCGGCCGGCGGCACCGCCGTCGGCATGGCCGCCGACGTGCGCGACTATGCCGCCGTGGAAGCGGCCTTCGCGCGCGCCCAGGACGAGCTGGGGCCGATCGACGTGGTGATCTCCGGCGCCGCGGGCAACTTCCTCGCGCCCGTGGTCGGCATGTCGGCCAATGCCTTCAAGACCGTGGTCGATATCGACCTGCTCGGCACCTTCAACGTGTTCCGCGCCAGCTTCGACCATCTGGCCAGGCCGGGTGCGTCGCTGATCGCGATCACCGCGCCGCAGGCGGTCAACGCCATGATGTTCCAGGCTCATGCCTGCGCGGCCAAGGCCGGCATCAACATGCTGATCAAGTGCCTGGCGATGGAATGGGGTCCGGCCGGGGTGCGCGTGAACGGCATCTCGCCCGGCCCGATCGCCGATACCGAGGGCATGGCGCGGCTGGCGCCCACGCCCGAGATGGAGGCCCGCTACAAGGCCCGCCTGGCGCTGCGCGACTACGGCACCAAGGACGATATCGCCGATGCCGCGATGTACCTGAGCAGCGACAACGCGCACTACGTCACCGGCACCATCCTCGACTGCGACGGCGGCAGCAAGCTGGGCGACGCCTCGGCCGATGCGCTGAAGAAGCCGCAGTAATCACCGTACCGAATACCGACCACGAGACCAGGAGAACCACCCATGACGGCATCCGTCCTCTATCAAGCCAGTGAAGGCGTGGCCACGCTGACCCTGAACCGCCCGGACGTGCTCAACGCGATGAACGGCGACCTGATGCGCGAGCTGCGCGAGGGCGTGGAACTCGCCGCCGGCGACGCCGCCGTGCGCGCCGTGCTGATCACCGGCGCGGGCCGCGGCTTCTGCGCCGGCGCCGACCTGGCCGCGCGCGGCAAGGATGGCATTACCGATTCCGGCACGCTGCTGCGCGAGCGCTACCACCCGATCATCATGACGCTGCGCCAGATGCCCAAGCCGGTCGTCACCGCGGTCAACGGCGTGGCCGCCGGTGCCGGCATGAGCCTGGCGCTGGCGGGCGACGTGGTGCTGGCGGCTCGCTCGGCCAGCTTCCTGCAGGCATTCTCCAAGATCGGCCTGGTCCCGGACGCCGGCAGCACCTACTTCGTGCCGCGCTATGCCGGCGAGATGCGCGCCCGCGCGCTGGCCATCCTGGCCGAGAAGATCGATGCCGAGGAAGCCCAGCGCATCGGCCTGGTGTGGAAGGTCCACGCCGACGACGCGCTGCAGGACGAGGCCGGCAAGCTGGCCCGCCACCTGGCCACCATGCCGACCATGGCCTACGGCATGATCAAGGAAGCCCTCAACCAGAGCTTCGACAACGACCTGGCCGCGCAGCTCGAAGTGGAAGCCACGCTGCAGTCGCGCGCCAGCCGCAGCGATGACTGCAAGGAAGGCGTGGCCGCCTTCATGGAGAAGCGCAAGCCGCAGTTCAAGGGCCGTTGAGCGCGGGGGCCTTCGCCGTTTGCAGCATCCCCGGGTGACTCGTCGACGCGGCACGCTCCGCATAGCAACCGAACCCACAACCCGCATCCCAAGGAGTCCGCGCATGAGCGCCAGCAGCAACGAACGTATCCTCGTCACCATCGAAGACGGCGTCGCCGACGTCCGCCTGAACCGCCCCGACAAGATGAACGCGCTCGACCAGGCCATGTTCGACGCGCTGATCGGGACCGGCGAGCAACTGGCGCGCATGCCCGACCTGCGCGCCGTGGTCCTCTCAGGCGAAGGCCGCGCCTTCTGCGCGGGGCTGGACATGGACCGCATGGCGGGCATGTTGTCCGACGGTGGCGAATCCCACAACGACAGCATCGGCGCGGGCCGCCTCGGCAAGCGTACCAATGGCATTTCCAATCGCCCGCAATACGCGTGCATGGTCTGGCGCGAACTGCCGGTGCCGGTCTTCGCGGCGGTCCACGGCGTGGCTTTCGGCGGCGGGCTGCAGGTGGCACTGGGGGCGGACGTACGCTATGTCGCGCCCGATACCAGGCTGTCGGTCATGGAAATGAAGTGGGGACTGGTGCCCGACATGGCCGGCATGGTGCTCACGCGCGGCCTGGTGCGCCCCGACGTGCTGCGCGAGCTGATCTACAGCGCGCGCGTGCTGAGCGGCACCGAAGCCTGCGCACTGGGCCTTGGCACCTACCTTGCTGACGACCCGCGCGCCGCGGCGCTGGAAGCCGCGCGCCAGGCGGCACGGAAGAACCCGGATGCGATCCGCGCGGCCAAGCGCCTGATGGCGGTGGTTGAGCGCGGCGACAATGCCGCCATCCTGCAGGCCGAGTCCGATGAGCAGGACCGGCTGGTCGGCTCGCCGAACCAGCGCGAGGCGGTGCTGGCCAATATGCAGAAGCGCGCGCCGCGCTTCGAGCCGGCGGGCTGAAGCAAGTCGCTCAGTGATGGTGCCGCGCGGCTCGCCGGCGGCGCCACCACAACGCATAGACTGCCACGTTGACCACCAGCACCACCAGCCCGAGCCACAGCTGCACCGCGGGCGTGAGCCCGGCCGGATAGATCAGCGGCAACAGGTAGCGCTCGACAAAGCCGCCGCTGTAGCCCGCCTGCCCCGCGGCCTGGCGCAGCGTGTTTTCAAGCGGCGTCAGCGGGCAGATCCAGCCGGACCATTCGATCAGCACGCCCCACACTGCCGCGGGCAGGTGCAGCCATGCGACACGCGGCCAGCGCAACACCAGCAGGCCGCCCGCCACCACGAACAGGATAAACAGCCCGTGCACGATGACCACCAGGTCGGCCAGCCAGGCTGTGATCGGCATCGCGCGCGGCGGCGGCCTCAGTTGCCGCCCGCCGTGTCCATCCAGTAACCCGGGCGCGCGAACTGCGCCTTCAGGTGCTCGATGAAGAAACGGATCTTGGCCGGCACCGGGCGCTGCTGCGGGTACACGGCAAGGATGTCGTAGGCCGGCAGCGCGTATTCGTCCAGAACCGTGATCAGCTCGCCGCTCTCCAGCTGCGGCAGGATCTCCCAGGTCGAGCGCCAGCCCAGGCCCAGGCCCTCGCCGGTCCAGCGGTGCAGCAACTCGCCGTCGTTGCAGTCCAGGTTGCCGTTGACGCGCACGGTCACGGTCTTGCCGTTCTGGCTGAAGTACCAGCCGCGCTGCTGGCCACCCTGCAGGTTGAACGCCAGGCAGTTGTGCTGGGCCAGGTCATCCAGCGTCTGCGGCACGCCGTACTTGGCAAAGTACGCCGGCGTGCCACACACCACGCGCTTGTTCGACGCCAGCTTGATCGCGACAAAGTTCGGGTCGATGGCGCCGCCGATGCGGATGCCGACGTCATAGCCTTCGCGCACCAGGTCGACCACGCGGTCGGTCAGGTTGAAGGAGATCTGCACCTCAGGGTTGGCCGCGAGGAACACCGGCGCGTGCGGCGCCACGTGCTTGCGCCCGAACGCTGCCGGCGCCGAAACGATCAGGTGGCCGGTGGCCTTGTGCTTGCCTTCGGCAATCAGCATCTCGGCGCGGTCCAGGTCGGCCAGCGCCTTCTTGCACTGCTCCATGAACACCGCGCCCTGCTCGGTCACGGCGATGCGGCGCGTGGACCGGTGCAGCAGCTTGACGCCGATGCGGGCTTCCAGTGCGTTGATGCGGCGGCCGATCATCACCGGCGTCACGTTCTGCGTGAGCGCCGCGGCCGCCATGCTGCCGTGCTCCACCACGGCGATAAAGGCTTCGATTTGCTTGAGTTTGTCCATCGGATATTCGTCTCCCGGGCGCCATTGTGCGGCATCCCCGGGGATGTGGCATCCCTGCGCGGCTGATGAGCAGGATCGCGGCATCCGCATACGGCCGCGTCAGGGCCGCTGCCAGGGGCACGCCAGGTCACCCGGCGCCGGTGCGGAATCAGGCGGCCGGAGCCGCCCGCGCCCGGACCTGCGCGTTCATCTCGGCCGCTTCGCCCAGCACATGGGCCAGCCGCCGCAGCGGCCGGCTGCATTGCACATGCAGGTACAGGTAGCAAGCCGCGCCGGTCACCACCATCACGCCATAGAGCCACAGCAGCGCCCCGGCCATGGCCTGCTGACGCGGCAGTGCGGCCACCACGGCCGCGGCCGGCGCCAGTGCCAGGAGCATTGCCAGGGTGCGCGCAGCACCTTCCCACAACCGCAGTTGCAACGCCACGCGCCGCTGGCGCGCCTGCAGCTGCTGCGGCGGTATGCGCGCCAGCCGGCGCAGCAGCGCATCCTCGGCCGCGCTGTGGCGGTCCATCTCGGCGGCCTGCCAGCGCAGCGGATGGCGTAGCCTGGCCAGCACGGTGCCGGCGCGCGTCAGCCCGGCGCCGGCATAGCAGGCGGCCGACAGGGCCAGCAGCGCCTCGAAGGTCCGCAGCGACCACAGCGGCACCGGAAGCTTCAGCCACAACCGCCAGACGGCCAGGGCCGCGCCGCCCAGGATGGTCGCGACCAGCGCCACGATAAAGCCAAGCCACAGCGAGCGCCCGAGGCGGCCGCCCGGCCCCGCAGGGGCGGCCGCCGGCCTGGGCGGGTCGGCGGCAAGCGCTTCAAGCAGTTCGTAGGTAGACGGCAGCCTGGAATACATGGTCGGCCCGGATGACGAGGAATCCCGCCATTTTGCCGCACTGCGCAGCGGCGGCCCGCCGGCGCCGGCCCGTACCCACCGCTGCGTTGCGTGCCCGTACCGTCACACCACATATCCAATTGCGTACCCCGGCGTACCCCCGCCAACCGTCCGGTCGGGCTTCCAAGCGGATATTGCGTACCCCAGGTATCGAATCAACTGATCTCCCTTCTGTTTATCCCACCCCGCCTGCGGGAATAGGATCGACTCCAACGAAATTCCCACCATTACCGGAGACAAGATCATGGCAAAGATGAGAGCAATCGACGCGGCAATCGCCGTGCTGGAGAAGGAAGGCGTGACCACGGCATTCGGCGTGCCGGGCGCGGCCATCAACCCGTTCTACTCGGCAATGCGCAAGTCAGGCAACATCAACCACGTGCTGGCCCGCCACGTCGAGGGCGCCTCGCACATGGCCGAAGGCTACACCCGTGCCGAGCCCGGCAACATCGGCGTCTGCGTCGGCACCTCGGGCCCCGCCGGCACCGACATGATCACCGGCCTGTACTCGGCCTGGGCTGATTCGATCCCCATCCTCTGCATTACCGGCCAGGCCCCGCGTGCCCGCCTGTACAAGGAAGACTTCCAGGCCGTCGATATCGAATCGATCGCCAAGCCCGTGACCAAGTGGGCGGTGACCGTGCGCGAGCCGGCACTGGTGCCGCAGGTGTTCCAGCAAGCCTTCCACATCATGCGTTCGGGCCGCCCGGGTCCGGTGCTGATCGACCTGCCGTTCGACGTGCAGGTGGCCGAGATCGAATTCGATGTCGACACCTACCAGCCGCTGCAACCGTACAAGCCGGCTGCCTCGCGTGCCCAGATCGAGAAGGCGATCTCGATGCTGAACGCGGCCGAGCGCCCGCTGATCGTCTGCGGCGGCGGCGTGATCAATGCTGACGCGTCCGATCTGCTGGTCGAGTTCGCTGAGCTGGTCAACGTGCCGGTGGTCCCCACGCTGATGGGCTGGGGCGTGCTCGCCGACGACCACCCGCTGCAAGCCGGCATGGTCGGCCTGCAGACCTCGCACCGCTATGGCAACGCCACGCTGCTGGCTTCGGACTTCGTGATGGGCATCGGCAACCGCTGGGCCAACCGCCACACCGGCAGTGTTGATGTCTACACCAAGGGCCGCAAGTTCGTGCACGTCGATATCGAGCCCACCCAGATCGGCCGCGTGTTCGGCCCGGACCTGGGCATCGTGTCGGACGCCAAGGCCGCGCTGGAACTGTTCGTCGAAGTCGCCCGCGAAATGAAGATGGCCGGCCGCCTGCCGTGCCGCAAGAGCTGGGTCGCCGACGTGCAGAAGCGCCGCCGCACCATGCAGCGCAAGAGCGATTTCGACAACGTGCCGGTCAAGCCGCAGCGCGTGTACCGCGAGATGAACCAGTACTTCCCGCGCGACGTGCGCTACGTCAGCACCATCGGCCTGTCGCAGATCGCCGCGGCGCAGTTCCTGTCGGTCAATGAGCCGCGCCACTGGATCAACTGCGGCCAGGCCGGCCCGCTGGGCTGGACCATCCCCGCCGCGATCGGCGTGAAGACCGCCTCGCCGGACTCGGATGTGGTGGCGATCTCGGGCGACTACGACTTCCAGTTCATGATCGAAGAGCTGGCCGTGGCCGCGCAGTTCAAGGTGCCGTACATCCACGTGGTGGTGAACAACTCTTACCTCGGCCTGATCCGCCAGGCGCAGCGCGGCTTCGAGATGGACTACTGCGTGCAGCTCGCGTTCGACAATGTCAACTCGCCTGAACTGAACGGCTACGGCGTGGACCACGTCAAGGTGGTCGAGGGCCTGGGCTGCAAGGCGATCCGCGTGTTCAAGCCGGAAGACATCGCCCCGGCCTTTGCCGAAGCGCGCGACCTGATGGCCGAGTTCTCGGTGCCGGTGGTGGTCGAGGTGATCCTGGAGCGCGTGACCAATATCGCGATGGGCACCGAGATCGACAACGTCAACGAGTTCGAGCCGATCGAAGACCTCGAGGACATCGAGGAAGCGATCCTGAAGGAAGAAGTGGAAACGGCGTAAGCAACACCATTCCAACATGGAAAGCGCGGGCTGCGGCCCGCGCGAATCCAGCGCCCCTGCCCTACCGCCATACCGCAGTACCGGCTCCGCACCGGCGGAGCGACAACACAATTAAACCGGAGAGACTCATGACTAAACTTGCGGCCAACCTCACCATGCTGTTCAACGAAGTGGGCTTTCTCGACCGCTTCGAAGCCGCCGCGCGCGCGGGCTTCCGCGGCGTGGAATTCCTCTTCCCCTATGCCTTCCACGCGGACCAGATCGCTGACCGCCTGAACCGCTTCCAGCTGGACCTGGTGCTGCACAACCTGCCCGCCGGCAAGTGGGAAGCGGGCGAGCGCGGCATTGCCTGCCACCCGGACCGCGTCGGCGAATTCCAGGACGGCGTGGGCGAGGCCATCAAGTACGCCAAGGTGCTGGGCGTGCGCCAGCTGAACTGCCTGGTCGGCATCCAGCCGCAGAACGTCAAGCGCGAGCAGGCGCAGGAAACGCTGGTGGAGAACCTGCGCTTCGCCGCCAGCGCGCTGGCCGCCGAGCATATCGACCTGCTCATCGAGCCGATCAACACCTTCGACATCCCCGGCTTCTTCCTGTCGCGCACGCAGCAGGCGCTGGACCTGATCAACCAGGTCAACGCGCCCAACCTGTACGTGCAGTACGACATCTATCACATGCAGCGGATGGAAGGCGAAATTGCCAACACCATCAAGGCCAACCTGCCGAAGATCAAGCACGTGCAGCTGGCCGACAACCCGGGCCGCAACGAGCCCGGCACCGGCGAACTGAACTACCAGTACCTGTTCAAGTTCCTGGACGAGATCGGCTACACCGGCTGGATCGGCTGCGAATACAAGCCCAAGACCACCACTGAGGCAGGACTGGGCTGGCGTGCCGCGCACGGCGTGCAATAACCGGTTACCGCACCGGCAAGCGACTACAGACTTAACATCTCACAAGGAGACATCACTATGGCAAACCAACGCAACGTCGGCTTCATCGGCCTGGGCATCATGGGCGCACCGATGGCGGGCCACCTGCGCGCCGCCGGCCACACGCTGTTCGTGCATGACGTCAACCCCGCCCCGCAAGCGCTGGTCGATGCAGGCGTGACCGTCTGCACCAGCGCCGAGGAAGTCGCCAAGCGTGCCGACATCATTGTCATCATGGTGCCGGACACCCCGCACGTGGAAGCCGTGCTGTTCAGCGAAAAGGGCGTGGCCGCCGCGTTCAAGGCCGCCGGCAAGGAAGCCAGCCACAGCAAGATCGTGGTCGACATGAGCTCGATCTCGCCGATCGCCACCAAGGATTTCGCCGCGCGCATCAACAAGCTGGGCGCCTCGTACCTGGACGCGCCGGTGTCGGGCGGTGAAGTCGGCGCCAAGGCCGCAACCCTGACCATCATGGTCGGCGGCCCGCAGGAAGCCTATGACCAGGTCAAGCCCCTGTTCGACCTGATGGGCAAGAACGTCACACTGGTGGGCGGCAACGGCGACGGCCAGACCACCAAGGTGGCCAACCAGATCATCGTCGCGCTGAACATCCAGGCCGTGTCCGAAGCCCTGCTGTTTGCCTCCAAGGCCGGCGCCGATCCGGCCAAGGTGCGCCAGGCGCTGATGGGCGGCTTTGCGGCCTCGCGCATCCTGGAAGTGCACGGCGAGCGCATGGTCAAGCGCACCTTCGACCCGGGCTTCCGCATCGAGCTGCACCAGAAGGACCTGAACCTGGCGCTGCAGGGTGCCAAGGCACTGGGCGTGGCACTGCCCAACACCGCCACCGCGCAGGAGCTGTTCAACACCTGCTCGGCCAACGGCCTGGGCAAGCAGGATCACTCGGCCCTGTGCCGCGCGATCGAGATCATGTCTAACCACCAGATCGCCAAGTAAGCAGCAACGACGTCGTCCCCGCCCTGCGGGGACGACTAGCTTTCCCCGTCAGCACCAGGATTTTTCATGCTCGCCACCGAACCTCAAGCCGCCCTGCTCTCGCCCCAGCGCGCCGCAGCGCATCCCGGACAGTCCGACGCGCGCGCGTTGCTGCGCGACCTGTTCGACACCGCGGTCGCTTCCGTCAGCGCCAGCCACTGCCTGCCGCCGCACCTGCCCACGCCGCCCAAGGGCCGCACGGTAGTGATCGGCGCCGGCAAGGCCGCTGCGGCGATGGCGCAGGCGGTCGAGGCGAACTGGCAAGGCGAGCTGTCGGGCCTGGTAGTGACGCGCTACGGCCATGGTGCCGAGTGCCAACGGATTGAAGTTGTCGAAGCCGCTCACCCCGTTCCCGATGAAGCCGGTGCGCGCGCCGCGCAGCGCATGGTGGAACTGGTGCAGGGCCTCACCGCCGACGACCTGGTGCTGTGCCTGATTTCCGGCGGCGGCTCCGCGCTGCTGGCCGCGCCCGCGCCGGGCCTGACGCTGGCCGACAAGCAGGCCGTGAACAAGGCGCTGCTCAGGAGCGGCGCGAGCATCGGCGAAATGAACTGCGTGCGCAAGCACCTGTCCGCGCTCAAGGGCGGACGCCTGGCGCTGCACTGCGCGCCGGCCCGCGTCGAGACGCTGCTGATTTCCGATATTCCCGGCGATGACCCGACCCTGATCGCAAGCGGCCCGACACTGCCCGATGCGACCACTTGCGCCGACGCGCTGGCCGTCATCGCCAAGTACGGCATTGAAGTCCCCGCCAACGTGCGCGCCCACCTGGAAAGCGGCGCCGGCGAAACGCCCAAGCCCGGCGATGCCCGCTTTGAAGGCCACCGCAACGTGACGCTGGCCACCGCGCAGCAATCGCTGGAAGCCGCCGCCGCGCGCGCACGTGAACTGGGCTATGAGGCCCATATCCTGTCCGACTGCATCGAAGGCGAAGCCCGCGAAGTGGCCGAAGTGCACGCCGCCATCGCGCGCCAGGTTGCGCAGCGCGGCCAGCCCTTCAGCAAGCCCTGCGTGATCCTGTCCGGCGGCGAGACCACCGTGACCGTGCGCGGCAAGGGCCGCGGCGGGCGCAATGCCGAGTTCCTGCTGGCCCTGGCGGTGGCGCTGGACGGACTGGCCGGCGTGCACGCGATTGCCGGCGACACCGATGGCATCGACGGCTCCGAGGACAACGCCGGAGCGCTGCTCTCGCCCGACACCCTGACCCGCGCCGCCGCGCGCGGGCTGTCGGCGCGCGCGCACCTGGACAACAACGACGGCTACGGCTTCTTTGCCGGCCTGGACGACCTGATCGTCACCGGCCCGACCCGCACCAATGTGAATGACTTCCGCGCCATCCTGATTGTGTAGGCCTGCAGTCGTCAGCGCAGTACCGCCGTACCGAAGCCGTAGTTCACCTGAACAGCATTATCCGGCGCGCCACGTGGCGCGCCGTCCGAGAATGGAAGAGGAGACATCATGAGACGCCAGCGCAAAGCGAAGATCGTTGCCACGCTTGGACCCGCAAGCACCGACATCGCGGTGATCCGCGAACTGTTCGAGGCGGGTGCCGACGTGTTCCGGCTGAACTTCAGCCACGGCACGCACGAAGACCACCGCGCGCGCTACGACGCCGTGCGCAAGATCGAGGCAGAGACCGGCCGCCCGATCGCGATCCTGGCCGACCTGCAGGGCCCGAAGCTGCGCATCGGCACCTTCGCCGCCGGCAAGGTCGCGGTGCGCGCGGGCGATGGGTTCGTGCTCGACAGCGATCCCACCCCGGGCGACGGCACCCGCGTCTACCTGCCGCATCCCGAACTGTTCGCCGCCGCGCAGCCGGGCCAGTCGCTGCTGATCGACGACGGCAAGGTACGCCTGTCGATCGAAGCGGTGACCACCGGCACCATCACCACGCGCGTGGTCAACAACGGCACGCTGTCCGACCGCAAGGGCGTGAACGTGCCCGACGCCGTGATCCCCATCCCCGCGCTGACCGAGAAGGACCGCAAGGACCTGGACTTCGCGCTGTCGCTGGGCGCTGACTGGATCGGCCTGTCGTTCGTGCAGCGCCCGTCCGACATCGTCGAAGCGCGCGAGATCGTCGGCACCCGTGCGGGCATCCTGTCCAAGATCGAGAAGCCGGCCGCGCTGCAGCAACTCGAAGAGATCGTGCGCGTGTCCGATTCCGTGATGGTGGCGCGCGGCGACCTCGGCGTAGAACTGCCGCCCGAGCGCGTGCCCGGCGTGCAGAAGCGCATCCTGCGCGTGTGCCGCCAGCTGGGCAAGCCGGTGGTGATCGCCACGCAGATGCTGGAATCGATGATCGACTCGCCGGTGCCGACCCGTGCCGAAGCGTCGGACGTGGCCAGCGCCATCTATGAAGGCGCCGACGCGGTGATGCTGTCGGCCGAGTCGGCCAACGGCCGCTACCCGGTGCCGGCGGTGTCGATGATGAACCGCATCGTCACCGAGGTGGAACGCGACCCGCTGTACCGCAACCTGCTCGATGCCCAGCATGAGACCCCGCTGAACACGCGCCAGGATGCAATCTGCGCGGCGCTGCGCGAAGTCACACAGATCATCGGCGCCGCCGCGACGGTGACCTACACGTCCTCGGGCGCCACCGCGCTGCGCGCCGCGCGTGAGCGGCCGTGCGCGCCGATCGTCAGCATCACGCCGAACCTGGAAATCGCGCGCCGCCTGGCAATTGCCTGGGGCGTCCACTCTACCGTGAGCCCGGATGTGCAGAGCGTGGATGAAATGGTCGAAGCCGCCACGCGCGCGGCGGTGGCCGAAGGTTATGCCGTGCCGGGCGACCAGATCACCATCGCCGCGGGGATGCCGTTCGGGCAAGGCGGGACCACCAACCTGCTGCGCGTGGCTGAAGTTGGCGCCAGCGCGGTGGCAACCGCGCCGGCTACGCGTGAGGCTGCCTTGGCCTGACAGCGCTGCTTGCGTTCCCGTCCCGGAACGTTCAGGTCATGACGGAACCGGGTGCAAACCCGGTTTCTTTGTTTTGCCGCACACCGCCTGCGCTGCCCGTCTCCAGGGTAAGTGGGTGGTGTTTTTTTTGGCGTGCCTGGCAGGCGTGATTGTCTGGCCTGGGGCCCGGCCAGAACCGGCACCTGACCCCGGATTGCTATACTGATCGACACCCTCCCCCTGCAATTCCCCTACCCCCGGAGCCCCCATGCGCCTAGATGACGAAGCCGAAAGCCAGCACGTTGAAGACCGCCGTGGCGGATTCGGCGGTGTCGGCGGCAAGACCATCGGCATCGGCACGGTCATCGTCGCGCTGGCGGCGTCGTACTTCTTTGGCATCGACCCGATGCTGATCATGCAGGGCGCGTCGGTGCTGCAGGGCTCCGGCCCACAGCAACAGCAGCAGGCCAACCGCCCGCCGGCGACGGACCAGATGACGGTGTTCACGCGCAAGGTGCTGGGCAATACCGAGCGCACCTGGCAGCACATCTTTGAAACCCAGCTGAACCGCCGCTATGCGCCCCCCACGCTGGTGCTGTTCTCGGGCGCCACGCCCACGGCGTGCGGCACCGGTCAGTCGGCGATGGGACCGTTCTACTGCCCCGGCGACCAGAAGGTCTATATCGACCTGGCCTTCTATGACGAGCTGCGCCAGCGCTTCGGCGCCAGCGGCGACTTTGCCCAGGCCTATGTGATCGCGCACGAGATCGGCCACCATGTGCAGAACCTGCTGGGCGTATCGGACAAGGTCGACAGCGCGCGCCGCCGCATGGGCGAGGCGCAGGCCAACCAGCTGTCGGTGCGTATGGAACTGCAGGCCGACTGCCTGGCAGGTGTCTGGGCCGCCACCGCGCAGCGCGCCAACCAGCAGTTGCTGGAGCCCGGCGATGTCGAAGAAGGCCTGAAGGCCGCCGCCGCGATCGGCGACGACCGGCTGCAGCGCCAGTCGCAGGGCTATGTCGTGCCGGAGGCCTTTACCCACGGCTCCAGCGAGCAGCGCGTGCGCTGGCTGCGCCGCGGCATTGAGTCCGGCGATATCCGCAAGTGCGATACCTTCGCCTCGCGCGACCTGTAACCGAGGGCTCCGCCCCCGACGTCCGAGGGGTGCCGGCAATGTGACGCTTGCGTTGTCCGGCGCCGCGGTGCACGCCGGCCCCGGTCGACGGGCCACGCGCCCCCTGACCGACAGGCGACCCGACACGCGGCCGCGCCGGCAACATCGGCCCAGCTTTGCCGCGACTTGCCGCCTCTTGCCGCTTAGCCTTGCGGCGTCTCCACACCCAAGCCGTTCCGTTCCAACCGCACCGGAGCCACGGCCGATCTTCACTTGCCGTGCGCCCGTGCCAGCCCTGACCTGACATGGCGTCGTTTTTCCTGAAGCGCCCGGCGTTTGCCTGGGTGCCGGCCATCCTGACGGCCAGCCGGTGCCCGCGCTGGACCTGAAGATCGACTACCGCAAGGCCGAAGCCTTCGGTGTCGATGCAGATACCGTGCACCACACGCTGTCGGCCACGCTGGGCTCGCGCTATATCGACGAAGTGGCGCGCGAGGGCCGCGTGCGGCGCGTGATCCTGCAGGCCGACGCGCCCTTCCGCATGCAGCCGGACCAGCTCGCGCGCGTGCACGTGCGCAACGCACACGGCGCGATGGTGTCGCTGGCCGCGTTCGCCTCGCTGGAATGGGGACGCGGCGAGGTCACGCTGGAGCGCTTCGACGCGCGCGGCGCGCCAGCGGCTGCGGCCGGTGGTGATGACCTCGCTGGCCTTTGTGCTGGGCGTGGTGCCGCTGGCGCTCAGCACCGGCCCGGGCGCGGGTGCGCAGCAGGCGGTCGGCACCGGCGTGCTGGGCGGCATGCTGGGTGCGACGGTGCTGGGTACGCTGGCGGTGCCGCTGCTCTATGCAGCGATCGCGCGCAGGTTGCCGCGCGCGCAGCCAGAACCAGGACACGACGCGACAGCCACGCAGCCGCCTTCAGCATGAGGGGCATGCCTGCGCGCTGACGCGGTCACGAGCGGACGGAAGAGAAAAGCGCCTGCCTGGCGAAGAGAGAAGGAGGAGGAGGTCAGCCGGGCAGGCGGGAGAGAAAACTTGCGGCCACCGCAGTGGCCGCACGAGGTCTTTGGGAAGACCTGCGAGGATCAGACGCGATAGCCGTACAGCGAACCGTCACCCGAGCGGGAATTGTCGAGCGCACGATCGGCAATATCACCGGTGAAGGTGTGCGTACCTTCGCTGAAGGTATCGAACTTGCCTTGCTTGGAGATCTCGCCACTGAAGCTATGCGAGCCTTCGGTGAAGCTGTCGAACTTGCCGTCGCGGCGCGAGCCTTCCGAGTACGGGTCGAAGCGGCCGGTGCGGGCTCCGTCCGTGTACGTATCGAACTTGCCTTGCTTGGCGCCGTCCGTATACACATCGTACTTGCCGGCCTTCAGCGCATCGGCATACACATCAAACTTGCCAACCTTGCTGGCAGCGGGGGCAGCCAACGCCACAGCGGACGCAGCGACAGCCGCGAACACGAGCGCGCCGCCAAGGATACGTCTGGCGATCATTTGGGACTCCTTCAACTGATTCGTCGTTCTTTCTTGTATGGACCGGGATGAGACTCCGGCCGCTCTGCAATCTATGTTGCGATGCGAGCACGGACTGAAGATTAGTCACAGTCCGCGCAAGCAGAAATACCGCTGCGACGAATGGTGCGTTGCGAGTCGTGAAACGACTGGCTTGCCGACGAATGGTGTCGATGGATCGCCGGACACATCCGGCGCAGGATGTGCCTGCGTGGCCCCGGCAGCACGCCTCAGACGGCTGGGGTGCGGCTCAGGATGCGGCTCAAAGCGTGTACTGGCCGCTGGCTTCCGGCTGGAACGCGATCCCGGCGACACTCACCTGCTGCTCGCGGCCGTCGGGTAGCCGGTAGCTGACGGTCTGCCCGGCGCGCGCGCCGAGCAGCGCCTGGCCCACCGGCGACAGTACCGACAGCCGGCCGGCATCAAAGTCGGCCGCGTCGGGGTACACCAGCGTCCAGTTGCGCGGGGCCTGCTCGCCCGGCAGGTTGCAGACCAGGCGCGTGTTCATGGTGACGACGTCGGTCGGGATCTCTTCGGGCGCGACGATGGTGGCGCGCGCCAGCAGGTTGTCGAGCATGTCCTCAAGCTGCGCCGAACCGGCGCGGCTGGCGATGCGCTCCAGGCGGGTCACGTCGAGTTCGGTCAGGTACAGGGTGGCGGTATTCGTTTTGGTGGCCGTCATGGCGGGTCCTCCGGCAGTCAGGTGGTTGGCGCGGCCCGGCCAGCATGGCAGGCGGCGGCGGTCAGGTCTTGCCCGCTGGCGTGCCGCGCAGCAGCGCGGACATCAACGGATCGGCGAACGCCTTGCGGCGATTGCCGGCAACAACGGAAACGCTGGCTCGGGCCCGGTTCGGCCCGGGCCCCGCTGGTGGGAGACGAATCAGGCTGGGAACCGGGCGGAATCAGGCGGTGCGCTGATCCGGCGGGGAGAGACGCGCATCGCGCGCTGGGGCAGGATGCTGGTCGTGGCGATCGCACACGCGTGCGCGCGGCCGGTCCGCATCAGGCGGACAGGCGCATCGGGCATCGGCGTCAGGCGATCAGTCATGGTCATGCAGAAGGTTTGATAAGGGGCAGCGGATGGTTCTCTGAACAGGCGAGCCGCGTAAGTCATTGCTCACTACCTCGCTCGCTGGCTGCGCTGCCGCCGCGCCCGTGCACCGCAGTGGTGCGATCACGGGAGCAGTCATCGTAGCATAGTGACGCGACTGCGCGCGTCACCCGTCGGCAGCATGCCCGGCCTCGTGCGCGCCCGCATGGCATTCGCAGGCCGCGCCGGCGGCGGCCTGCTGCAGATTCTGCAGGATGCCGCACTCACTGGCGGGCTGGTGGTGGTGGCAGGTCTCGCGCAGCGCGCGCAACTGCCCTTCCAGCGCCTCCAGCGCCACCCGCTGCGCGTGGATCTGCGCAATCTGGCGGTCCAGCAGCGTATTGATGTCATCGCAGTCCTGCGACGGATTGCGCTCGAACTCACGCAGCCGCCGCACATCCGACAGGCCCATGCCGAGCGAGCGGCAGTGGCGCACGAAATTCAGCTGGACCAGGTGGCCGTCGTCATAGCAGCGATAGCCGTTGGCCTCGCGCCGCGGCGCGTCGAGCAGGCCTTCGCGTTCGTAATAGCGGATGGTCTCGACATCGCAGCCGCTGCTATGGGAGAGTTCGCCGATGCGCATGGTGCCTGGTCCTCGCTTTGTACCCTGTAATGACTACAGGGTTAGCAATAGTGTAGGCCAGCCCGGCAGGTCTTGCAGGAATGACGGAAGCAGCACACCCAGAGTGAGTGACGCCGGCGTGCGACGGGCCCTGCGGGCGGCGCCTGCGCCATGCCGCATCCTGTAGAATTCCTTCCACATCTACCCATAAGCCATCCCCCTTCGTGCGCTCCCTCCGGCTACTCCTGCTGGTCATGATGCTGGCCTTCCTGCCCCTGCCGGGCTGGGCGGCAGCGTTCGCGCACGCCGTGGTGGCCACCGGCGAAGTGTCGGCCGCGCCTGCGGCCGACATCGGTAACGATGACGCTGCCGCAGCGGGCGAGCCGTCGCCCGCTTCCGAAGCCGCGGAGCCGCAGTGGCAGCCCGGCGCCGACCTTGCCGAGCAGCTGCTGCCGGCATCTCCCTTGCGCCTGGCCGCCTGGGGCGGCCGCGCCGGACCGCCGCGCTATGCCGGCGCCCCGCTGCCCGAGCCCGACCTGCCACGGCTGCCGCGTCCGCCGAGCGCCTGAGTCCCACGGGCGCGGCGTGGCCGCGCCCGCCTGTTCCTGCGTGCCGCGCCTGAGCGTGCGGCGCGCGTCCGCGGCCCGTCCGCATCCTGGCTGTACCGCCCGACACACCACTGCTCCATACACACATGAAACGCGTATTGCTTTTCCTGGCGACCAACCTCGCCGTCATGCTTGTCCTCAGCATCACCGCCAGCGTGCTGGGGGTGAACCGCTTCCTGACCGCCAACGGCCTGAACCTGGGCACGCTGCTGGCATTCGCCGCCCTGATGGGCTTCGGTGGCGCATTTATTTCGCTGCTGATGTCCAAGACCATCGCCAAGTGGTCGACCGGCGCGCAGGTCATCACGCATCCCAGCACCAGCACCGAGCTGTGGCTGGTGCAGACCGTTGAAAATCTGGCGCAGCGTGCCGGCCTGCCGATGCCGGAAGTTGCCATCTACGATGGCGAACCCAATGCCTTCGCCACCGGCGCGACCAGGAACAGCTCGCTGGTAGCGGTCTCCACCGGCCTGCTGCAATCGATGTCCCATGAAGAAGTGGAGGCCGTGCTGGCGCACGAGGTCGCACACGTGGCCAACGGCGACATGGTCACGCTGACGCTGATCCAGGGCGTGGTCAACACCTTCGTGATCTTCCTGGCGCGCGTGGTCGGCTACTTCGTCGATTCGATGCTGCGCAAGAACGACGAGGAATCGAGCGGCCCGGGCATTGGCTACATGGTCACGGTGATCGTCTGCGAGCTTGTGTTCGGCATCCTGGCCAGCATCATCGTGGCCTGGTTCTCGCGCCGCCGCGAGTTCCGTGCCGATGCGGGCGCGGCCGGCATGATGGGCACGCCCGTGCCGATGGTGGCGGCATTGCGCCGCCTGGGCGGCCTGGAGCCGGATGGACTGCCGCAGAACATGCAGGCAATGGGCATTGCCGGCGGCAAGTCGTGGATGGCGCTGTTCTCCAGCCACCCGCCGATCGAGCAGCGCATTGCCGCGCTGCAGTCGGCGCGCTGATCGCTGATACCAGACGCTATTCGAACACCCGGCCGCGCAGCGACTTGACCTGGCCGCGCTGGCTCTTGCTGTCCAGCCGGCGCCGGCGCGAGGCCAGGGTCGGCCGCGTGGGCCGGCGCACGCGCGGCGGCGTGGCCACGCTGCGCACCAGTTCGTGCAGCCGCCGCACCGCTTCGTCGCGGTTCTGGTCGAGGCTGCGGAACTGCTGCGCCTTGATCACCACCACGCCGTCGCGCGTGATGCGGTGGTCGTGCAGCGCCAGCAGGCGCTCCTTGTGGTCGGGCGCGAGCGAGGAGGCATGCACGTCATAGCGCAGGTGCACGGCATTTGACACCTTGTTGATGTTCTGGCCGCCCGCACCCTGCGCCCGGATCGCAGTGATCAGGTATTCGTGATGGGGGATGACTAGGTCGTCGGTCATGGCGGGATCATAGCAAGCGCCGGTGGCACTACCGCCACGCATAGCCGATGCCGACCCCGTAAGTGACCTGGTTGCGCGTGCCGCGCTGGGTCACGATGGGACTGTCGGCGGCATCGCTGGTCAGGCGCTGGCCGTACACCATTGCACCCCCATACCAGTGCTTGTCAAACTGGTAGATCAACGCCAGCCAGCCGGTGAACTGTTCCAGGCCCCCGCCCGGGTTATAGCCTGGCAGGCCGCTGGCCGCCGAATCCGACGGGGTGACGCCGAAATAGGTGCGGTTGAAACTGCCGCTGACCCAGGTCGCGCCCAGTCCGACTCCCGCATAGACCCGCGGGTGCAGCGGCACCCACAGCGAACCCGTTGCAGCGATATGCGTGCCGCCATAGACGATGCCGGCATTGGTCATCACGTTGACAGCCGCCGCGCAACCGCCAGGGGACGCGGCCCTGGTTCAGGTATTCATAGCCGATGAAGCCGCCAGCCTCGACCGTGGTGTCGATCTCGTGCATGCGCGAGACCACCGGATCGTCCAGGTTATTGCGGCCCAGGCGCAACCCGACTGCCGGTCCCCACTGGAAACCGGTAAGCCCGCCAAAGTTGAACTGCGCATAGGGACCGTACCATTCCAGCAGCCGGCCACCCGGCGTGACATAGCGCAGGCCCGGCACCACGCCGATCATGCGGTCCTTGCCGCCGGCAAACTCGGTGGTGGAGCCGATGCCAAGCCCGGCCATATTGGGAAGCGAACCCGGCAGGCTCAGCGGTGCGGCGGGTACAGCGGTTGCCGCGCCAGCGAGCGACAATGCCATGAGGTTTCCGGGAGCGCGCACACGGCCCGCCGCGTGAGATTGCGTGGATCGGGTGAATTTATCAGCACTGGAGCGCCTCCCGGCGAGGTGCGTGCTAAAAGTTTTCAGCTGGTGATTTAAGCCGCGCCCGCTGGGCTGACCGGCCTGACCAACTGCCGCGAGTTCGAGGCGCGCTTCGGCATCGAATACGAGCACTGCCTGCGCGACAAGACGCCGATGTCGATGCTGATGATCGATATCGACCGCTTCAAGCGCATCAACGACAACCGGGGCCACGCCAGCGGCGACCGCGTGCTGAGGAAGCTGGCCGACGTGGTGCGCGCGACCGTGCGCGCCATCGACAGTGGCGGCACGCGTGGGCCAGCGATGATCGCGTGTCGGAGCCCGCCGGCACGAACTGACAGCCGGTGCATGCACTTGCTTCAGGGCCAGCACAAGCACCATCGCACTACAAGTCGGGAAGAAATTTGGCGCGCCATGCAGGACGTGGCTGGGCACTGGGAGGAAATCGTGCTTTGGCCACCCCGCAAGGCGCGTTCATAGTGTGAGAAATGCCTTGGCCAAAAATGTGGCTAGAGACTCAGTTCGCTCACCTAGGCGCATGTATAAGGAATGATTACATATCATGCGCCTACAACGCAGATGCTATCGTTTGCTGAGTTGTAATCATGGATGCCTCGCGTCACTTTAGAAAAAACTCTTCGGTTCTATCAGCAAAGCCATCCGTGTAGGAGGCGGCCGCGAAGCTTGGGTGAGTTCCCCCCATCTGAAGGCTGCTCAGTTCGAAGACTGTCCAACGAGGGGCCGGTCCAATTGACGCCTGCTCAGCGTGATTGATTCCGTCCAGCACGAGCGTCACCCCAAGCGCCCTCCGGAGCCGGACTGTAACCGCTCAGATGCCCGGTCTTTCAATGGAATACGTTAGGCGCGGCCGGCTCCGAATCAGAGGCCAGTTCGACAGCAATGAATGATCATTGCGTACGAGCAGAAGCCAGCCCACGTGGTGGTGGTCGCCCGATGCCAAGGTCAACCCAAGTCGCAAAAAATCTTCGCTTCGCTCAGTAGTGTGTGCTCACTTTAAATCGTCTTTACCCCTCCGAAGTACCGCGGAAATTTACTTGCGCCCTTCAGGCCCCGTCATGCAACATACGAATCACATGTAAAGGACGGGAGGGTCGATTTTCTCCCCTTGGGTAAATTCATGACCGCCCCGAGAAGCGGCAGAGGCAAATAGGCGATGGGTTTCATCCAACCAATCAACCATCTGATCGATTACCACACGTACTGGACGCAGGACGAATATGGCAATCGAATCCTGAATCCGAACTTCACCCGCGAATGCGGTCAAATCTTGGACCTCAAGAAGGAGACCGAGAAGGGACACGCCAAGGCGGTGGTCGACTTCGCACAGCGATTGGAAGTGATGCTGAAGGCGCACAACATTCCGCCCCTCGACCTCCAGGTGCATATCGTTCTTGTACCCTCATCTTCGAGAGGACAATGGAGTCCAGGCTTGCTTAAGATCGGAGACTACCTTTGCCGGCGAAATAGGAACTTCGTTGACTCGATGACAACGCTTGAGCGCGTGCAGGCAATCCAGAAGCTAGCGAAGGGTGGCGCACGAAACATCGATGTGCATCGTCAGTCCATTGCAGTTCGGAATCAGGCCCGAATCGCGAAAAAGACCGTCTTGCTGCTTGATGATGTCGCCACGACCGGAAATTCCTTTAATGCGTGTAGCCAGCTCCTGGACACGAGCGGAACCGCCCTAGTGATGCCCCTTGCCATCGCTCGTACTGTATGAACAATAGCCACGCCCTCGCTTGTGCGTTCTCCCTCAGCCTGTTGCGGGCTGCGCGGCTCTCGACCTCAGTTACTTCGAAAGTGGTTTTGGAAATGCCGCTCGGAGAGCTGGAAAGCCCGAATGACTACATAGCATGGTACCGCTCTGCTTGGCCAAGCCTACCTCCCGTGTCTGAGGACGAGGTCCGTTCAGCATGGGCGGTCATATCGGAGACCGCGCTAAAAGACATACATCCGGTCTTCATCGGATCGGCCGAGTATCCTAGCTACCTTCGTTCCATAGACGAGCCTCCGCCGGTTCTCTACATCAAAGGCAATAGGAAGCTTCTGTCGAGCCCTCCCGGCGTGTCAGTCGTAGGAACACGAAAGGCGTCAAGCGCCGGCACAATTATTGCCAAGCGAATCGCGCGCTATTTTGCCGAAAAAAACTGGACTGTGGTGAGTGGCCTCGCGCTCGGCATAGACGCAGCGGCTCATGCCGGTGCACTGGCCGGAGACGGTCCGACGATTGCGGTCTTGGCGCATGGCCTTGAGCACGCCAGCCCAAAGGCAAACGCGAAACTGGGCGCAGAAATCCTTGAGAAAGGTGGGGCCTGGGCGTCTGAATATCCTGTTGGCGTCGCTGCCCGGCCCGAGCAATTCGTGCTCAGAAACCGCATTCAGATTGGGTTGTCTGCAGGTTCGGTCATCGTGGAGGGAGAGGAGCGAAGCGGAACGATGACCCAGGCCGAGTTCTGCCTAAAAAACCATCGGCAGCTTTTTGCAGTTCTGCCCGAGCGGGCAGATTCACTCGGACTGGTCTCAAAAGGCCCCCGGATCTTGATCAATAAACGGGGGGCGACACCGCTTCGCTCTAAAGAGGACTATGAGTCAGCTCTTAACACGCTTGAGGTGAAGCGGTCAGAAATCTACCCGCATCGCGAGTCATTTGGGGCTTCTCAGCCGATATCACGGTAACGAACGGCAAGCATGGGACAGTGCTATGGATACGGAGCAGTTCAAATATGTCGCGTCACGAACTCTGGAGATCATGGGCGGACGCGAGGCAGCAATCACATCGATGGAGGCCGAGTTCGAAGCAATGAAGAAGCGTTGGGATCAAGATACCGATACCATTGGTCGAATTCTGCGCGCGCATCTTCACGTCGAGCATTACCTAACTGAACACCTTCAGACGGCTAATCCCAATCTCGGAGAAATTGACAGTGCGCGGCTCAGCTTTGCACAAAAAGTGGAGCTACTGAAATCCGACGCGGGCACCATCGACATGATCGTGGGCGGAGTCCGACATTTGAACCGGATACGCAACCGCTTGGCCCATAACCTTTCCGCCGGAGTGACGGAAGACGACGCCGGTGTCTTTTTGTCTCAGGAGATCTTTGCCGCTATGAGACAGGCAAAGGTAAAGGACTCCAATATTCAACCAAGCACAAATCCCCTAGATGTACTCGAGGATTTTGCCGAGTTTGCGAGCGCGATGTTCCACAACGCCTCCACCCCGTACGGCAAGGCCTTTGATCAGGCCATGATCGAATGGCTTGAAAAGCACGGTGCGTAACGCCGCAGATTTAGCTTTGCACGGCAAACATCTGGCACTCAAGCGCTGCTAGACCCCATCGTATTGAGGCCGGACACCCTTGCTTTCACAGCGCTGCGATCACATTAACCTGCTTAGGCCAGCACTACACCTGCTACCACTCCCACCCCTAGATCCTGAGTTACCTCAAGAACTGCAATATCGGCACTGTGAAGTACTTTCTTTCCCATAGTTTTATCCTCCTTGACGCTCTGAGTCTGCGCCTGACGTGTAGCTAGTAAATGGTTTTTCAGCAAAGCAACCAACAACACAAGTAGGACTAAGGGCAGGATGAGCCAGTAGGGAATCGAACCCTGGATGCTGACCACTAGCCTAAGCAGGCTAACTGACAAAATTATCACAGAATAGATATCTTTCCACAAGATATTGGACCGCGGCGGCCCAGTGGTCGATTTCCCCCCTTACACCATTCCAGCTTCGGTGAAGCCGGGCGACGGCGGTGTTCTCGTGATTGGCAAGCTGTTTTCCGACAGCAGCATGACAACTCAGATCGGCACGGTCCAGATTTCCTTCAGCATCGCTGCCGATACGTCTGACAGCGTGCTCGCGACCTTTTCGGAAACCGATTTTGATAACAACAACGCTCAGACGGCTGAAGACGACCGTACGTTCGAAGTCGATTCAAAGGGAAAGCCGAAGCACGTCAAGGATAAGGTGAAGGGCAAGCAAAACGGTCATCAGGTAGACGTGGAGGAAGACGACGACTAGAGTCGTCCCGCCCCCTTCTTACCTCGCTCCGCAATGCAGGAGTCAAGTGAGAGAGCCCGAGAGGGGAAATCCCAGCCTGCGTCGCAGTTGCCTCTGTCATCTCGCCGCGGACAGTGATCATAGCCGCAACCATGTTGGCCGACGCCTGGACCTTGCTACGGCGGTTGTCGGGCCAGGAGCAGACGTCGGCCTTGCCGGTCCCAATGTCTGGTTCAGCCTGAGGAGCGCTCATCCGGCTGATCGCTTCATCAGAAAGCCAAGGCCCGAAGTACCCTTCCAAACAACACTAGGCGACACCCGCCAGTGGCTTCGCAACAGCCAAAACCCGCAGTCCAGAACCTATCGCGTGCGATGTTCCACTAATTCGTGCGAACGACGTCCTAATGCCTACCTGCCTGACGGAACAGCGTCACTTCCGGGAACTCGACTCGACCTGCAATAAAAGGTTGGAGATAGTGGCGTCTCCACAACCACAGGACTGAGATTATGCCTCGCAAGACCCTGCCGGCACCCTATCGCTCCATGATGACAGCCGCTGATGATCACTATCACGCGGTACGCTCCATCAACATCCACGGTGAAATCGCGCACGCGAATGCTGTGGCACAGGAGTTCCTGAAGTCTGGAGCAGCCACGACGCAAGCAGAGGCCGTTCGCATGGCCGCAGATGAAATTAGCCACACCCAGCGCCTCACGCGAGGCGAAATGGTCAACCGCGCGGCGCGAAAGACGCTCGACAAGCGAGCTCGTGCAGAAGTTACAGAACGCTCGAACACCTCACTGGCGGCGCTCAACCCCGCCTCGTCGTCGTAACCAACCTAACATCGTTCGCAGCGGGGCGCTGTAAAGCGCCCTGCTACACGAATTGAAGTGTATTTTTTTAAGCACAACTGGACCGCCAAAATGAAACTTCAGAACGTCGAACTGGACCGCGAGAGCGCCAAGAGTGTCAGGGCCAAGCTTGCGTCAATTCTGACTGCGACGGAAGAGGAGGTGTCGCAGGCAATCAAGGTGGACCCGACACAAGCGGCTGACATCGCGGACGCCATGGAAGCAGTAACGCTGCATGGGAGATCATCCAGAGAATGGCTCGGCCAAACCCTGGCGAGCCTGCCAGTCGAATGCTGGACTAAAGAAGGGGAATTGTTCGGGGTGACTCCTACCCGCTCCGCATCTCTGCGTCATCTCATCCTAGACCAGATGAAAGTGCCTGACTCTGAGAAGGTGTCTGCGGTTGAGAACCGTAAGCTATTGATCGATAGCCTCAGGAGCAAACTCCCCTCGGTACCGTCACGCTTCACCCCTATGTTCACGTGGAGTAACGGCCCGGCGAGCTATCCTGTCCTTGAGGATGTCGCGCTGACGCGCAGCATCGAGAAGGTGGAACAGGCCTTCTACTTGACGTACGGCATCGTTGAGCAAGAGGTGAGAAGTCACCTCGATCTGGACAACGCCTTGGCGGTCCCTACTCCAATCAATTTCATCCAGAGCATCGCGCAGGAGGCATCCCACCGCGTCTATGAAAAGCTTGAGAGCCTGGCGAATGGCCCGGATGAAGAAGTCCTCGAGGACAATCTGGTCGCTCGAGTGCTATGCAATTTGGCGGCCAATCGAGTCCTGCTGGAAAGCGCCCGCATCGGTGCCTTGGCCACCAAGGCAGCCGAAGTGAACGCCACGCTGATTGGTGCGTTGAACAAGATTGGCACGCTTGACATTCCGCAGTTTAACTCTGTTGAACAGATCGAGTATGCGCTGACACTGCTGTTCGGCGCCAACGGAGCGTTCGCAGGCATCGAGGGGATGTCGCGCCGCTTGTCGGGCACTGATCTCGAAGCGACTGTGCGAGCGGCTCATGTAATCCAAGACCAGTACCTGCATACTCGTGGAATCCCCTTCCGGCACGCACTCCCTGATGGCAAACTGACCCTGAACGATACGTTTCTGTTTGCGCTTGCGTTGGCAGGACTGTTCCAGACCAAGACTTACGTACCTAGCGAACTCCCGAATGAAGACAACTACGCCAGCTTCCCTGGTCGGGGAACGCCGGGGCGTTCAGGTTTTCTGAAGCCGCATGCTATGGAGTTGGTCAAGTCAATGTATGGACAGATGGCATTTTCCAATGAGGGGTGGGAGCTGCGAAGCGATCGCATCGGCGCCTATGCAAGAGCGATGGACGACAAGCGACGCCATCTTCAGATGCTTCTGTTCCGTGTGTTCAAGCGCTGGACAGCAGGGAAGCTATCCAACCTCCACTGCTCGCTGGAGAAGAACCCGAAAATTTGGGGCACTGATGACTGACAACTTCCTGGTTCAGACTTTTTCAGATCATGCTGCCCGTTAATCCGCTTCCGGCACCTTAAGACCACGGAGCGCTCAAGAAGTTTGCCGCCACTGCGAAATTTGGCCACGACATTCCAACCAACCATACCGAGTCGATGTCGGCTTTCACAATGCCAGTGCAGTCATTTTGCTACCGCTCTACCAATGACCCTTTCGGGTGGAAGACGACGTTGCTTTTTGACTAGCCAACGGTCGGAGACTGATGAATGAGTGCAGCATGACATAATAGATTCATAAGCCCAAACCTAACGAGGGATTGTCACATGAGCCTAGACTTTGGCAAACTGAACGCTGGTACCGGCGCCAAGCAGACCGATCCGCGCAAAATCTTTACCACGCTCAAGCGAGACGCCCGATTCAAGCGGCCGCTGGATGAGCAGGCGGACGTACTAGACGCTTGGTATGCGCGGCGGAAGGCCAAAGACCTGACGCTTAAGATGAATACCGGCGGCGGCAAGACCGTGGTGGGCCTGCTGTGCTTGCAGAGCGCGCTTAACGAAAACGTCAAGCCCGCCGTATATATCACGCCCGACAACTTCCTTGTCAATCAGGTACTACAGGAGGCGACGGCGCTCGGCATTTCCGCTACAGAAGACGAGAAGGACCCCGACTTCCTTGCAGGTCGAGCCATCCTTGTTGCCAACGTGTGGAAGCTCTTTAACGCACGATCGGTTTTCGGGGTCGGGCAGAAGAAAATCCCGATCGGCTGCGTTGTCGTCGACGACGCGCATGCATGCCTCGGCGTCGTTCACGACCAGTTCTCGATTAAGGCAGGCGCCGGCACGCCGGTGTACGACGGACTGCTCAAACTCTTTGAGAACGACCTGGAGCATCAGTCACCGACCGGTCTGCTCGACGTGAAGGCCCTGGACCCCAGCATCGTGATGGTGGTGTCCTACTGGGCTTGGCAGTCCCGTCAAAAGGAAGTCATCGCGCTGCTGCATGCCCAACGGGCTTCTGCGGAGCTGGAGTGGAGTTGGCCCTTGCTGAGCGATTGCATCCCGCTTTGCACCTGCCTGTTTGGCGGTGGCAAACTAGAAATCTCACCACATTTCGTCCCGATCGATCGCATTCCGTCCTTCGCCACTGCCCAGAGGCGGATTTACATGACGGCCACCTTGGCGGACGACACGATCCTTGTGAGCCACTTCGGGGCCGTGGCGGACGAGGTCGTCAAGCCGATCCGACCCAAAGGAGGCGGCGACATCGGAGACCGAATGATCCTTGCCCCGCAGGAGATCAATCCGGACTTCAAGATGGAGGAGATCCGCGAATTTGTGTCGGCGATCGCGGAGGACCTTAACGTCGTTGTCATCGTCCCCTCTAAAGAGCGCGCGAAATTCTGGAAGGACGTCGCGCATCAAACTCTCGACAAGGACAACATTCAAGCGGGTGTGCAGCGTCTCAAGGACGACATCCTAGGTTTGACCGTGCTGATCAACAAATACGACGGCATCGATCTGCCAGGAGAGGCCTGCGAGTTGCTCGTCATTGATGGCTTGCCGGAAGTATACGGACTCGGCGAGCGGCTCGAGATGTTGCTGCTGGACGGGACCAAACGCCAGCTTGTGCGCCAGGTCCAGAGAATCGAACAGGGAATGGGTCGTGGTGTGCGCTCCAGCGACGATCATTGTGTCGTACTGTTGCTTGGTGGCAGGCTGACGCAACGACTCCATCAACCAGAGGCCGAAGCGATGTTCTCTTCCGCCACTCGCGCTCAGATCGCCCTCGGCAAGAGTGTGGCGGAGCAGTTGCGTGGGCAATCGCTCAAGAAGCTCAAAGAGATCATGGACCTGTGCCTGGAACAGGACGACAACTGGGTGCAGGCTGGCCGTAATGCGGTTGTGAACGCGCCGCCCATCGAAGACGGGCACATTGACGCTAATCAGGTGCTGTTGCGGGAGGCCTTCGACGCGGCACGCGTGTCGCGACACGACATCGCCACGAACAAGGCTCAGGCAGCGGTGAACGCAACGAGCGAGCGCCAGGTTAAGGGCTACCTGAAACAGCAGTTAGCGGAGTACACGAACTTCACCGACCCTGCACAGGCGCAGGAACTGCAACTGGCTGCGGTGAGCGACAACCATCGGCTGCTTAAGCCATTGGCAGGAGCGACTTATCACCGTCTCAGCGCACCACCCAGCGGACAGGCGGCGGCGGCCGTCCAGTTCATGACGCGCTTTCTCGAAGGTAACGACCTCATCATCTGGGTCAACGCATTGCTGGAGGATCTGCAGTGGGGTGAAGAAGGGTCGAAGCGGTTTGAGGCTGCCATGAAGGAACTGGGATTGTTTCTCGGTTTCGGGTCCGAGAGGCCAGAAGACCAGGTGGGCCGAGGACCGGACAACCTTTGGGCCCTCGGCAACTCACGGTATTTCGTGATCGAGTGCAAAAGCGGAGCCGTACTGGCCGATCGCATCTCCAAGCATGATACGAACCAGTTGAACGGCTCCATTGTCTGGTTTGATCAAAAGTACGGCCACACCTGCACGAGGACGCCCATCTTGGTGCACCCCAAGACCGTCTTTGAACAGGCCGCATCGCCCCATCCCGAAATCCGAATCGTCAACGGACGGGGCCTCAACAGGATGCGCGATGCGATTCAGGCATATTCGGTCTCGTTGGCCAGCGATGGCGGGTACGCTGACGCGAAGGCAGTTCAGAAGCAACTGACGCATCACAAACTTTCCGCAGAGGAGATCGAGGCGTTGTGCACGGTGGCACAGGGCGCCAAGTGACGTACGGCACCTTGGCCCCTTGTTCGGCCCCGGGAAGCTGCGATGGTTTAAGGTCGCTTCGGAATGCGCTTCGGTGTATCGCGCCGGCGGGCTTACAAGCGCCGCCGCTTTACCTTTCGCATGCGCTCTGGCTCTCGGCAAATTCCGCTTTCGCTGCGGAGCGGCTACAGCGCAGCTACGCCCGAACGCCCGCAATGGGTCGGGTAGCGCCGACCGGCGCCCTTCCTCGGCCGCCTGAGGTCGGCCAAAAGCGGTCTGTCAGGAAGGTGCGCCGCTAAGCGGACACTGGTGCGCGCCATCAATGGTCGAGCCATCCGCAGATGGCCCTTTCGAGAGGTCTTGATGGCAGCCTGGGTGCCCAGCAAAAGAACTGTTTGAGGAAGTGTGCAAACGTGGATATTCGGCTCATTGAGAAGTCTGGTGTTCCTGCATCGGAAATTGAAGCCCATCAACGCATCCAGAAGGCATTTGACGCGTCGCCGTTGACCAAGAGTTGGCGTGGCTACGCTTCGTTCAAGCTGAGCCGTGCAGGCGCTGGAGCGGGAGATGACGACTACGACTTGGTGCTGGTGACGCACACCAATATTGTGGTTCTCGAGTTGAAGAACTGGCGCGGCAAGCGTCTTGAGTCACGGGGAGGAAACTGGTACGTCGACGGTCAGCCTCGTGGACGGTCGCCGGTGCCGCTGGTCAATCTCAAGGCCAAGAAACTGGGTAGCGCATTGCAGGCGCGTGTCGGCGCGGCAAAGACTCCGTTTGTCTATGCCTTCGTCGTATTGAGTGAACGCCTCGCTGAGATTGACCTGGAGGACGGTGAGGCCCGTTCGGTTCTTTACCTGGACGAATTGCTGGGCTGGGTATCCGAACCAAACTACCGCAAGGTAATCAGTCGTCCACCGCGTTTTGACCCGCTGGGATTCCTGTACAACTATGACCTGTTCTTCGAAGGTCAGAAGGGACGACCGGCCGGATACAACCTGCATGGCTTCCGTCCCGATAAGCAGCCGATGTGGGAGCATCCAACCAAGCTTTACGCTGAATTCAGGGCAAAGGAGTCGGCTGACCCGGACAAGCTGGCGCTGCTTCGGCAGTGGGACTTTTCGGCGCTGGGGACAGAACTCATCGGCGAGGGCGAGCGTGGCTTCATCGGCTTGCGGGAACAGCGAGTCTACGAGTACGTCGAACCGCGCAACGAGGAGCTCTCGCGTAGCTTGCTGCGCCCTGTCGCGCGCATGTCGGAAGCGAATGTCACGCGGGATTTTGCGGAACTCTATGTGCTGCCGCCCAAGGTCACGCGCCTGAGCGAATTCACCAACGCGGGCCTGCCGAAGCTGAATGGAGCGGAGCGCGTTGTCCTGGTGAAGGCGATGCTACAGCGCTTTGCGGACCTCCATGACCTCAACGTTGCACATCGGGATGTCGGCGCGCATTGCTTGTGGATTGAGCGCCCCGCGAAAGTGGTCGTCTCCGGATTTCCAGCAGCTTATTATCCGGTCATGGAGACGGTGGGAGAGTTCCGGGACCGGGTGAAGGTGGAGCGGGCTAACTTGCCCGAAGACACGGGTTTCGCCCAGGAGTCAACGCCCTATCACCGTGACGTCTACATGCTCGGTGTCTTGGCGCACCTGATGCTTCATGGTGAGCGTCCGCCCAGCGTGGAAGGCGCTTACCGGTGGGAGCCGCGAGCGAACGATGCCTTTGATGGCGCGTTCGACGCCGTGCTCGCAAAGGCGCTGAGCCTCGAACCGACGGCGCGGTTTGAGAACGCTCGGGAAATGCTCGAGGCCGTGAACACGGCGTCGACCAACGAGCGCGAACAGTTGATTGACCTCTCCGTCTTTGAGGCCCACCGTGCCAGGACCCGGGCTCGGGACTATCTGGAGGACGGGGCGCCGCTGACGGACGATGATGACCTGCTTGCCTACCGCAGCAGTGTCGATGGACAGCCGGTCCTGGTCAAGGAATGGCACGGGGTTGAACCGGACCTCAGGCGTCCCGATGTTGCGATACGGCTGCTGTCTTTCCTAGAAAGGGCGCGCAATCTCCGTGCCGCGTCGCTTGCCGGTCTGGCCGGGATTCGCGACTACGGGCTCAGCCGGCGGAGCCTGCTTCTGGTCCAGGACTGGATTGAGGGCGAAACGCTCGCCGAGTGGATGAGGCGACCGCAGGAGCGCGAGGTCAAGGTGGCGGTGGCCCGGGCGCTCACGCGCACACTCTCGCGTCTGCATGATTTCGAGTGGCCGCACGGCGACATCAAGCCCGGCAACATCATTGTTCGGGCGGATGGTAGCCCGGTATTCATCGACCTGCTCGACTACCGCCGGGGCGGCATCGAAGCCTATAGCACCGCCTATCTCCCCGCCGATTACAAGACCATGTCGCCGATGGCGCGTGACCGCTATGCGCTGGCAGCGGTGCTCAAGGAACTGCTTGAGGAAAGCAGCACCGAGGCCGAGCTATTGGGCCTGGAAAAGGTGCGGGAAGAGATTCAAAGGTTGCTGACGGAACGCAGCGTCTCCGCCTTGGAGCCATTGCAGAGTGCGCTGGACGGCAAGGGGAAGTCTACCAACGCCCCGGACACGGAGCCCTTTCACATCACGGTACAGAACCTAGCCGCAAAAAGGGTGGGGGCGGGTGAGCTGGTGTCCGACAACGGCCTCTTTCATCTCTCCATGGAGAACGCACGTCAGACTCCAGGAACAAAGCTTGTCCACCTGACGGGGGCCGGTGCACGATTGACGTTCGGGTGGCTGACCCAGGAACGCCGGGTGTCGTGGATCACTGTGAAGCCAATTGACCTGTCGCAGTTGATGCGGGCCCAGGAGAAGGGCATCGGCGGCGTACGGGCGCGCCTGATGTTGGCTGACGGTGCCCGCAATGAAGCGTCGGAGCTGGCGCCGTCGATTGCGCTATGGGTGGACGAATTCGGCAGCGATGCGGCGAGCGTACCTGACGAGACGAGTCCGGATTCGGCCCCCGCGGCGTCGGACGATGTTTTAGGCCAGACCGCGGGCTCGATGCCGCCGAAGGCAACCCGGCAGCAAGCCATTGATGTCGAGCGGTTGTGGCGAGGACTGCTCGATGCCGAGCAGGACGGCCTGCCAATTGCGACCGTGACGGCAGAGGTGCGGCGCAATCCCCAACGTGAGCATCAATTGCTCATCCCCTGTGTACTGGAAGGAGCCGGCTTTGACCCGGACGCTGACGACAGGACATGGGTTGAACGCAGGACCGCAGAGGGCGTCTGGCGGCGTTGCGGCGACCTCGAGCTTCGAGACACCTCGCTGGGTACGAACGCGGAGCTGGCCGTTGAACGGTGGAGTGGCAAGCCGCCGAAGCCCGGGGACAAGCTGCGTCTGCGCAGCAATATGGAGAGCGCTTCGCTGAACCGCCGGGCCGCCGCCGTTGACCGAATTCTTGAGGGCCGCTCAGTCATCCCGGACTTGGTGGACTACTTCCAGGCCGATGGCGTGCAGCCTGCGCCGATGGAGTTCAAGCTGCCCGCCGATGAGGCGCTGGACGCGTACTCGCAAGGCACCAAGCAGTTAAACGACAGCCAACGCGAAGCGTTCCGTCGCGCCTTGCAGTTTGGTCCGGTCAGCCTGCTTCAAGGCCCGCCGGGCACCGGCAAGACCTGGTTCATCGCATCGTTGTTGCACTATCTGGTAACCAAGGAAAGCGCACGTCGCATCCTGGTGGTGAGCCAGGCGCACGAGGCAGTGAACAATGCAATGGAAAAGGCGCTGGAGCTCTTTGAGTCAAAAGGCATCGTGTTCGATGCCGTACGCCTCGGCCATGAATCGGTAGTCTCGGAGCCGATTCGACATCTTCACTCTTCCTCAATTGAGCAGGTGTACCGGGAGCGCTTCAAGTCCGAGTACAAGGAGCGGGTCGTGCGGTTGGCCACTGAGATGGGCTTGCCGGCCGAATTCGCCGCCAGTGCGGTGCGCCTGCATGTCAGCGTCGGTCGCCTCGTCGAGCAGATTGGCATGCTCGAACTGGATGCCGCCAAGGAGCCACCGCGTGACTCGCGCAATGAGGCCGGGTCTGGGGAGGGGGATGAAACCGCTCACCATGTGCGACAGTTGACCGAGACGGTGCGCGATATCTGCAGACGCGACTATGGCTTTGACGTGGGCGATGTCCCGTTGGGCGCGGTGGTCGACCACCTTTTCGATGACCTTGCCGCGACCTTCGAGATTCAGTCGCCACAAGCGCTGGATAGGCTGCGCCGGCTACTGAAGCTGTCCGATGACTGGCTCAAGGCGCTGGGCGAACCGGCTGCCAATTTTGTCGAGTTTCTGGCCAAGTCAAGGACAGTCGTGGCCGGCACGCTGGTGGGCATTGGGCGCCGCGCTGCGGGTGTCATCCAGAACATGTACGACTGGGTCATCATTGACGAGGCTGGACGCGCCGCGCCGAGCGAACTGGCCGTCGCCCTGCAAATCGGGCGGCGCATCCTCCTGGTGGGGGACCACAAGCAACTACCGCCGACATTCCCGCAGGAGGTTCGCGATGCCGTCACCCGCAAGCTTGGCTACGCCGATGACTCCCGGGCCTTCGCCAGCGATTTCGAACGGGTTTTTGATTCGCCGTACGGAAGAACCACTGGCACGTCCCTACGGGAGCAATACCGCATGGCACCAACCATCGGCGAGCTCGTGTCCGAGGTGTTTTATGGGGGGGCGCTTGCGACGGGGCGGGCCGCCTCGTGGCTCGATACGAGCCTGCTGCCGCCGCAGTTCAAGCACGAGATCACCTGGGTGGATACGGGTACGCTGGGCAAGGTGGCCCAGGAAGATGTGTCTTCGGATGGCGTCGATTGCTGGAACGAGACCGAGGCGAATGTCGTGATGGGCGTGCTGAAAGCGTTGCTGCATAACCAGGCTCTTGTCAGGGCGCTGCAGGAGGGGCTGCAGCCCGGTGACCCTATTGTGGGGGTCATCTGCATGTACGCCAGGCAGCGAGAGTTGCTGAATCGCCTCAAGAACGAGGCCCGCTGGCTGCCGGCCGAACTGCGGCGGCTCATCAAGGTCGACACGGTGGACAGCTACCAGGGCAAAGAGAACCGAATTGTTATTCTGTCGACCGTTCGCCACAACCCGCATATGAATCCTGGCTTCCTCCGGAGTCCAAACCGCATCAACGTGGCGCTCTCGCGTGCCATGGAGCGGCTGATTGTGGTCGGCGCGACGCCGATGTGGCGCGGGAAGAATGAGAGCTTGCCGCTGGGGCGGGTGCTGAAGAAGGTGGATGGCTTAACCATTGCGGGCCGCGCCGCCGTCATTCGCGCGCAGGAGTTCCGAGCATGAGCGGCGAACGCTTTGAGTTCAACAAGGTGACGTTCGCGTTGCCGATTCAGGCATTCAAGGTCGGTGCCTTCATTTCAACTGAAGAAAGGTTGCCGGTTGTGACCGAGTTCGTGCTGCGGCTGCTGCACACCTGCGGTCGCGTGTCACTGTCCGGCTTTCAGGGCTACTTCGGATTCTCGGAGGCCGAGGCGTTGTCTGTCATCGAGTCGCTGGACCGGCAAGGCTACGTGAAGCTGGTGGATGACGCGCTCAGCCTTAGTGAGGAAATCATCGCCAGGTTCGATGCCTCGCCCGACGACTGCCCATGGGTCACCAAGCTCAAGAAGCGCACGGATACCGTCCCGTTCGACCTGCTGGCCTTCACCTCGCTGCGGCGCGCGGAGTTCGCGTTTGCGAGCGATAACTGGGTGAAGCTCAATCCGTCTGCCGATATCGTCGGGAACAGCGTCGAGCGGGCCCGTCGGGCCTACCGCGAGAACTTTGCGCAGATAGAGCGCGAATTTGCCCGTGCGCGCGGGGAAGAGCGCGAACGGTCCTACGGTGTGCATTCGATTGAGAGCGTCGAGGCCAAAAAAGCCGGTTTCATTCCGGTGACGGTCAGTCTGGGGCTTGGTGTTGGAAACAAGTTGTCAAGTCAATTCCCGGAGGAATTCGACGCGGGCGTGAGTCCCGAACTTCTGGCGCAGTTTCGTGAGCGGGTCGCGAACGAGTTTGAGCGCGAACCTGCAGCGCGTGCCAGCGGCGTCGACGAGTTCATCGACCTGTTTCATCTCGATTTCCTGCGCAAGTACGCCGAGGGGGACCGTTTCGACGCCAGTCGCTTTGCCGCGGACGTCGTCAGCGGCATGGTTGCCCCGCCGGGGCTGCAGCCCCTGTTCGGAAGTCTGTGCCTGAAGGGCAATCGGGAGGCGGTTTCCGGCCTCATCTACGACGCACGCCAAGGCCATAAAGGCGCGCCCAAGCACCTGAGCTCGGTGGCATGGCTTGCGCCGGACTACCCATTCTGGGGGCGCGGCGAAGACTTCAAGGCAACGGTGGAGATGTGGGGCAAGGCCCTGAAGGCCGGGGGAAGCGGGGACGACTTGTTTGTCATTGACTATGCGCAAGAACGGCAGGAACCGGGCGTGCGCGCAAAGTTCTCCAACACTGGCTTGACCGAATTGCACCTCGTACGCCCCGAGGGGATTTCTGCTTCCCCCTGGCTGGGCGCGCTTGAGTTGATGCTGTATCCCGGGCAGTTCGCGGTCGCGCTGCTGCATACCGAGCTGGAAGGCTATCCCGGCGTCCGGGTCGCCTTCGGTGTGCTCTCGACCCTCACCAAGCATATTCATCTTATTCATCGCCTACTCGAGAATGTCGGTAGCGGCGCCCGATATGCCGGCCGTTGGTCGCCGAAAAAGCAGACGGTGTCCGCGAAGCAGCGCCGCAATCTCCACGAAGGCTGCCCCGTTCTTGCCTACTCAGACTACAGCCCGGAGCGTCTGAAATGATGAGCCGCACCTCCCACATGCCAGGTGCGCCGCGCCCGCTGACCAGCTCTCAACGGACGCCCATGCGCTGCACGCTGGCGGCCCGGTCCGGCCAGGTGCAGTCACTGGCGAATGGTAGGTTCTGGGCATGTCGACCTCCGCGGCGGACACGGTTACGAGGCAGGCGGGCGCCGCAAAGCCTTGATCAAGCTAATAGCTGACTTGTATAGCGCGCCCGATCTACGAGCGATTTTCGTTCGATGACTGCGGCTGAAGTCTCGGCTTCCTCGACCACGCGAGTCGCTCGGCCGCCAGCCGCCTTCATACCCAGTTGAAGGCACCTAAGCACGTCGGTTCGGACGGAGCGCCTTGTCAGCAGGGTTTCCGGAGTCGCAGCAACAGTTCTCCTTGACCATTGACCTTTCCTGAGTTAGCCGCTCAAATTCAGCACAAAACAAAACGGAAGGATTGGACATGAGTTCCATGGGAGAGCCGCAATGGACGCGGCGTGAAGAGCGACGAGGCTTGGACCCATTGGGTATGCAGAGCACGAGCGTTTCCCAGTACCAGCGACTGGTGCCGGGCATCAGCAACGTGACCTTGCGTATGCGCTACTACGGTCTGTACGCTTGGCTAACAGACTACTACGCCAAGCACAGCGGTGACCCTTCCGTTGCGGGTTGGCAAAAGTTCCTCCGAAGGTCAGAAGCGCTTTATGCGCTTTTGACGCAGGCGAAGACGCAGGACACGGGCGTCGCTGGGAGCCGCTGGGCAAGGCGCAAGCTGGCCGCCACGTCAGGCGCCTGGATTTCGTTTTCCATACATGCTGACAACGACCCGTCGGAACCGCAGTATCTGAAACAGGCGTTCGGTGCCTATGGGGCGGCATACGGGACGCAGCTCTTTGCGACGGGCATCTTGTGTTCGGTTGAACACCACGACGTGCCCGTGCCGACTCCAGAGATCGGGGACGGCCTGGCGGCGGCGTTCGCCGCAGCAATAGGCGGCGCTGGCGAGTGCTTCCTGAAAGCCGTAGAGCGCGGTTCGGTATCGAGGAGTGAGCTGGAGGAGCTCGCCGTCATGGTGCCCAGCGCTATCGAGCCCGAAAGTCTCGAACGGAACATGTACGAGGCAATACTGTTCGCACGTGCTCCTGATAGCTCGCCAAGTGACCTGGCCCGAAGCATGAGTCTGAGGCTCGTGCTGCGCGCGACCGATTGGCTGGGCTATATGCCTGCGGCCAGTGATATCCGATGGGCGCTCTACGCGCTGCGAGATAGCGATGGAGTCGAGGTTGAATCGCTGAGCGACGAGGAGATGGCCCAGCGCTTCACGTGGTTGGCCTATCACGTCAATGACTTATGCCATGCCTGCTATGAAGCCCTCTTGAAGTACATTCTTGACGTACTGGAGGGCTTCCCGGGGGGCGTGGCTTTGGACAAGCTCCTACAGGTTGTTGTTGCACGCATTGTCAAGGCGCTTGGCGCCGAAATGCAGACATTTGCGCACCTGTGCGACGACATCACTCTGCCGGAGAATCCGTGGACCGAGGAGAAGGACGACAGCGAGTTCAACTTGATCAACGAGGTTCTTCAAGGCGCCAATTTGTCCTCGGCGACCAATGCCGAAGTCGCAGTCGCTGCACTGCGGCTCTTGGCGGTTCTCTTCAAACGCTTCACGCCAGAGTTGCCTGCACTGGACGCGGAGCTAAAACTGGTCGGAGACAGCCCCTTCGTGCAATCTATTTGCACCGAACTCCGGTTTCTGCAGGCTCATCGCGATGCGCCGCTGCCTCAACTGCTTCATTCATTGCTCAAGGTTCGCGTGATCGATCGCCATCTTTGGGTTGCTATCCAGAAGCTACGACACCAAGGCGATTACACCTTTCTCCTGGAGACCGACAATGGGCGTGTCCGACTCAGAAGCAAGGACGGCCCGGTCTTGACGAACCCGCGTTTGGCGTCGTCCATCAGGTTCCTTGACGACATCCACCTCCTTGGCCCTGACGGTTTGACCGACTTGGGGCGACGTGCCCTGGAGGGCGTATGAAGCTATTCGAGTGCTTCAGCGCCACAGGCTTTCATACCTGCATAGCCACAACGTTCGATTTGGACTTCGTGGCGTTTGAGTCGATGGCGTTGACCCGTCTGCGGGAAGCGCGGTCCAACAACATCGTCGTCATCGCTGACGCCCGCATGGTGGCGTTGAGCCTCGAGAATGGCACTGGTCGACCGAAGTACGCCGGAAGACGCTATTCGGTGGTCGACGGGAAAATCGCGAACGGCGGCGTCTATCACTCGAAACTCATCTTGCAACTCGGCCGCAAGTCGGGGCGTCTCATCATCGGTTCCGCAAACCTCACCGCCCCGGGCCTTGCCGGTAATTTGGAGATGGTCGGGGAGGTGAGCGTCGACGAAGACAACCTGACTGGTGTTCCGTTGCTGCGAGCGGCGATGTCTTACATGGCCAGGACTATTGAACCGTCAGCAGCGACGGCGCGACGGCAGATTGAATGGGCGGTCGCGCGCACGCCATGGCTGCGAGATGGCGTGGATTCGTCTGAGCCCATCAGTGACGACGCTGGCGGCCTCCTGGCGCTTCTGCCGCGTGAGAATGCTGGAGTGGGAATCGCTGAGAGGTTTCGCCAGCTTATCGGCGAAGAGCGGGTGAAGCGCCTGGTCGTTATGAGCCCTTACTGGGACGATGACTTGGCAGCGCTGAAGTGGCTGAAGGAAGCGCTGCGTCCAACGAGGCTCCAGGTGGTCTTGCAGCCCGCCACGCAATTGTTTCCGGTCCATGCGGTTGGCAAGCGTGACCAAATTGAGATTGGCGATATCGGTGCGCTGAAAAGGGGCCCGTCTCGGTTTGCCCACGCCAAGCTGCTGGTTGCCCAAACCGCCCGAGCCGACCACGTGCTCTACGGGAGCGCGAACTGTACGACCGCTGCACTCGGCAACGAGCTGTTCGGGGGAAGAAACGAGGAGGTTAGCCTCTACCGGCGCCTCAAACAGGGGAGCGCTGTGCAACTGCTTGAGCTAGAGCCAGCACTGAGTGAGGATGCTGCCATCGCACTCTCGGATCTGCCGCCGCAGACCGACTATGAGGAGATTGCGCTCGACCAGATTCAGCCACGCATGCCCGGGCGCTTCGAGGTTCGCTCGGCAAGCCTGCTCTGGTGGCCGAGACCTGCTTTCGACGTCGACGAGTCGCGTGTAGAGCTCTTTGATGCCAACATGCTGTCACTGGGCGAGGCCGCATTCTCGGTACGGCTCGAGGACTGTCGCTGCATGGTTCTTGATGGAGACGAGCTGCCAGGGTTCGCGCGGGTGCGACTTCACGAGCAAGAATCCAGTCTGGCAGTGGTGACCGTTGATGCCGCAATTCACGAGAGCCAGCGCAGGCCGAAGTCCTCGAAGATTCGCAACGCCCTCGAGCACTTCGATGATGAGGATGCCACGGAGGGACTGTGGCTGCTGGAGGTGATTGATGAGATCCACCGTGCTGAAGCCGAGGAGACACAAGAGGTAGTCGCGCCGAGTGGTACCAAAAAGCGAGACCCCCAAGAAGCGGATCCGTCGACGTCGCTCTCCTACGAGGAATTCATCAAAGGCCGGCGCAAGACCTCCGGCACCCTAGGGAACAGCACCACGGCAACCAGCTACATGGACGCTGTGCGCAGCGCCCTGAACTACTTCCTCGGACGTGGGAAGAAGGCGTCCGAGGCGGATGATGAGGAGGCTTCGGACGTTGGAAAATTGCTGGACATGGGCGACGAGACGGCCGACGGTGAGGGTGACGTCGAGTTAGGACACCAGACAAAGCCGCTTTCGGACGGCGAGGTCCGTGCGCAGGAGGCCGCGCGGAGGCGTGCCCGCGAGCGTCAGCACAAGTACTATCGAGACACTGCCGACAAGATCGTCGAAGCTGTCACTTCGTTTTCAGCAATATCGCGGTCGAAGGCGGAGAGCTCGGGCCTGGCCGGCATCGACTTACTTCGACTGCGAGCGCTGCTGATGGTCGTCTTGACGGCGGGAACGCGCCGCACGCACCTAGTTGGCGCAGCGCCGGAGCAGCGAATGTCGCGTGTTCAGGTTCTGCCCATCGAGGGCGATACAGGTTGGCCTCGCTTGGCTACGCGACTGCTTTACGAATTCTTTCGGCGCAGCCCGGTGCTGGCCTATCTGGTTCGGCTTCCTGAGGACCCGACCGCCGCTTTGCCCGTCGACGTCGTCGAGTGCTGGGCGACGTGCGCTTGGGCGGCATGTGCCGTGCAGTCGGTGACTGACGAGCGAGGAAAACCTATAGCGGTGTACAGGGCGGGTGAGCTGGCGCAACATGTTTATCGCACGTTCGGACTGACCGGAGATGATTTGACTTCCGATGCGTTCGTCTCAGTCATGGAGGCGCTCAGCGACCGCCTTGCGTCACGACTTGGTGTCAACGCAGATTCGGTGCGAGATACTCATCTGCGTCTGGTTGGAGGCTAGCCGCGGCGACAAGCCACCCCAAGTTCGGCGCCGGAGTGTATGTTGAACCCGACCCCTCGGTTCAGTGCATATGCCAACACAGACCCTAGCGTTGACATCGTCATGGCCTGTGTTGGTGACCTGCGGACTCCCGCGCCGGCTAGCCAAGGCATTGAGCGGCAGCTTTCGGATGTCGAACTCGCGCTGGGCTAGGACCGCAACGGGTCGCCCGCGGCCTGGTGCAGCCGAGGCTAGCAGCGTCCGTAGCCGAGCGGGCTGCGGCCGCTATTTCGAGCCTGGTCAGTGTCGTACTTCGGCCAATAGTCGAACGCTACATGATGAACGGCCGCTTTGGCCAATCCAATAACAAGCCCTGTCGGCGGAAGGCCGTCCCAAAAAACTCGCGATAACGGCTTTACCGCGAGCTTTTTGAAACCGACCTGCCACCTGCGAGTCTGGCAAACGCCCGAGCGTGGCCGGCTCTCTGGATAACCTGGCAGGACGGTCGGGCAGGGGTCCGACGTCCGCGCGGCGTAGGCGGCCCCAGTGCCAGATTGCTCTGGTTATTGCCGCCCGCCCGCTGTCTGTTCGACCAGCATCGCGACGAAACCGGCCTTAGATGCCAACGGCAGATGCATCGATCTTGGTCCAAGGTGCAAAGAAGCGTGTCCTGTTACCGCTGGTGGCCGATCAGCGCGGATAGTTCTTGAGTTCGAAGGTGTGGACGAGACCTTGAAGATTCTTCTCAATGCCGCGGCCATCAACGAGGGCGTCTCTATGAATGTCTGGTGCGTCCGGGTCTTGGCGCAAGCCGTCGCCCCATGGTGAGTGACTTTCTGAAGCGCTCGTCTAATCCCAGGTGCTGAACTGACGCCGTCCGAACGCATCAAGTTGGGCTCGACTTCTCAATGTTGTAATTAAATTACGTTTGATATTTTGTAGATTACATCATATGATTGGCTCCATCAAGAGGAGCGCTAATGCGACACACTAATCACGTCAAGCAACGCATGTCCCAACGCGGCATCACCCAGGACATGGTGGATTTGGTGCTCGCGCACGGCGTGTCGGATCGGGATAAGTACGTTTTAGGTCACAGGGAGGCTCGTCGTCTGCTGGAAGCCATGCAGCAGACGGAGCGGGTCCTGAAAAAGATTCTGGACAAAGGCGGGGTAACGGTCGTTGCAGCAGGAGAGGAACTAGTCACGGCGTACAACTGCGAACGCCGGCACTAAAGGGAACTCAGTGGATGAAAGACATTGTTTGGGGGCTCGTTGAGTCCTTACGCGGTCAATTAGACAACGCCATTGCACTCGAATTGGTGCTGCAGGTTCTCGTCTGGGAGAAGTGGTCGAGCGATGGCAAGCTGCCGCCGCCGCTGCGTCTTACAAGGAGTGAAAGGCCGCAGGACTATGTCGAGCGCTGGCAGCAGCTCAGTAGTCAAAATGGGGACCTGCGGCGAGCCTTTCCCGACGATAAGGAAGGCTCTCGCTTGGGCGTAGCCGGCTTACAGGACCTCGTGAATCTGGTGCTGCAGTTGCGCGACACCGGGGTACTGCAACACCTGAACATCGCAGATGTCGTAACCGGACTGGCAGGCAGCAGGGGGGATGGCGAACTGTTCTATCCACCTGAACTGGCGGATCTGATGCTGACCCTTGGCGAGTTGCAGGCCGGGGACACGCTCTATACGCCTTGGGACACCGGCGCGCAACTGAGCGTAAGAGGAACGCTCAAAGGGGCCGCCGTTTATTTGGAAACGCCCCTTCCATGGCGGGTAACATTGCAGATCGGACTGCTGGCCGACGGGTCTTTGACCGTCCAAATCGGGGACCCGATTCGTTTTCCCCAAGCCATTGAGGAGGGGAAACCTCGCCAATTTGACGTTGCCATTGCCTTCCCCCCCTTGAACCAACGCTATGAGCGCGAGGTCGCCGAGCAGGACTGGTTCGGCCGCTTTCCGGAGAAGACAACTTCCGGAACGATCCTGTCGATTCGCCACCTGCTGGCTCAAACTCGCCGACGCGTGGCGGTCGCGGTGACGCCCAGCTTCCTGTTCGGCCGAGGCGAGGCAGCGCTGCGCATCGATCTGCTGCAACGCGGCATGGTGCAGGCCGTGGTGGCCCTGCCCAGCGGCATTCTGAGTGGTCCACAGGTTGCCATCGCGCTGCTGGTGCTCGATCCGCGTGGAGGCCATCGCACCGTGCGCTTCGTCAACGCCGACAACGAGCGATTTGTGGAGTCCCTGTCGAAGGCGCGCTCCAGGCTGACCAATACCTCCATGCTCGGCGACCTGATTCTGACGGACGCTGCAGACCCGGACGTCATAGTGGTATCGGTTGAGGAAATTCTGGCAAACGATGCCCAGCTTCAGGTCAGTCGTTACGTCGTGCCCCCCCCACAGCGGCGGCTGCGGGAAAAACTCGCCCACGCCGAAATGGTCAGGCTAGGAGATCTGGTGACGACGCTGCGGCCGCTGGCGATCAAGTCCGTGGACAGCGATGACGTCGCATCGGCCTGGGAGGTGGGACCTGCCGACCTGCCGGCCTACGGCTACATTCAGGACGCCAGCCGAGCGGTCAGCCTGCCGCGCGAGATTGCGCAGCAATGCAATGAAAAACAGTTCCTGCTGCCGCACGACATCGTCCTGATCGTCAAAGGGGGGGTCGGCAAGATCGGCATTGTGCCACCCGAGGTCCCGCCGCCGGGTGAAGGCGGTTGGGTCGCCGGACAGACTGCGATGGTGCTGCGCGTCGATCCGGCGGCTGGCACCGATCCGCGCACCCTGTTCCTGCAACTCCGCTCGCCGCTGGGCCAGGCCCTGCTGCAAGGCATTGTGTCCGGGGGTGCCACGATGCAGATGATCAACCTGTCGGAATTGAGAGCCCTGCAGGTGCTGCAACCGAGCGCGGCAGAACAGGCACAGGCCGGAGCAGCCTTGGAGAAGGAGGCAGAACTGCAGCAGGAGATCGAACGCCTGCGCAAGCAGCAGGCGCGGGTGACCCTCGAACTGTGGCCGCTCGATTGAAACGGTGTTGGCGCGTAGCGCGAAGGACAGAAGATGAGCAAGAAATCACTTTCCGAGCGGGATATCTGCACGAAATTCATTTCGCCGGCCATCGTCGACGCCGGCTGGGACCTGCACACGCAACTGCGGGAAGAAGTGTCCCTCACCCATGGCCGGATCCTGGTGCGCGGCAAGAAGGCGACGCGCGACGAAGACACCATCGCGCGCGCCGACTACGTGCTGTCCTTCAAGCCGGGTCTTCCGCTCGCCGTGGTCGAGGCCAAGGACAACAGCCATGGCGTGCGCGACGGCATGCAGCAGGCGCTGCGCTATGCCGAGATGCTGGATGTGCCGTTCGCGTTTTCCAGCAATGGGGATGGCTTCGTCTGGCATGACCGCACCGCGACCGATGGCGTCATTGAGCGCGAACTGACCCTGGAAGAATTCCCTGCCCCGGCGCTGCTGTGGCAACGCTATCTGGCATGGAAGGGCATCGCGCCCGAGGCAGAGCCGGTCTATAGCCAGGACTACTATCCCGGGAAGGAGGCGCGCTACTACCAGCTCAACGCGGTCAACCGCGCCATCGAGGCCGTGACCAAGGGCCAGCCGCGTATCTTGCTGGTGATGGCGACCGGCACCGGCAAGACCTTCACGGCGTTCCAAATCATCTGGCGGCTGTGGAAGGCGCGCGCGGCCAAGCGCATCCTGTTCCTGGCAGATCGCAATATCCTGGTGGACCAGACCAAGACCAACGACTTCAAGCCCTTTGCCGGGGCGATGACGAAGATCGAAAACCGCACGGTCGAGAAGTCCTACGAGATCTACCTGTCTCTGTACCAGGCCGTCACTGGGACCGACGAGGCCCAGAACATCTACCGTCAGTTCAGCCCCGATTTCTTCGACCTCGTCGTGATCGACGAGTGTCATCGCGGCAGCGCGGCCGAGGACTCGGCCTGGCGCGAGATTCTCGATTACTTCAGCTCGGCCGTCCACCTGGGGCTGACCGCGACGCCGAAGGAAACCGAGGAAGTTTCCAACATCACCTATTTCGGCGAGCCGGCCTATACCTATTCACTGCGCCAGGGCATCGACGACGGCTTTCTCGCGCCCTACAAGGTGATCCGCGTGGATCTCGACAAGGACCTCGGCTGGCGCCCGCCGGTCGGCACAGTCGACAAGCTCGGCCAAGTGGTCGAGGACCGCATCTACAACCAGTCGGACATGAACCGCACGCTGGTGCTGACCCAGCGCGACGTGGCGGTAGCGCAGCGCATCACGGAGTTCCTGCGCGCGACCGACCGCATGGCGAAGACGATCGTGTTCTGCGAGGACATCGATCACGCCGCGCGCATGCGCCAGGCGCTGATCAACGCTAATCTGGATCTGGCCAGTGCCAATCCGAAGTATGTCATGCAGATCACCGGCGACAACGCCGAAGGCAAGCTCGAGCTCGACAACTTCATCAACCCGCGCAAGGCCTATCCGGTGATCGCCACCACCTCGCGGCTGATGACCACGGGGGTAGATGCCAAGACCTGCAAGCTGGTGGTACTCGACCGTACCATCAAGTCGATGACCGAGTTCAAGCAGATCATCGGCCGCGGCACGCGCATCGACGAGGAGCACGACAAGCTCTGGTTCACGATCCTGGATTTCAAGCAGGCCACGGCACTGTTCGCCGACCCCGCCTTCGATGGCGACCCGGTCGTGGTGTATGATCCCGCGCCCGACGAGCCGATCCTGCCGCCCGATGAGGATCCAGAGGGCGAGGGCACCGGTGAAGGCGGCACGGCCCAGCCTGGCGGCAGCCTCGGCGAGCCCGAGGAGCCGCCCGGTCCGGGACGCACCCGCTACGTGCTGGATCACGTGCCGGTGCGCGTCGCGCACGAGCAGGTCCAGTACCTGGGCCCCGACGGCAAGCTGATCACCGAGTCGCTGCGCGACTTCACCCGGATCCAGCTCAACAAGCGCTACGCCTCGCTGGACGGCTTCCTTCAGGCCTGGAATGCCGCCGAGCGCAAGGAGGCGATCCTGGCCGAACTGGAAAAACAGGGGGTGCTGTTCGAGGAGCTGGCCGAGATGGCCGGCAAGGAACTCGACCCCTTCGACCTGATCTGCCACATCGCCTTCAACCAGCCGCCGCTGACGCGCCGCGAGCGCGCCGAGCGCGTCAGGAAACGCAACGTCTTCGGCCAGTACGGCGAGACCGCCCGGCGCGTGCTGCAGGCGCTGCTCGACAAGTATGCGGACGCGGGCATCACCAATATCGAGAAGATCGAGGTGCTGAAGCTCGCGCCGCTCAACGAATTCGGCTCGCCGGTCGAGATCATCACCGCCTTTGGCGGCAAAGCGAAATATCAGGCCGCGCTCCAGGAACTGGAACGCGCCCTCTACCAATAACGACGAACCCCCATGACCATCAGCACCACCTTCATCAAGTCCGTGCAGGACATCCTGCGCCAGGACGCCGGCGTCGACGGCGACGCGCAGCGCATTTCCCAGCTCAGTTGGCTGCTGTTCCTCAAGATCTTCGACGACCAGGAAACCGAGCTCGAACTGATGCGCGACGAATTCAAGTCGCCGCTGCCGGAGCGGCTGCGCTGGCGCACCTGGGCCGCCGATCCGGAAGGCATCACCGGCGAGGAACTGCTCGAGTTCGTCAACGGCGACCTGTTCCCGACGCTCAAGGGGCTCGATGCCGATGAGAAGCGCAGCCCGCGCGGCTTCGTCGTGCGTGAAGTGTTCGGCGACGCCTACAACTACATGAAGTCCGGGCAGTTGCTGCGCCAGGTGATCAACAGGATCAACGAGATCGACTTCAACAACCGCACCGAGCGGCATCTGTTCAACGACCTCTACGAAAAGATTCTCAAGGATCTGCAGAGCGCCGGCAACGCGGGCGAGTTCTACACCCCGCGTGCGGTCACGCAATTCATGGTCGACCAGGTCAACCCGCGCCTGGGCGAGCGTATCCTCGACCCGGCCTGCGGCACCGGCGGCTTCCTCGCCTGCGCGATCGAACACCTGAAGCCGCAGCGCCAGCGCACCGACGACGACATCGTGCTGCAGAACGCCATCACAGGGGTCGAGAAGAAGCAGTTGCCGCACCTGCTGTGCGTGACCAATATGATGCTGCACGGCATCGAGGTGCCGTCGCAGATTCGCCACGACAATACTCTGTCGCGACCGCTGATCGATTATGGCACGCGCGATCTGGTCGACGTGATCCTGACCAATCCTCCCTTCGGCGGCACCGAGGAAGCCGGCATCGAGGCCAACTTCCCGGCCGACGTGCGCACCAAGGAAACGGCGGACCTGTTTCTGGTGCTGATGATCGAGCTGCTCAAGCACAATGGCCGCGCGGCGGTGGTACTGCCCGATGGCACGCTGTTCGGCGATAGCGATAAGAAAACCCGCATCAAGGAAAGGCTCCTCACGGAGTGCAACCTGCACACCATCCTGCGGCTGCCCAACGGCGTGTTCGCCCCCTACACCGGCATCAAGACCAACCTGCTCTTCTTCACCAAGGGCGCACCCACGCGTGAGGTCTGGTACTACGAGCATCCCTATCCGGCCGGCTACAAGAGCTACTCGAAGACCAAGCCGATCCGCATCGAGGAGTTCGCGCCGGAGAAGGCCTGGTGGGGCAGCGAAGCGGACGGCTTTGCCAGCCGCGTCGAGAGCGAGTTTGCCTGGAAGGTCAGCATCGACACGCTGAAAGCCAACGGCTTCAACCTCGACCAGAAGAACCCGCACCGGGGCGAGGAGATCAGCCACGATCCGGATGAGCTGCTGGCCCAGTACCACCGGCTTACCGCCGAGGCGCAGACACTGCGCGACCGGCTCAAGGGCATCCTGGCGGATGCGCTGGAGGGTCAGGCATGAAGATCAAGGAAGGATTTAACTTGCTGGCGACCGCACCGGATGGTGTGGCTCGCTTGCGCGAGCTGATCTTGACGCTGGCGGTGCAAGGCAAGCTGGTGCCGCAGGACTCCAACGATGAGCCGGCTAGCTTCCTGCTGAAGCAGATCGCAAAGGAGAAGCACCATTCCGAACCCGTCAGTAAGGGAAAGCGGAAAACAAGCGCCAGCCTTTTGGCAAGCCAATCTGAGAAGCCCCCCCTTCCACGGGGGTGGGAGTGGTCATCCTTGGCTGAGATCGGGGTAATTGGTCCACGCAACAATGCTGACGACGACCTGCCAGTTTCCTTCGTGCAGATGAGCTCGATCCCCACTGCTCTTGTAAGTCCGCATGGCGTGGAGGAAAGACCGTGGTCGGCGATCAAGACTGGTTTCACACACTTTGCGGAGGGTGATGTTGGCGTTGCCAAGATCACCCCCTGCTTTGAGAACGGCAAATCTACCGTTTTCAGGAACCTTACCAACGGGATTGGGGCCGGTACGACCGAACTTCACGTTGTCCGGCCATTGGGCGGAATCCTGCCCGACTACGTCCTGATTTTCTTGAAGACACCGGAATTTTTACTTAACGGCGAGAAGGTCATGACCGGGTCCGCTGGACAGAAGCGCCTCCCGCGAGACTACTTTGAAAATAAGCGGTTTCCGTTGCCACCGCGTGCTGAGCAGGCACGCATCGTAGCCAAAGTCCAAGAGCTGATGCGGCTGTCCGACGAACTGGAATCCCGTGGCAGCCTAGAGGCGGAGCAGCACGCGCGGCTGACCACGACGCTGTTCGAAGCGCTGGCCGCGAGCGAGTCGGCACATGCGCTCGCGGAAAACTGGTCCCGCCTCGCCGCGAACATCGACCTACTGCTCGACCGCCCGGAAGCAGTGGACGCGTTGGAGAAAGCCATTGGACAACTCGCGGTCCGTGGATTGATTGTTTCGCAGGACCCGGATGACGAGCCGGCCAACGAGTTGCTTAGACAGATTCGCGTTGAGAAGGACAATCTGATTGCAGCGGGAGTACTCAAGCGCGACAAGCCGCTGCCGCCAATACAGGTCGATGATGAGCCTTTCCCCCTGCCGACAGGATGGGCGTGGGCCCGATTCCAGGAGGTTGGTGAATTTGGACGAGGCAAGTCGAAGCACCGACCTCGGAACGATCCAAAGCTTTTCAATCCCGGTCTATATCCCTTGATCCAGACTGGGGAGGTGGCCCGCGCAGACCGCGTCATCCAGCATTTCAACGCGAAATATAGCGAGTTCGGCTTGGCACAGAGCAAGTTATGGCCAGCCGGCACGCTCTGCATCACGATTGCTGCAAATATTGCCGACTCCGCGATTCTTGGCTTTGACGCTTGCTTTCCAGACAGTGTGGTCGGACTCGTTCCGATTGCAGGCCTAGTGGATACTCGATACTTCCTTACGTTTATCGAGACGGCGAAAGATGACTTGACAGCCTTCGCTCCCGCGACGGCACAGAAGAACATCAACCTCGAGATTCTGAATAACGTCCTGATACCAGTCCCGCCGCGAAAGGAAATGCTACGCATTGTCGCCCGCGTGGAAGAACTGCGCCAACTGTGCGCGGATCTGCGGGCACGTCTGAATGAGCGGCGGACCTGCCAGGCGCACTTTGCCGCAGCGCTGGTTGAGCAGGCAGGGGCTGGCCCGGAGGAGGACCGCCTAGAACTTGCGGCTTGAGCGTAGGGGGACGGCCCGGTCACCCTGCCCGGCCGTTCCCTTCTCCCTTCCTGAAATGGCCCTTCGTTCGCTAGCCTAACTAGCGTTGGCCCTCTCTCAAACTCGCGATAAAACACGTTATCGCGAGTTCGTTGCCAGCTCGATGGTCTTATGGTCCAGGTGAATGGCGGCTGAACCCCAGGAAGCGGCCCATGCGACCGCACGAGCGCGGTCGGCCGGTGAGGGTCGGCTATGGCCCCCGCCCTCCCGCCTATCTGTCACTTGCCGGCCTGGCGAAGCACCTCGACGCCTCAGATTGACCAAAGACCGACGCTTGAGCGCTTGAGCGCTTGAGCGGCGATTTAACCACTTGGGTTATGCTTATACTCATGACAAATTTCGTCGCTGCCGATTGGCAAAGCGGCAACTGTGATCGGAGTTATCTATGATCAACACCCCCGATAGAACGGCTAGGCCTTGTACCGTGGCGCGCGAGGGAGCGGACGTCGACCAAGGTAAGGTTTTGGCTCCGTTGCAGGGCCGGGTGGACTTGCTTGCAGAGCTTGAGCGTTCCCGCGAGGCGCTCCGGATTTTCGCAAACGGACCTGCGCCAGAGTTCCAAGGCAATCTTCGACGGCGCCCTCGCTATTGATCGACCAGCCCCAAAAGGCCCCTTGTTGCGGCGGGGCCTTTTGTTTGGTCGTCACCCGTCCTAAATAAGGTTGACACTTTCCCTGCGCGACAAGGAGAGTGCCTTGGACACAAATCGTACGACCGCCAGGCAATGGGGAATGGGGCAAAAACACCCTCTTCTTGAAGCGCCATCGCTTCCTGCAACAGCCTGCTGAACAGAAGACCGAGCAGAAAAACGGCATCGTCGAGGCAAACTAGACCTGCTTCCTGGAGTTCCTCAAGGGGCAGCGACGGCTGCCGCGCAAGCCGGGAAAACGCGCGGAAAGGCCGCCCACGCGGCTTAGCAAATTCCGGCGCTCATTGCACGTGGGAACCCTACTACCCTCATTCGACCGGAGCCGGCCATCTACGGACACTGACTGCTGCTTCACACCGGCCTTCGAACGGCGGTTCCGACCAGGAAGCGGCCGACTCACCAACGGCATGCCCGAGCTTTGACGGCTACTTGTTCGGCGCGCAGAGCATCGCCTTATGGGCAAGTACAAATGCCGCTTTCAATCATGACGCTATCTAAGAGCCTTATAGGGCAGCGGCGCCTCAGGGGGGGGGAATTCGGTTGTTGGCGCTTGATTGGAGAATAGCGCCTCACCTCCCGGATACGGAGTGGTTAAGGGGGGAAAACCGGCGCGAATACTGGCTCGGGCAGCGAGACATCGCAACAGCGCGCGATCTTTTGCGTTGAGCGTCCATCCAAGGGGCGGTTGGCTAATACGCAGTTCGGCAGCACAATTCCATCTCTCAGTAGCCGACAGCGCTTCCTGCTTCCAAGCTTCGAGGTTTGCCGCGTAGGTCTGATCGAACTGAGGGTCTCTTGTCTCAAACACATTTAGCCATTTGCGCTGGGTGTCGTATAGACGGTTCACCGTACGCTTGTCGACGGTCCACATCTCGTTTGAGTATGGGAAAAGAAGACCCGCCGGGCCAGCCGTCATGTCAGTGAGTTCCTGAGCAATGGAAAACTCCTTCAGTTGTTTCTTCTGTGGCGCAATCTGCGGCAACCTGGAGTACTGTAGCCTAAAAAATCGATCTATCAGATACTGACGTTGTACCGCTGCGCGCGCTTCCCTGACTGAGAAAATCGCTTCAAACGGAGTTGTTAGAAACTGAAATGGGTGTGCCGATGTTGCGTCGTTTAGCAAGCCGACTGAAGTTTCACATGGAAGCGACCCTATATTTGCCGCGACCATAAAGTTAGTGCCCGCAGCAGACACACCTTGTTTCCAATTCGCCCCTAAAGGCAGACACGCAGCACTAGGGTCATTGAGAAAATGCATTACATAGATCGGTTGATCGGCATACTTCTTCTTCATAGTCTGACCCACGGCTTTCAACGCTTTTTCGTTGAATTTCTCCATGGCATTAATGGCGTGGGTCAGTCCACTATTGTCGAAGTAACCGCCGTCTACCAGTGTCGCAACGCGGACCTTGCTGACAACCTCATCCGGCCACTCAGCCTCATTGTCCAGCGCCGTTTGCAGACTGACTTTCCTAGTGGTCAATGACTCTTTCTCCTCCTGAGTTTCGGCAGACTCTGGGTCAATTTCATCGATTGCCCTTTGCCTCTCAGTTAACCCCATCTGAGACGAAGAGATTCCGACTTCTGCACTCGGAGACAAGAATGGAAATCTCGCACTAATTGAAACTGCTTGTGCAATACTTATCCATCGTAGGCTTGTAAATTCAAGAGAGTTTGTAAAACCGTTGAATGCGTTCTGACGCCAAAAGTTTGCACCTTCCAGTGAAACTAATTTTCCCGATAGAGCGTCTGTCGCGTTAAAGAACACTAACGGTGGATGGCTGAATTTCCTCAGGCATAGCCTACGGAGCGGTTGAGCAAAGAATGACGAACCCGTTAGATCCTTCCAACGGTCATGAAGGGCCTTCTCAAATACATGGTCGCGTCGGGCCGCCGGCCATATCTGACCAAGAACGACGCGGGGGGCATCAAGGAACAAGAATCCCCCAAGCAACGGCGACAGAAAATCTGTGGACAGGAAGACCGCCATCAAATCAAGCCTTTCATTGGGCGACAGTCCCTCTACTTCATGTGCTGCTAACCACGTTGCGACTCCTAGACTGCCGCCTGACACGCCAGACAGCAAAAGAACCCTTGAAGCGAACTCGTCATGGGTAATGACATCCATCTGCCCTAGGCCCATAGCTGTCCAATAGGCTGCCCTGATGCCACCGCCTTCTGCGCTTACCAGAAAGTAAGGCCGCGACTCGGGACGGCGCTCCCCGGAGTCTTCGATCTCATCCGCCTCTAAAATTTCATCATCCACCCTGGATATCAAGACCTGTCCGGCCGGCGCCGTCTCGAAAGTAGGACACTTGGTCTCCCACTCTTCGTTCGTCAACGTCGCCTCTTGGCGTTCTTTTCGTAGCAGAGGGTTCTCTGCATCAATAGATAGCGGCGCTAGAAGGACTTGGGCAGTAATTCCTGCTCCAATCGCCCAACCAAGCCATGGAAGCCGAAGACACCTCGGGATAATAATCAAGATTGTTCCAATGAGCGTGCCGAGCGCGCTGGTGCCGACGAGGGCTAGTACGAGAGGCCCCGCAGGTGTCAATCTTAGTGGCGCTCGGTAGGCGGTGATCGCGCCCAATATCAGCGGAGCAACGGCAAATGCCATCATGCAAGCAGCAAAGATCAGTCGATGCCGGCGGCACACGACGATTAGGCTTTCCCAAAGACTGCTCTTCCGTCCTTTGATGGACCGAAGTCCCACAAGACTGAGAGAGAAGATCAGTGCCGCCCAGGCTGAAGCGATGATCTGCGAAGCGATAGATCCAGTTTTAATGCCAAAGGCAAGTGCGGGCAAAGTACTAATTACCAATATCCACAATGAATATGAAGCGAACTGTACTGCCGCGTCATCCAGCACCTTCCCCCCCGGTGAGGATTTCGTCTCGAGCGCTGTTGTGACAACCGAGGAAAGAAAGCAACCAAAGGACGTTAGTAGCAGGTAGACCAATAGCCCGGTAATGACAACCTGTATAGCAAGCGGCTCCGATGCGAAATTTCCTGCTAAGGATTCGCCTTGCGATGAGTTCAGCAGCGCCAAAAAGACCGCTACAGAGAATATCCAAGGCCAGAGGGTAAAGACTGGCTTTGTCAAGCTCCAAATGACATTACCAAGGATCTTAGAGAGCACCCTCGCGTGATGGACTCCGCCTGTGGCCATAGCGCTCTCCTTTTTCCGGCAGCTTGGATTTCTCCATTTTAGGACAATGCGATACCTATCGACCGTCAGTGTCCTTCAGGTCGCCCATGGCAACCTCAGTGCCTCTGCAAGTTCGGGGGGCTTATTGGGACTCGACATACTTTTTTTTCACTGACCCATCACCGTCCACTATCCCTTTGCCCTCACGGTAGTTGACATCACGGGCGACGCTCGGTTTCCGTAAACCCTTGAGGCACTGTCTCGCGTCAGTTCTGTTTCAATATTGAAACACTAATCGGTCATCGCGTAAGACTCCCGGGCCAGTCTACCTTAGCAACAGAACCTCACATCAACATCTCTTACATCTCAATTAAATTATTCTCATATCATCTCCGCCTTTTGGCGGAGTAGTTATATTCTGCAGGTCGCCTATTCTTCGAGCCGAAAGGCTATTGAAAGAAGGCCGGGGAGCGAAAACAATAGAATTCCAGGGATGGTGTATTCGCATAGACATCTAGTGTTTCTGCACTTGTCATGCTGGCGTGAAGCAAAGACATTGGCACACGTCGCCGACGTTAAGGGATCGAGCATGTTGCGCACCTGCATCTTCGTCGCGTCATTGATTCTTTCGACGTTCGCTTACGGGCAGTGTGTCAATTCGGCGACCGCTTCTTGCAACGTCTACCAAGCCTGTTTCGACAAATATTGTCCGTGTAAGGACAAGAACGACGATTACTTCATGTCGTTCGGCAAAAAGTATTGCGAGGCCTTCCTAGCGAACACTACTCTAAGCGAAGCGGGCAAGGCATGGAGAGACACGACATTGGTTTGTTTGCAAGAAAAGGCAGTAGAAGTACTTCCGATCGACAACCCCATGTCTTGCGACTGCGCAAAGATGAAGAGTTTTGCAATGAGCACCCATGTGGACTGCTACACGCAGTCAAAAGCTTCGCTGTGTGACCTGCCTTTGACCGACGTCACCTCCGTGACGAATACCATCATCTTCAACAAGGCATTCATCAATGTATTGAAGGATTCCCCGGAGGCGATTCAACAGGTCCGAGGGGTATTTCAGAAGTGCAGTACAACTGCAAAAGAGGAGAACCGTCGTAAAAGGTGGGCGTTTCTTTTGAAAGTGCTGAATGGAAAATTGACGGCAAAAGGAGATTGAAAATGGGTGAACAGAAGGGCGACGAAGTGCCGCCGACAGATGAAGACATGCAGTTTGCTGAGGACCTCGACGGCGATCTCGAGGACAAAACCGGGCAAGCGGGGGCCGAGCCGGACATTACTGTTCGGGAGAATGATGATGGCAGCCGTGTGATCGAGATTGACTACGACAAGGAAGGGGGGGGCGCTGTTGTGGAGGGAGAGCGCGACGCCGAAGGTGACGACCGCGGCGATCGCGGAGATGAGGATCGCGGAGACGATCGAGGCGATGAGGATCGAGGGGGTGGCCCGGACGGCGAGTGAACGGATCGGGATTGGTTGCCAGGCGGCCGGCTTCGCTTCTTCGACGGAGCCGGCGTACCTATATTCGCAAGCTGCAACGGTTGGACACCCTTGATGTCAGCCTCATACATGCTCGCGAAGAGCCAATCTGTCTCTGCACGTCCCGTTCGATGCGATTAAGGAGTCAGAACACTAGGGGGACTGTCCGTATTTTTGTGTGCGAGGCGGTTTTGAATTTTNTTAGCCTCGGGCAGCGGTAAATCGCTCGCTGCCACAATGCGCTGCGCGGTTTGCGGGCGCTCGGCTTTAAGGGCACGTCAGGCCGTCACACAGTTTCGCTCGCCGAAGAGACCCGCACCCTTGTCGAGCCAGACGAGCCTTTGCTCCTTCCCAAGGCAGTTGTACCAGGATATTCCCGCAACCATCTCTCGCGCATGCGCGTCGGAGCGATCGCTCATCGCTGCCCAGTCAGGAAGTCTTCCCAGTCCCACGCGTATGCCGCGCACCGAAAGCAGGCGTACTCGATCCATGCAAATTGTGCATAAAGAACGTGCGGGTCGGCTCAGGGATATCGTCAAAGCGGACGTACGGCCAAGGGCCATCGGAGTCGTGAATGGGAATCGGCGGGATGGTCGGCCGCGGAGGCAGTTCCTCCCTTCCCGTCAGCGCCACGGCAATGCTGCGCGCGACCAGGTCCCAGACGCTGGCGGACCAACGCGGATAGTCCTGCAGCACACCGGTCCAGACCTGGTCTGGCAGCAGATCCTCTTCCATATCAATTTGATAGTCGGCGAGCGCGCCTGAGCGC
>NZ_KB902886.1:0-8070 GCF_000379565.1 Cupriavidus sp. UYPR2.512 | reverse complement strand
CTGGCTGGGGTGCACGTCGTACTGCTGGGCCAGCTCCGCCAGCGTCTTTTCGCCCTTGAGGGCCGCCAGGGCTACCTTCGCCTTCAACCCCGCCGAGTGGGTTCGCCTGCTTCGTTTCGTCATCTTCTGAGGTCCTTTCTGCCCGCCATTATGGCCGGCTCAGACCCCAGCTCTTCCATTTATCCGACTGTCCGAATTTCCGGCGCCACCTCTATCCCAAGCGGCGCAGCAGTAGGGGGAGAGGATATGGTGTAGTTGTTGCCGCTGAAGGCGCGGACCTCGGCGCAGCTCTCGCGTAGAGGCTCCAAATCGCCTGAGGGGGCAGGCCGATCTGAGCATCGTCTTCGCCCTCGGCGACGATATCGACCACGCCGTCGAGCAGCTCGACGAGTTTTTCCATTTGCGCGCGCCGGCGGGACTGGATTTGCTCCAACTCCTCCCGTGCCCGCTTGTGGATGGCGCTCATGCGTCGGCTAAACATTTCGGCGAGATCGTCCCGCACCCGTACCCGCATTTGATTGGGCAGCGCTAGCTGCAAGTAGCAACGACGTTCTTACGCGGTCCATTCCCTAGTTGCTTTAAACTCACTTCTCCTCAAGCGTTCGGATTTTCTAATCTCGTCGCGCAGCCGGTGCAGCGGCAATCTTTCTCAAGCACGGCGGCAGGAACATTTTGTCGCAACAGCGACGAATCCCGCTCGTATTGTCGGCTTTGGACCAGGGGCTATCGGAAATAGTAAGACGGCGTGCTCAACTAAGGTCTCAGTGGAGGGTACGTTGATGGTACGAATCTCGCTTCAACCTGCCGCGTGCCTTGTCGGGGCAAAGATATATTAATCAATAGCGCGCAAAGAATACCGAGCACAGAGGATATTTGATGGTGATCAATATGCCATTTTAACTTGTTGGACACGCCATCTTTTAACAATATTCTCCAAACAACTGAGAAAAACCTTTCCCCCACGTTCTGTCGCAGGTGTGGAGCGACTCCAATTCCTGATCTCGACCGGCGAATTACACTCGGAGCAGTAATTTGCGATGATATTATTTTTGATGCGAGATTTCTAAATGAATGCTTACAATCGAGCTATATTTGTATCATTTGACGCAGTCGCGGTATCAGGAATTACTGTTGAGGCAATCAAGATAGCAAAAGTTCTTTCCCAGAATGGAATAAAATCGTACCTGGACCTTGGTTATGATATAAAAATAGACAAAGGAATGTTTAACAAACCGTACGAATGGGAAAAGGAACTCTACAAAGACATATTCACTCTTGTTCGTATAGATGACATCAGTTCCATAGCAAATTATAACGTTGACTTTATCAAGCATGCGCATGACGTTTTAATACGCCAAAGTATATCGGAATCCAATCAAAGAAAAGAATATATAAAGGCCGAAATTATAGACACATCTCAGCATCTATCTCATAAAATTGTTCAACTTTGGGGCAATCTGAATATTGGCTATGTTATTGTGGAGAATGGAACTCTTCCTGAAAATATAGTTTACACTCAAGCCCTGTATCTCGCCATCGAGGAATATGGAAACTGCCATGGATTGGGGAATTTTGTTATTTGGCGAGATCACGATTTAATGTGGAGTAGCGAAAAGAGCGCAATGAAGTATGGCCCACCGCCATATCCAAACGCCATCAAGCCCATCAAGTCCAGTTACATAACATACGTAACACTCAACAATGATTTAAAAAGCAACCTTGAAGAGTGGTGCAATTATACAGTTGATGTAAAAGTTAAAAAAAATACCTACGAATTCAACGACCAAGTCGGCTACAAGAATTTAAGAGAGGATTTCTCCATCCGGGATGATGATCTTATTATTGCCAGGACAACCCGCATTATTCCGCAAAAGCGCTTGGACAGGGATATCTATGTGATTAATCGCGTGAATCAGCTTTTTATACAGAATGATATCGATCGGAAGGCATTGCTTTTCGTGGCAGGTGATCCCAACGAAGACGCATATTATTATCAACAGCTAGTAGTCTTATCTAAAAAACTTAACGCCGAGTCGGCTATCAAATTCCTCGGGTCACTTCATCATAGAGGCCTACCATCTCAGGGCCAGATGTACACTATTGATGATTTGTATTATTCCTGCGATCTAGTCTCCTTTCTCACCTCTTGGGATTATGATAGTTATGGAAACCCTATTGGCGAGGCAATCAGCCACCAGCGTTGTTACATTACGACCAGCTATGAATATTATGATGAGGTTTATGGCCAGCATGGTTTCATTGCGCCAATCATGAAGATATCAGAGGGGAATGATGGCTTACCTGATGAAAATTTCATTGATGCGCTGTATAAACTCATCAACAATAAACAACTTATGAAAGAAATTGCGAAAAAAAATTACCTCATAGGAAGGCAATTACTTTCCTCTAACATCAGCGATATTTTCGACCTGAACTTTGGAGGGGTGTATGCGAGATAATGTTTTTGTATCTGTTGTACTGCCCATTTATAACGAAACGGATTGCATTGATGATGTGCTAACTTCTTTGGTTAACCAGAAAACCCATAACAACCTGATTACCCATCAGAGCTATGAATTGATTGTTGTGGATAACAATTCTACAGACGATTCTGTCCGGAAAGTAAAGGCCCTTAAGGCAGAAAACCCCTCCATTGATATTAATATAATCACGGAAGCCGTTCAGGGAGTATCATCCGCCAGAAAACAGGGTATGGATTATGCGTCCTTCCGCTCAAAAACTAGGGACAGCCGCTTGGGAGTCCAAAGGAAGCACTATATTGTTTCCTCAGACGCAGATTGTACAGTAGACCCATACTGGCTGCATGCACTAATAAAAAAAATGATAGAAGAAAATGGGGGGCTGGGTACCTGCAACTATTATTATAATGAGAATTCATTCATCAACCGCCCTAATCTATTTCGGGAAATTCAAAAAACTTTACGTTGCCGGGAAATGTCTTTTTCGCTATTCGGCGGTTTTCCAGACGGAAAAGGTTTCGCTGTTGAGCGCAAGCTCTACGACGAAGTGGGGGGTATCGAAATTTTCTATCAACTCAAAAATGGAAGATTTGTGGAACACCTTTCCGATGATTGGGATTTTGGGATACGGGTCATTGCAAGGGGTGGCAACCCAGTTTACGCCCGAGATTCCCGGGTAGAAATTAACAGTCGTCGCGTGGATACTCTCCTAGAAGAGGTCATCACCGGCACCGCCTATGGGCAGGACGGTATCATTATCATGAAAGACGTCCGCATTGATGCCGAGAAGCAAACAATAGCGCTGCAAGATACAACCCCGGAACAGTCGCAAAATGCCTGGTTTTGCTCAATTAAGGACTATGTTCCTAAAAATGTCGTTCTACCTGTGCTGTTAAATCCGCATATTTTGCTGGAAAATGCCCTGGTACGTGAGTTCTTCACTGGGCGCGTGGCAGATCGGCTGTACAGGCGCCTCAATGAAATTAAGCGGGAAACTCGCATTATCGACTTCAAGTCGATCCATTCCTACAAAACGCCGTGCTATCGACTATATTTTGAATTTCGTGATGAAATTTTTAGCGCGATGCGCCGCACTGTTGGTGGTGATATCGGTTTCCCGCCACCGTTGCCCAAGTGTTTCGATGTTGTCAAGCCGGAAGATTTCAGACGTTTCGTCTACTACTTCTGCGAGGACCGTGAATCCGGGGACGCACATAATTACTTCGCTAACGGTGGAGTTTTTTAATGAATAAAGAACCGTTAGATTCTTTGAACGACATCGACGCTCACTATCCTGTGCCGCGAGTATACGATTTCCTCTCGCGACCGCAGAATTGCGAATTCCTTGATTACGTATTTAAAGACCCTTTCGGCTGCCACGTTTTCCCGGGCGATATCTCTAGTTATCCACTTGATTCTTTTTTGAATGATATGGAGCGAGAGATAAAGCAAGCTAAACAAATCCATCTTTGGTCGTATATTCCAACGTGCCGCTACCGCTGCTATTTCTGTGATTTTCCCACAGTTATTCTCAACCCACAGACCGAGGCTGCACAGACGATGTTCCGGGATGTGGTGGATTGTAATATAACAGAAGCAAGGATGTGGCTTGAGAGTATCCCAAGCCTTGGGCAGGTAGAAATTGGGGAATTTAATATCTTCGGGGGCACGCCATCGCTGCTTCCGGAGCAAGAACTGCGGCGTTTAGTGGATTTTTATCAAAGCCATTTTAATTTTTCGGCTGCGTCCATGCGTTTTGAAGGTGAGCCGGGAACGCTGACTAAAAACTATCTGCGCTTGTTAAAAAAGCTAGGTTTTTCAAAAATCAGCTTTGGGGTGCAGTCTTTCAATGATCATATCATCAAAGCATCCGGTCGTATGCATTCAGCCCGGGCGTGCATAGAGACCATTTATGACGCGCGCGAGATCGGTTTTAACTGGATTAGTGTCGACCTTATTTATGGCCTACTCGACCAAAATGTCGATGACGTGAAACGCGACGTGGAGAAGATTATAGAATTGGGGCTCTCCCATGTTGTCTGTACCAAGCTGCACATGGACGAATTTATGAGGAAACGCACTGGTGTTTCTGGCGAACGAAAGAGTCTGTGGCAGAAAGGAAAGTTTTTTGATGATAAGAGGAGGTTTCCGGGTTTAGGTAAGCAGTATCAAATGCGCGAGCTTGTTGAAAAGTATTTATCCTCTGACTATCTGGAGCATCCAACAATGTACTTTCATCAAAAGCATCAACGCCCCGAAAAATGGAAGGGATTAGTCACCGATCTCGGCAAGCAGTATCCAGAGGTGGCCATCGGCTTGGGCGGCAGCTCCAAATGTACAAGAGCTGAAGCTATCAACATAACCGGATACGGAAGATACAAGGAAGCATTGGACAATCATCGCTTGCCCATTGATGAAAGCCAAGGCATCTCCCTGCTTCGACGGGAAGTTAATGCGTTCAAAATGGCAACATCTACATTGGTCCCTGTGAATGACGGCGTGTTCAGACGGCGTTTTGAAGGGCGAAGCTTTTTTGATAATTCGATTATCAATCGTGCGCTTAAGACACTGGTTGATAAAGCACTGGTCACCGTCGACGGTGATGTAGTTACCTTGACCCCAAATGGCGTGACGCTCGTCGAAGCGGTGATTAACACACAGTTCGGCCCGTAAGTGCGGCTAACAAACTCCTCGGGCCTGTGCGTTGGCGCGCTCGTAGGCGCTTGGCCCCCAATGGATTTCGCTCGGCGACCCCTTCATATATCAGCGGCCTTGTAGGTCCTAAGTCTACGCAGGATTTGTCACCGACGGTCCAACCTGTTGCCACTGAGTCAAATCACTTGTGTAATCGACGATGAGTTTTTGCTGAATTTCTATTACAGAGCGATTCTCACACGGGTACGGTATTCTCGCTCCTTTGCTAACATGACCCAGATTGTTTCGTGCGGTCTTGTTCGCCAGTGCCACTACTGCGATATTCATACCGCGTCTGTCCCGCAGCTCGTTGATCCAGCGCGATAGTGCAACATTGCGTATTTCGGAGGAACGTGACCGGCGATTTCGGGAACGTAACCGACCGGACCGGACCGGAAGGCAGGATAGGCGTTGTGCATGACATCAACCGCACGGGCTATGCTCGCCGGCTTTTGCCGGAGAGCTAGCTGGAATCGAGCCGGCCGGTACCGTTGCTGCATTCTCCGCCTGTCAGCCTTGCGGCAATTTGAGCGAGTCTGATAACACCGCAGCGGCGTCGTCCGCATCGCTCATGCCCATGATCCGGTCGATCGTGCCGTGCGCCAGCTCGTCTGCCAGCGCGAGAATATCGTCGAGCAGCGCAGGCGGGCGCTGACGCGCTCCGCGGTACTCCGAAAGCCGTTGCTCGCTGTTTGGCTCAACTGGCGCGACGTCTGGCTGTACGCGCTGGCGCGGATTCGTCGCGGCCCTTGAGCTGACCCTGCAACTGGGCCACCTGCAGGGTCAGGGAATCGCGCTCGCGCCGCAGTTCGCGCGTTTCTTCCATGACACCAGCGAGCTGTTTTTCATGCCGTTCGGCCAGCCGCCGCTGTTCAGCAGCGTCGGCGGAGAGACGCTGCCCGTCGGCCACAAGTTGCTCGTTTCGTTGCCGGGTCTTCGAAACGGCCGCTTCCGCGCGACGCTGGGCTTCGCGCGTTTCCTCGGTCTGCAGCATGACGAGCGTCTGCACGCCTTCGAGGCCGGTGGTGGCCTGGTCAACCCCCGCCCGCAGGGCGGCCTCGTGTTCGGCGCGGGCAGCCCGCACAGCTTCCAGTTCGCGGGCATGGGTGGACTGCGCTTCGTGCAGGGCCTGGTCCGATTGCGCGCGCACGGCATCGCGCTCAGCCACGGCTGCTTCGGCCTGGCGGATGGTTGCGTCCAACTGGGTCTGGACCCTGGCGTGATCGGCGAGCGCTGTGGCGAGCCGCGCCTGCAGGTAATCAACCTGGGCGCGAAGCGTTTGTACTTCCGCCTTCAATCCCGCATTGGCGACCTGCAGCGATTCGGCGCGCGTGGTGGCGGCGGCCGCTTCGGCCTCAAACTCCGCGCTGCGCTGCGCAAAGACCTGTTCTCCCTGCTCGACGGCCAACGCCCAGACAGACAGCATGGCGTTGGCGACGGCTGGCGGCAATGCGGCAGAGAGCGCGTTGTTGTTGCGCGCCTGCTCGTCCTTCCACAGCTTCAGCTCGTCGTTGATGGTGGTGCGGCTGCCCTGGCGAATCTCGGCGTAGATGAGGTCGACGGTGAGCTCATGCGGGTGCCGGCCCGCGGCAACTAGGCGGGCGGCGACTTCACGGGTGCGTAGATGGGTATCGTTGATACGGCTCATGGGCGGAAGCGGGCTGAGAGGGGGAATTTCGTGATTCTGAATGATGTATGTGACCGTATTACGTTATAGTTGAACGTCATCGGTGATGGTCATTTGGTGGCTGGCGCATGCCATTTTTGCCGGAGGCTTCTTTCTTTTGAGCTACGGCGTCGTCCAGGCGTTTCACACAACCCGTTCGTTTGCGACCATTTACAGTCAGGAAGAGTGGATGGCCCGTCTGGCGGCGGCCATGGGGCGCACCGAAAGTGCGCTTCAGGCGCTGAAACGGACCAACCAGAAGCTCGAACACCTCGCTGCGACCGACCCCTTGACCGGCGCAGCCAACCGCCGCACGTTCATGCGCCGCATCGAAGCCGAGATTGCAAGCGCCAAGCGGGAAGGCGAGTCGTTTTCTCTGCTGGCGCTGGACCTGGACAACTTCAAAGCGGTCAATGACCGCTATGGGTATCAGGTGGGCGATGAAGTATTGCAAGGCTTCGTCCGGGATGCCGCGACGCAATTCGCCCCTATGACGGCGTTGCCCGCGTCGGTGGCGAGGAATTTATGGTTCTGCTGCCTAGTGTCCTGTCCCGCTAATACATGAACAAAGTCGATGCAACTTCTCGAGAATCGAGTCCGCAGCGGCAGTCCAGCGAAACGGCTAGCAGTTCGTGTTGTACGCGGTGACGAAATGGTCGATGCGTTGGACCAACTGCTTGACGCTCGTCAGGCGGGCTCAGGTACAGACCTACCACGTCGCGCAGCTTCTCGACAAAGAACGGGTCGGTGGACAGCTTGGAGCTCTCGGCACGATGAGGCTGCAGCCCGAAGAGCTGAAAATAGCGCTGCACGCTGCTCTTGGAGATGCCTGTCTCGGCCGCGACAGAACGCACGCTCCAGTGTGTCGAGCCGTTGGCCGGCTTGGTATGCAAAGTGGTTTGGATCAACTGCGCCACCCGTTCGTCGTCGACCGTACGCGGCGCACCCGGGCGAAACATCGTCGTACAGACCGGCGATGCGGCGCGCGACGAAGCGCGCGCCACTTGCCCACCGTGGCATTGCCCATCTTCAGCCGTTCGGCGATCGCGCTATTGAGCTCCNCGTCCGCGCTGCTGAGAATGATGCGCGCCCGATTGCTCAGCGCTGCAGGCAACGACCGGCTGCGCGCGAACGCTTGCAACTGCGCGCGTTCGTCTTCGCTCAACACCAGTTCGGCCTTCGGTCTGCCCGTCCTCATCGTGGTATCTCCGTTCCCAAATGCCGAAACGG
>NZ_KB902885.1:0-8360 GCF_000379565.1 Cupriavidus sp. UYPR2.512 | reverse complement strand
AGATCGCCTCGGTCAAGCACGTCAATAACCATGGTTGCCCCGGGGTGGCACAGATGACCAACATACTATCGGTAGAGGGCTTGGGAGACAACCGGATAAGCATGGCATTTCGCTCCCTGCTCGGCATCGCTGGTGACGTCACCGCGCCGACCTATGCCGAGCTCTATGCCAAAAAATCGCTACCCACTACATCTAGTAGGTTTGGGAGCTAACCGGATAAGCATGGAAGATAGATCGAATGCCACCAGCTTCAAGTTGATCAAGATCAAAAACAGAAACCCACGCTCCATCGATGACACTTGCTCCAGCTTACCGCAGGGCGTCTGATGGGGTATCCACGATGCGTTCACCGCTGCACTCCCATTCGAGGTCAGACAGCGCCGTGGTCGATCTACGAAACGTGGTGCAGACCCGTTCCCCGAGCAGAAGTTTAGGCGTCGATAGACACGTCGAACTCCGAACCATGAGGGCAAACGCACCGTATAAGCAAAAGAATAAGCAGTGCACGGTTATACGCTTGATACAGCGGTCAATGGATATTGACAAATTGCATTAACCCTTATGGAGTAAAACGTAGCAGCATTGTCCACAAAGCTACATTTGCAACAATGATTGATACATCGTGCGTCGGCGCCTCGAAAAAAATAGCGAGTGACCATGACGAACTGCCTGGCATAACCCTTGCTGATCCCTTGATTGCCATCCAAGCGGGGAGCGCCAGGTGCCCAGGTCTCTTTACTAATGAGCGACTTATGGTAATAGCTAGCCTCGCGAACTGTTGCCAGCAATAGAGCGTGGGGAGTCCTAAACAAGCGGTCTGAAGGGCGACTGATGGGTTACCCCAACTGGCACAACTCATGCACATTGGCAACGGTATCTAAATGAATACTGACATTGGTCAACCCCAGTAGCAATGAAACCGCGAACGACAGCATATCCGCATCGTGGTGCAACGCTGCCCCCACGGATCACCACCGAGGATAGTGGCACACAGATTTTCTGTAATGCGATGCAAGGTTGAACGCATGGCCGAATGGAGTCCGGCACGCTGGCCGCGAATGTACGGCGGCGACCCTTTTCTTGCATCTTGGGAAATGCGGTCGGAGCGGAATTCTTGCTCTCCACGCCGTCTTCGCGTAATTCGAGCATAGCCTTCCAGAAGGCTATTATGACGGAAAGGAGAACTCGAATGCTTCACCCCGAGTACCAGAAAGAATGGCACAGGGCGAAATTTGGACTGCGAAAGAGGCTCACCTTGCGGGCGCACTCATTCGGACAACGTACTTGCCGACTTGCATCTGCCATATTTTTGCGAGCCCGACACCCGACGCCCTCCAATGCTTGGCGTAACGAGTTCTGTTTAATAGCGACTTTATACACGGTGCAATTGCTAATTTTTTCCGTTATTTGGATAATCGAATGAATTGAAGCATAATGTTTTGACTCAAAGCGAATATCATTCTTCAACCAAATTAACGTTATACAATGAAAAAAATCGTCACAACCATCGTGGCACTGATTTTCCGTAGCTCATCCCACGCCACGGAGCCACCCAACGAATTTAATCTCTTATCGCGACTTATTGGGACTTGGGAGGGCGACAAGGGAATGGATATTGCGCCAGCCCAAAAGAAAACAGGCCTACCAACCGGAGCGGCTGCGTCTAACCCATACTTCGAAAAAATCGTCATTAGTGATGGGCCGAGCGTCACCAATGCGAGCGACCAGAACTTGGTGTCTGTAAGCTACCACCAGCAGGTATTTAGAAAATCAGATAGCCAAATGTTTCATGATCAAGTTGGATATTTTATTTTGAACAGGAAGAATAATACCATCATTGATTCTTTTTGCATCCCCCGAGGAGTTTGCGCAACGGCGGAAGGAAGGCTAAAGGACAATAATTCCTTTAGTGCTTATACGCGCCCCTTTGCTGAGAATTCCTTTATGAGGAAGAACGGCAAAACGCATGAGTTTTACATTGATATGAATTTGAACCCCGATGGAACCTTGACATATTCACAAAGAACCATCCTGACAATCTATGGAAAAAAGTTCGTTCACGTCGATACCGGTACCCTGCGCAGGAAGGCCGGAATGTAGATTGTATTGTGTACTGCGCCAAGCGTTGGAGTTGTCAACTCCTGCTATCATTTGGGGTCTGCCGAAAAGCGCTAGGGAAGCGAGTTCGGCTCATCGCAAATCTTCACCCTGGCCAGCCCCTAATGGACGGGAACACCATCTTTTTCAGACAAGACTGACCCCGGCTCTTGTCACGGTTTCCAACGGGCCACGGTGCTTCAAGTAACGCCCGTCCCGAAATCGGGCTGTAGTAGTTATACGTCGTTTCCTGAATACAGAAATTTGCGCTGCTGGTCCACCGACTCCGCTCACGCGTCGTGTCAGTTTCATACACTTATTCGAAGCAATCCATGATCCTACGAATCTCCAAGACACTAATGGTCTTTGCCATCGCCCTCTTTGCCTCTTTGGTCGCGTTTGACAATATCACTGACTACTCCACGAATTTTGACTTTGTTCGTCATGTGCTGCTAATGGACACGACGTTCCCAGGTAACGGAATCATGTATCGAGCTATCACCTCGCCCCCTCTGCATCATGTTGCCTATGTGGGCATTATCACACTAGAGACCGCAACCGCTGCGCTGTGCTGGGTCGGCGGCAATCGCTTGTGGTGCGCACGCCGTGGCTCCCACATGACCTTTCAGCGCGCGAAAGGCTTTGCCATCGCCGGACTTACGCTGGGTTTTTTGACATGGCAGGTCGCATTCATGTCGGTGGGAGGGGAATGGTTCGGCATGTGGATGTCGAAACAGTGGAATGGGATGCCAGATGCGTTCCGATTCTTTATCACGATCCTTTCGGTGCTGATCTTCCTAAGCCATCGCGATGATGCTTTGGAAATCCTCGACAGACCGGACGACCTATAGTCAAAACCTTATCGACCAAGGGCCCCCGTCTTGTAGACGCTCGCACAGCATAATCTGGGGATACCTTAGGCGCGCACGGGAAAAAGTAGACTCAGAGGGGTAGAAGGGAACAGGCGGCCGGGCGGGCATGCAGGGACTTCGCCGACAGGCTCGGAATACCGTTGGTCGTTCAGTTGTGGCGACATGCCTGGGAGGCTTGCTCGTCGACGATTGTAGGCAGCGGCAGGTCCCTTGCGGCTACCGCGACGCGCAGGAGGCAGCCTCCTCAGTCCCAGCTCATGGGTCTCTCGTGCAGTCAGCGCTGCGATCCCGGCGAAGCATTCGTTATTGCGCGAGGACGTGCCAGACGATCATTGCCAGCTGACGTGCGGTGGCAACAGCCGCGATCCGCTGACCGCGACGATAGGAGCCGGAATTACTCTGCGGTGACGGCGAAGTTCTTAGACACGAAGCTAAGGCCGCCGACCGACGAGGTTATTTCAAAGCCGTACTCGACCTTACCGATGACCACGTCACCAAAATAGTTCAGCGATTTCAAGTAATTCATAATCTCCAGCACATCGATCGTGGTGTTGTCGGTCTTCGTTGTGCGCAGGAAAGAATAGACAGCGTTATTGCCATTGCTACCGACATAGACATTCCATGTGCTACCGGACAACGGGACGTTGCTATAGAGCGGAATCGCGCAACCGCCAGAGGTCCAGTTGTGGGAGATCGGCTTGACATTACCGCACCCATTCGAGGTGCCGGTGTAGTTCAGCCAGACCATGATCTCGTGCCGTTCTGTGCCGGCCCAGACATCCAATGTTGATTCCCAGGCACCAATGGAAGGCGTTGTAGCTGAGACAGAGGCGGTGAGCTTGCTCAGCGAGCTGATAGGTTTGTTGACAGAGTATTCGACGTGCGGATAGGACTTGATGCCGCTCGTGTCGGGCTGGTCCGAAGTGACACCCCAGTCGAGGTTTGTGTTGGCCCAGAAGGTCTGCCAACCAATTGCGACTGGAGGATTTCCGCAAGGCCCCCAAGCGTCATTGTTGAAAGTATACCTGCCGTAGGTCCAATTAGCGAAAAGAGTGCGCTCATGGCAGGACGAGGTTGAAGGCGAAGCTGCAGACCACGTTGCAGCCTGTGCGATGGTGGATCCAAGCATCAGGGCCGCGGCGATGGCGTAGCCAAACAAGATTTGGAATTTAGTCATGTCCTTTTTAACTCCTGTCGGTGGGAAGTCGGGCGGGATCAGTAGGGATTCTAGTTAAGCAACCGTCATTCTCCACGACTTTGCTTGTACCATCCAAGGTCATAGCCTTGTATACAAATGGGCCCCGTACACCACACGAGAATTGCTTTGCCGCCATCAGGGCGGTCCGGAGCTCCCGCATTGGTTCGACTGGATTGCCGGAATTGAAGGATGCGTAGAGCGCCCCCATTGCCACGTCCTGTCCGCATCCAACTGCTTCATAGTCTAGGCGTGTTTCGCCGACCTGATAGTCGCTTTCGATTCGAAAAATTCTACCTTCATAGCCTACGAGGAATGTTCCACCGCTCTCCACATCGTCCGCCTTTTTCGCATAACCGCCCGACTTGAGACATCCGCGCACTGCGTTGATGAACGTAGTCGTCATGAACGTCTCAGTGGAAACACGCGGGTCACGCTCCGGAGGAACGAATGCATGGCCAAGAAGCTGCCCCATCCGGAATGAAGTGGTGAAACCGAACAGGAAAGGGCCCACCTGATTGATCTTCGGATCGTTGCGGACTCGTATAGCATATCCATTGCCATTACTCGCAGCTGAATCAGCACCATGTACATCATGCCGAACTGCTTGATTGCTACAACGCAAGTCATGCTTTACCCTTGGCATTTTCGGCGAACTTTGCCGTTGAGGGCCCTTGGTATGCAAGTCTTGGGCCAATTGTTGCGATTACGCATGGCTCTTGCTACTACTCCCTTCATACGCCTCCATTTTGAATGGGCCGCCCTGCTTCTATGCGCTATCGAAACGCGCGTCGCCTTGATTCTTGGCCAGGATGAATCGCTCGAAGGCAAAGCTACGAGACAGTGAGGAATGTAATATTTGTCGTAATTACGACAAATTTGTTCCTCGGTTTGTCGAGGTTCGCCCCTGGATGCTTTGATGCCTGTGTCCGGCCCCATGCTTACCATGTCATACCAAGACTTGCTGAGTTCGAATTATCTGGCCCGGCGACCTTACCGCCTTTATGCCTTATCCCACACTGGGCTTGGGATCGTCGTGTACCTAGACGGGTCATCAATGATTGCCTTATTGATTTGTGGACCACAACTCAAATTCCGCCTTCGCCAACCATTGGCTGATGTAGGACCCCATTGCTTTCAGAAGGACGTCAGAGCACATACCGGCGGCACCGGCTAAGGCGGGGCAAAGCACCAGCCGCGTGCCTTTGTCGTCGTAGATATGGAGTATGCGAGCCTGGTCGGCCGGCTTCAGGGTGTGCTCTTTGTATGGGAGCCCGCGCATACCGAAGGCATGCACATAATCGTCCTCATGACGCTCACCCAGACATACCACCACCTTAGGCCGCTCACGGCGACGTAACGCCTCGATGAAACGAAAACGCCCCCCCTCACGGCAAAGAGTCATGTACGCTATTCTCGAAGCAAGTTCAGGTTGCATGCCATAGCGTCGCCTCCAACTCTGGCCGTAGCCTGTACGGATCGGCAGCGGAAATAGGCTAAGCATGAATTCCCGCCCCAGCGGTCGATACAGGTGCTCAGTAAGATATCTTTTCCAGTCGCCACTATCTTCTTGGCCAAACAACACCATTTCACGCGCAGCTGACATAATATGAGCGATTCGCTGGTGAGTCTGCCACCGGAGGATCTCCTTTGCATGCCTTGCACGAAATGGGGAGTCCCAAGCTGGACATTCAAGCTGCGGCATCAGTGGGGCGACCAGCGATAGGCTGCTCCTGGTCGGCGAGTAGTCGCAAAACCAGACCGCAGCGGACGGGTTCCCCCCTTCCATGCCAACGAAAGACGCAAAATAGGTGTCTAATTGCTCGCGGGTAAAAGCTTTCGTCATCATTCTTGATTCAACTCGGTGTTCTGTCAGCACCTACTATTTGCTTTCATAGCAAAAATCTCTCGCTATAGCACGCAATAATCAAGCCAGATCATTAATTTTCGTTGCTTGGCGTCGTTTCACCCAAACTCACTGTATATCAGGCCATTTCCAGGCTGCTGTACGGCGCCCTACGGCAACCAGATAAGCGTCAAACCGAGACCGTCTTGACGATCAGAACTTGATCTCTGAGAGCCGCTGATTCGCGAGCACGAGGTCGAAGGCAGCGGGATCGAAGGTGCCGCCACACCACTCGTGGAAGTGGTCGTGTTCCTCCTGAGTCGGATCGCCGATCGCTTCGAGGAAGTTGGCATATCCCGGCACTCCACCGACGTCTTCCGGCGGACACGCATTCCGCCCGTTCAGGCACAGCGGCCGGCGCATGTCTGGATCAGGCACCAGAGCCTTCTCGACCTTGATCCGATGCTGCCAGTTGTCACCGTAGTCGTAGATGTAGGTGAATGACTTCAGCCCGCCCAGCGCCTTCGCCAGCGTGACTTGTGCTTCATTGAGCATTGGCGGATCGCTCTGGAATCCGAAGTCATCCGGTTCACCATAGTTGGTTTCGTCGAAGACGAATTCGTGCAGGTGCGCGCCCTCCCAGCCCATGGCCAGCAGCAGCACGACATGCAGTTTGCCTAGACGGATTGAGCCGGGGACGATGATTCGTCGCCAGATTGCCGGCTTGATGTACTGCAGTTCAACGCGCAACACGTAATCGGGCACTGGCGCTCTGACCGGGCGCAGGGAGGGCTTGCGAGCTTGGGCCATCGAATTATTACGCGGCTTGCTGCTCGACGTTTTCGGCTGGCATCAGGCGCCACGGCAGCAACTCGTCGATGCGGTTGATGGGATGATCGGCGATGCGCTCAAACACCGTGCGCAGGTACGCAAACGGCTCGATGTCGTTCAGGCGCGCCGTACCGATCAGGCTGTAGATCACCGCCGCGCTTTCGCCACCGCCGTCGGAGCCTGCGAACAGATAGCGCCTGCCGAGGACCAGCGGGCCTGATCGCGCGCTCCGCCGTGTTGTCCACCTCATGCAGGCACAGGCGCGCCGTGCGTGTCTTGCCACGCCCTGGCTCCAGCACAGGCGCGAGCGTGTCGTCGGTATGGATCTTGTCTGCGTCGCGCACATAACGACCGAGTGCATCGGACAGCGGCTGCAGCAGCGCCGCTGCTTCACGCACCCACGAAGCCAGTGTGCCCGATCCAGTTCGATGCACGCGCGGCGATAGATGCCTGCCTGCCGGTATAGCGGCGTATGGTCAGCGTACTTCGCGACGACGACCTGCGCGAGCAGTCCGGCTCCCGCCATTGCGCGCGCTGTCGGGCGCGAAGGTGCTGGCTTCTGCACCACTGCAGCACAGCGCGGGCAGCTCAGCTTCGGACGCACGTGACGCAGTACCTTGAAGTAACCGGGCACATAGTCGAGCACCTCCGAGACGTCTTCGCCCTGCGCACCCATCTGTTGCCCGCACTCCGTGCATCCACAGTCCGTCGGTGCATGAACAACCGTTTCACGGGGAAGATGGGCGGGGAAGTGCCATGGCTTGCGGCACAGCGGAAAAATGTTCGTTGTGGCCGACGTACCGGCAGTCGCGTCGGCATCAGGCGCCTTCGCCGTTGCCGCCATGGCCGATTCAGGAACGGGAAGCTCACCGAGCGCCAGCTGCAACTGGCCCATCAGTTCGGTCATACGCTCCGATGAACGGCCATACTGCCATCGCCTCAGTCGCGAGATCTCCGCCAGCAACTGCGCAATGGTCTCGTCGCCCGAGGCAACGATGCGTTTGAGGGCGGCGATGTCATCGGGCAGATGGCTGGCTGGCATGCGTGCCGGTGTAAATGAAGCCCGCGAGCTTGTGGGCTGTTATGCCGCGTGCGTCAGCTGCCACGTCCGCTTTGGATGCCGCCAGTCAATCCCCTTGAGCAGCATCGACAGTTGGGCGGCAGACAGATGGACTGTTCCCGAGTCCGCCTGCGGCCACACGAAGCGTCCGCGCTCAAGTCGTTTTGCGTACAGGTTCATGCCGTCGCCGCTCCACCATAAAATCAGGCTCGTCGGCGGAATCTGTGGGTGAAAGCGGATGTGCGGCTAGCCGAGTGAAGCCCGATTCAGGTACTGATAGAGCTTGCGACAGGTTGCGACAGGTTGCATCAAAGGAATTTTGTGCGGACTCGGAGATAACTGGCCAGATGAGAGGGCCGCCGTCTTCCTCGATGAGCTTGTCCAGGAGGGTTGCCACAGGGAGGGTAAGGAGATCGGGATCTTCATGGCGTCGTCGGATCATTTCGCCACCGAGCATCC
>NZ_KB902884.1:0-8672 GCF_000379565.1 Cupriavidus sp. UYPR2.512 | reverse complement strand
CGCAGCCCAAGGTGCGCACGCCCGCATCTCCGCGATGCTTCTCGATAATGCGACCGAAGGTCTTCCATGGCACGAATTCCATGACCTGCGCGAACAGCGTCTTGCCCACATTCATGGGTCGATCCTGGTCGTTGAAACCCGAAAGGATCGCAAATTTTCCGTTCGAAATTCAAATCGTGGACACCCATGGAATCCTCACAACCCGCGTCAGCATTGGCTTCCAAGCCAATGACCCTCAAATAAACCGGACACTAGTGGCCAGCTATAACTACAAAATTTCTCAATCGGCCCGCATGAGCTGCTATGTGTATTACGAGGCGATGGGGTTTGTTGTCAAGACCGTTACCTGATGGCGGCATCGATGCACCTTGTACAAGGCGAGCCTGGATGTTCCCGTGGCTGTGGTTCAGTGCGCCCAGCTTATAACGCTGGGCAGGCGCTCTGCAGCCGGGCGAGAATCTCAGTCCAGGCGGTGAGGGATGATTCGGCCGATTTTCAAACCTGTGTCGGCGTAGTTTAGACATTTTGTCAAGATTGAGGATTCAGGGACACGAGTGCTTTCGCTCATGGCCGCTGGGCATCGGAAGCGACCATCATGATAGCGGCAGCCCCGTACGATCGGATCGGGTTGCGGATTCAAAGGACCGCGCGCTGGCCGACGTCACGCCATCGGGATTCGCCGCCGACGTGCTGTTTTGTCAGCGGGCCGAACGCGAAGCAGCTATCCATCCCGCCTTTGCGCCGCCCGGCGTCGTCATCTGATGGATGATTGATATGACACCGCAAAGTTTCTTCACGTTCGACGTCGCCCGCCGCATTCCGTTGGTGGAAAAATTGGTCCACGACATCGACGAGCAACTGGAGCACACCATTGATGCGGGCGAGCGCGCACGCGTGATGGCTATTGTGCGCCAATGCCTGACAGCAATGCTTGCGGATCCCAGCTTGCCGTGGGCGGCGGAGGCACGCTTCTATTGTGTCACCCCGCGCGGCAAGGCGATCGGCCGTGCATTGCCTGCCTGGCAATTCGCGGCGCCGGTGCCGGAGCTGCTGGCCTCGGTCCTGCGCCAGATGAAGGATCTCCCAAGCAGCGAAATTCATGCGTATTTGGGAACCCCGGTCGACGTGTGCGACGGCCTTACGCCGGCGAAGTGCTGGCGGGCAGGGCGTTTGAATCGCGTGCGGCGCTTTTCGCCAGGCAGGCTTCCTCCTCCGCGCGGTACAGCGTCGCCTGCGACATGGCCACCAGGCCCTGTGCACTGACCTCCGAGGGCTTCAGATATGGCGCGGCGAGTCGGTCCGCGACCACCTTGCTCAAGCCACCAGCAAGGGGCAGAGCAGGGTGATCGCGCAGTTGGCTGCACTGCCTCGCGTTCGGATTTGATCAGCTGATGACGACGCCAAAGGATTGCTACACCTGAACATATTGCTCTAACCCTCCTTCCCATAGATCGTCTGCCAAGCGCTAGCCAATGCCGAAATTGTTTTTCCCGCCGGCACGCAAGTGCTTCGGGCTGTCCGGCATCCGCCTGCGGTCATCCCGCCGTACGTCGAGCGCACTTACCGTTTTGGCCAACCGGCCCAGATCGCCGACGGGCGCTTTACGCGCTACTGGATGTATGCGGCCCCAGAATCTCACTACCGCGTTGTCGGACTCCGGCTGTTTGAGCAGATGCCGGTCGTGGTGAGCTACAACCTTGGCGGTTCGCAGTTCGCGGTCGCCGTAGTCAAGGGCGTCATCGGCGTCTTGATCGTGGCGTTTGCCTTCTTGGAACTGTGGTCCCTCGCCGCATGCGCCTTTCCGCTGTTGTGATAGCGCCCTCAACTGCTGCCTGGGCACGCAGCCCTGCCTGCTCAGCCCGCCCATGCATGCGGTTCGATCCTGACCCAGCATGCCCGCTACAGAGTACACCCACAATAGCCAGCAGCGCACGCCATGGGTGGCTCAGCAGCGCCTCCACTTGCTCGCTGCGGCTCTCACCAGACAGGCACCACGTGCAGAAGTGCTCGCAGTTGTTGGTGAGAAGGCGGTAATCGTCCTCTCCAAGCCGCGCCGTCGCGCGCCGTATGACTTCCGTCTCGATGTTCCTTGCCTGCGTGCCCGACTCGACGCGAAAGCCGAAGCCGTTGGCAAAACCTGCAAGAGTCGTCTTTTCGACTGGGCCGCAACGCAGGAAGCCTTTGAACCCGACATAATGCACCACCTCGCCGTTTCCGACATAGATGCCATGGTGGACATAGCCACGGCGGTCCGTCTTCAGATGCGCGCCAGGAGGAATTTCCTCGGCGATTTCCGCTAGGCGCTGCGCGTGTTCGATGTGGTTATCGCCGCTCATCGCTTCCCCCCTTGCTACCTTTATTGCGCTGATCGCTCTTGCCCCGGTGGCCCCAGCTTGCGTGCTGGATGCCCTGCTGCTGATGCCGGAAACCGGTACCCCGTGTATGCCTGTAGTATCGTTGCCGGGCGGCGATGCCGGAATCAGCCGGTTCTGAAAAACGTTTCGGCTTGGTACCATGCTGCTTGTACGGCATCGCAAGGGCGTTTGTCCGTCGCGCATACTGCGCTGTCAGTGAAATCTGACAGCGTCGCGAGGTTATAACTCACGATCCCCCTACCACCGGTGAGCGTTGACCGGCAACAATCCGAATGTCTTGCCGGCCCCCCATTTGCGGGATGATGGTTGACCAAGCCACATCGCTGTCCGCCCAGCGCCGTAATCGCAAGTTTTGGCGGAGTTCAGCCAACAGTACGAGGAGGACCGCAGAAAAACACCTGCTTTCATTCCGCACAGCGGTGGGAAGGATGTTCCTTCGGGCTAAATCGCACTGAGGCGGCGGGAACATAGATCGTTACCATGAACCAAATTCTCGGTGGGGTCGATCGTATTCTCACCCGAGTGGGTAACCCCTTCGTCCGGCGACGCGCGAGGGGAGACCATTACTGAAGCCTGCAGTACGGTGCGCGCGGCACGTTGTCCTGCCGCCGTCGTTGGAGTAACCGACGCCACGGCAGGTATGTGCGCAGGGGAACATCCGATGCTCGAGCAACGGGTCGTTCTCGCCGTTGAGGTGCGTCGCTTCAAGTGCGCGAACGCCGACTGCCCTCGTCATACGTTTGCCGAGAATATCCGGCAAGTCTCCGGTCGCTGGCATCTGCTGTGCAACCTGCGCGCCAACGTCGAGAGGTACTGTACCGACTCGGGCCGCAACTGCCCCAAGCCGCGCAGCAAGCCGAGGTCGGTGGCGTGAGCCTTGCCGGCAGCGGCTCCTGAGCCGCAACTCACTCAGATCATGGTAGCGGCTGGGCGATCAGCGACGCGCCAGCGGGTGGCGCTGTACGAGCAGGGTGATGGCGCTACGCGCCCAAGGCGACGCTATCGGCTTGATGGTGGGGGCAGGCGCAGTAGCCATCCGGCGCGGGGCCAAGGGGCGCCGTGTCGATGCGGAATTGCGTGGTCCGCCTCTTCTTTCCGAACGGCAAGGCACCGCTCGTCCAGTCACCCGTGCGCACGACGCCCTGCCCGTCGGGCCGGCGCGTGTTCGGACGGCTTGTCGGATGGAGGAAGCGCGCCATCGAGGAGCCCAGGAATGCGACCACAAGCCCTCCATGCAGGCGCTGTGCGAGAACAAACCCGTTCGCAGTCTCGCGCGGTAGTGTCTCGGCCTCATGCACCCACGAAGCCCGCGGCGGTCCGATCGATGGTTGAAGCCTCTGTCACCCTGCCACGCTGCGGAAATGCGCAGGTTCGCGCAAAGTCTGCGCCCCGACTTACCGACTGTGGGGGGCGTTCAAGTTGCAATGGAAAGACCGAGGGTCACGTCAACCGACTCAAGTTCCTCAAGCGCCAGATGTATGGACGCGCGAACATCGAGCTTCTGCGGCTGCGGGTATTAAAGTCAAGTTGAACGACCGGCCTGCCTGACATGCATGACACGTTGGTCCGATGCGCTATCGCAGACGCGTAACATCGTGCGTGCCGGCACGAGGCTGGCGAAGGTCAGTTTAATCTGGGCTCTGGTGCAAGTTATAAACACCATTCTTAGTTATGTTTGTCGGAACAGCAACAAAATCGAACGCCATTGTCGGCTTTTACTGCAGGCGCATTCCGCAAAAACACCTCAATATTCGCGGTATTCGCGCACCTCAGAGCGAATGGCATAGATCTAGCTTATACCCCGCATAGTGTGACATTTATCAGCCGATGATAAACTCATGCGAGTAGTCATAATAGTCAACCTGCTGATAACTAGCTCACCGCGCAACTCGCATGACGTAGTGTCAAGAAGAACACGCTACCGCAAAGTTCCGTAAAAATGCAGCGCGGCGCGATTTTCGTCCGGACGCCACGTATTGAAGCAATAGAAGGGAGAAGATCCATGAAGCCCGCTGCGCATTCCATTTTTTTGTTGGGACGCTCACTCAGACAGTGCTTGTGTCCGTAGTCCTAGCTGCTTGCGCGGGAAAGGTGACGGCATCGAACGGGCGACGATGCACACAACAACGGCGGCGGTCCTCGTTTCGCCGGCCCATTCAAACTGTGGCGCTTTGGACGGGCATAGGTGTCTGGAGGAAAGGCATCAAGAACAGGGCCGCGGCTGTAGCGGCGCCCATAAACAGGTCTGACTGGCCAGGATGTAACGCTCGTGTTCACTAAGCTATTTGGGTCATGTCAACGACAACACCCTGACAGGGTCAACTATGTTCACTTGTTACGAAGTATCCGCCTTAACTCTGCTTACCAAATGGTCTAAGGCACGAGAGTTAGTTGAATCCTATGCGAGTTTTCGTGGACCGGAATGGCCGGAATGGCTGAATCAATCAATTCTCGCCAGCTGGTGTTTCGGTGGTACAGAGAACATCGAAATCGACGTTCAAATAGGCCAAACCATGGAAGCGCTCGGTATGCTGGCAAAACCACAGGCCGCCGCCGCCCTTCTGGAGGCGAATGAGCCATCCAACGATTCGGTCAAGAAGGTCGACGAAGTTCAGCTAATCAGCGATGGTATGTTGGCTCGCCGGGTTGGCAACATCGAAGCCTACCTTATTTCATTGAAGGGTAGATATCCGAAACAGTTTGCACATCTAATGAACGAAATCGATAAACGGTATGTGACCAAAGTCGGGGCGTGGAGCAAGGCACACTCAAGAAAATGAGAAAGGCCGAGCGGGTTCGATCTGAACGTGCTGGCCATCGGCAGTAGCAAGAAACTATGCATCCATTCCGGCACGGCCAACGCGATGAGCCGCTCACGTGGAATGCCGAGACTGATTGGATCGACGGGAGTGTGAGCCCGCACTATGTCGGTTGGTATGACGTGCAGATGCGCAGGGGTTTCAATGATGAGCACGCGGCCGAAGGCATTACGCGCTTCTGGTTCGCGGGGCGTGACTGGTACACCGGACCCAAGGCCATCGAGCATGGCGCACCGTCGGTGCCGCACGGCAATATCTTTCACTGGCGTGGTCGGAGCAAGCCGTGAACATCTACCGACACAAGTTTTACAGTGTGCACCCCAACAAAGGTGCGATTATGGTGTACGAATTGGAAATTGCAACGACAGACGTTATCCAGGTCGAACACCTTGTCACTGCATGCGCGCTCGAAAAGTCTGCATTCCATGAGGATATCGCCGATAGGCTTGCCGAGCGTTTTGGCGGGAAGCAGACGCTTCGAGCCCATCATAATGGGGTAGACATCGAATCGCGCCGAAATGGTTCGGCTACGCCGAAAGGCTTCAGGTCTGTCGGCTATATTTCCAACGTTCATGCGCGCATGCTGTCGACTGGCGTGGCCCTGCTTACGCACATCGATCCAGCGTCTGGGGAAAATACGGTAGAACTGTTTGTCAAAGGTTTGAAGTGATTTATTACCACGGGTTGGCCATTATGCACGCTACGATTGTGGGCGCATGTCAGATTTTCCGGACGCTCCCTCGGGCGGTCAAGGCTGTTCGCAGATTGGATATTCCCCGTCAAGCTTGGCATACGGATATGAGATCTTTGGCGATGGATCTGCCGGAGAGCATCCAGAGTTGATAGTTCGCTTCATGCGGATGGCAGCCAAGCATAAGCCACTCTACTCGTCAGTCCAGGGACGAATTACAACAGTGTATTCCTCTCAGGACCCCTCCATCCAGATTCGCTCTTCGCACCTAATTGAAGGACGCTTTAGTTCTACGCTGTTGTTCACCACTGCCACGCTTACACGGAGGCGGGCATAGGCGTTCATGTCTAGCGCTTGCCTGGCACGGAGAGGTATGGAGATATCAATCCGGCGGAGATTTTGGCTCTCTTGCTTCTAATAAGCGGTTTCCGCATATGCGCCATGCGCCGCTTCGAGTTTTGGTTGCACTTTAATCAAACAGAATATTGTAAAGCTCGCGGTACCGAGCCAGGATCGACGAGGAATCACCACCAGAGCGCCATTGATCCTTGTCAAGCGCTGCCGACGAGTCGGATGCTGTCTCCCGCACACGCATGCAATCGGGACTGATTTCTCCAAAAATAACGGTTCCCGTTCGATCGATGAAGAAACAGATATCAATCAACTGCAGCCCCTTCTTCTGAAATTTCTTTTCAATCCATTCGAATGCCTGTCTGGCGAGGCTCTTGGCGCTATGAATGTCATCGATCCAAATACTTGCATAGTCATCAGGCAGAGGCTCGTCCGCCAGTCTCTCATTCGCATCGCCATAAAGCGGATGTCGCCAATCAAAGCATACGACTGGCGAATCAAACCGACTCCATCTTCTCAGCGGTTCGCCACCCAATCTTGTCCCATACCTGTCTGTATATTTGTATCTATGAACAGGCGATCCGATGTGATATCTCTTAACACGAACTTCTATATTTCCAGGGTCTACTACCTTCTCCACTAGTAGATTTCCGTATGGAGATGGAACTGATCCGACGAATGCCGTTTCAATATGTTTCGCGTCCGGATCAAGTTTCATCTCTCTGAAGATCATGGCTGAGAAGCTGCTTCTTACGATCTCAGTACCGTCAACCTGGCCAGAGCGATTCGCGGTAAACGAGTAGAGCGTCGGTAGCAGCTTTGCGACAGCAACTCTCCTCGTAAGCAGGCGAATTTCCTTGCTCTCTCCCCGGCACAAGAGTGGGAGATCGTCAAATTCAAATCTGAGTCCTCGGATCACTTGCTCCAACATTGAAATTTCAGAGTCGAAGGGACGAACCCGGATCGACTCACCGGCTGGCCCCATGAGAAAAATCAAACCATCTTCTACGCCGGTCAGTGTCAGTCTCAGCTCGAGCTCCTCGCATTGGTCTTGCAAAACGCATGCCGCATGGCGATCTGGCGTCATTTATAGTGCTCCACTATGGTGAAGTTGATATTCAATTCGTCAATAGCTTTGACGGAAGCACAGGCCAAATTTCTAAGCGCTAGAACTGGATCGTCTAACGCGCGGTTTTGCTCTGGGAGTGTCGAAGCCAACTGTTTCGCGAAGCGGTCGGTGGGCCGCCTCTTTCGGAGAATTTCTATTTCCCGAGGCAAAAGCCTGCCTTGGTCACATTCGCGGTAGTCTTCACAATACGGTTCCCGCGGATCATCTGCTCTGGTGGCCGATTCTTCTACCCGTATCGAACTGGACGCCTTGAGCGCTTGCATCAGAAGGTTTTCGTGATAATCGCGCTGTGGACGGTAGACAGCGAAGCCGCGATGTTCGAATCGATGAATAGTGGAGGGACGCGGCAACGCGTTGACGTTTACTGCGTCGCCAACACGTCAGAGGAGATGTTCTTGCTTGGCTTCACTTGCATAGCATTCCTCAAAAACTATGGTAAAAAACCGAAAATGTTGGAATAAGCGTACAATTTGGGGGTCACAAATCAGAAAGAGCGTTTCAATATTCATAGCGCGTCTGATCTTCTTTACTGCTTGTTCATGATCCTCATGTACATACGCCGCTGTCCACAATGCCAATTCAAACGAATTCCTGTCCTGGATACTATGGCTCGCATACTGGAGGGCTATTGCCGCACAGTGGCGGTCACTAGCGCGCAGATCACTGCGTTCTTGATGTTGAACATGATTGGATCCTTAAAATTGAAAGTCCAATGTCGAACCACAATTCCAATATTTGCAGAATACCACCGCGACCAAACCTTAGGGCTGACAGCAATTGTTTTCGTCGATGCCAGTAATTACCGAAATCGCGAGGTGCAACATTCCTGCGGACGTTACGAAGAAATGGTAAGGAAAGTTTAAGTGGCGTGGTAAGGGCGAGGCAAGGTAGACAGAGTGCCCGTTTGGCCTGCAGTTGATCAAGATCAAATCCGGCGCTGACTGCCGGTGATCAAGTGCGTTGGTGATGTTGCCGTCGAACCCTCCATGCAAGCTGGACCTGTTTGGCCGAGAACTTAGTGACATCCAATCCGTGCTTATCCGGTTAGCTCCCAAACCTACTAGATGTAGTGGGTAGGGATTTTTTGGCATAGAGCTCGGCATAGGTCGGCGCGGTGACGTCACCAGCGATGCCGAGCAGGGAGCGAAATGCATTGAAGGGATAGAAACGACGGTTGAAGCGGAAGGTGAATTCGTTGAGATAGGCTTGCAGGTGCTGCGGGCTGACACCGTGATGAATTCCGCGCAGCCAGGTCTTGAGATTGGAGAACACAAGGTGAATGATCGGCAGGAAGGATTCGGTCACTT
>NZ_KB902883.1:0-8862 GCF_000379565.1 Cupriavidus sp. UYPR2.512 | reverse complement strand
AGCCGCACAGCCCTTTCTCGCGCCAGGCGTTCGTCCAGTTGTACACAGTCTTCTTGCTCACATCCAACTGCGTCGCGATCTCGTGCACTCGTTGACCTGCACCGAGCAGCAACAAGCCTTGTCCTCTAACCCTGAAGTCTTCATACGGATGCCGCAGCGCAAGCTCTTCCAAGGTTCGTTTCTCCACGTCGTTCAGTTCGATGGTGCACTTCATCGGCGATGCCAGCTCGTTCTTCATGTGACTGGCATCTGACTTTCATTCGTGAAATTGGTTTACTCAAGACACTTACTTGTGCCAAATCTGTAAGGCATTACCTTGAAACCTTTGCCCGCCGTACGTCCCTTGTGGATGTCGGCGAGCGCTCCTCTCAATGACCGCTATCCCTTGCCTGCCCCTCCCTCGTGGCGCGGCGCAGGTATTTCGTCCCCCGATTTAGCCAAGGCGCGTGCCTTCTCTAAGCCGGCGAGCGCTGCAGTTCAAAGCACGCATCCAGTTCCAAAATGCCCAGGAGTCAACATGTCCTTCGAATCGCCCACCCCGAAGTTCGATCGCCGCAAAGCGGAGGTCTTGCGGGCCTTTGACGCCTCCGCCTGGCTCAAGGGTGCCGTAGCGCAGTTGTGTGCCAAGGATGTCGAAGACGCCGTCAAAGATGCCGAACTTCTGCTTGATCTGATGAAGCTCCGCTCGGACGAGGTCTTCTCGCATGCGATCAGAATCGCCGCGGCTGGTCCAAGGTCGATTTGAAGTCCGCAAGGTCCGCGAGACACTGGTGGTTTGACGCAGTGGCGCCCCGGTGCCCTATAGCGCCACCATTTCTCGCCGGCCCGCCGGCAGCATAACGACCGAAACTGGCCATGACCGCCAACAGCACGGCCAACACAGCCACCGCCAGTTCTCAGGGACTGCTTATGTTCGAAAGCGAGGACGAGGCGGCGCGACGTGTTGCGATCGAAGACCTGCACGCACGGACGGCGATCTACACGGCAAGTCCTGTGGTTGACGACCTCCTGCTACGCCTGGGCTGGCCGAGCGGTACCGCCAGGCTCGTGGATCCGAGTTGCGGGGGTGGGATGTTCCTAGCCCGTGCCCTCTCCGCGCTGCTCGCCGCCAGGCCCGCCGGGTTTGATCCTTGTGGCCAGATCGAGGGGTGGGAAATTCACCCGATCGCGTGTATTGAAGCACGGTCGCGTGTCGCGGGAATCCTCGTTTCGCATGGATGGTCGCACGCCCACGCAGCAACGCTCGCCACCGACATGGTCCACAATCGCGACTTCCTAACCGAAGGGCCGACAACGCCGCAATGGGACATTGTCGCGGGGAACCCTCCGTATCTGCGAGCCGCCAATGTCCCGGACCTGCTCAGGACCGAGTACAGCCGGCATGTGCCCGACTACGCGCAGGGCGACTTACTGCACAGCTTCCTCGAACGCTACAGCCGTACTGTTCTGCCGGCGGGCAGGATCGGGCTGGTGACGTCGGACCGCTGGTTATTCAACCAAGGCGCTAGCCGTCTGCGCGAGAACCTAGGCCAGCGCCTGTCGCTAGCCCATGCGGAGCGTTTGAGCGCCGAGACAACTTTCTACCGGCCCAAGCAGCGCCGCGCCGGGTCGCCACCGCGCGTGCATCCGGTATCCGTCGTCCTGGTGTCAGACGACGGCGCCGAGCAGAACCTGACCGGCCGACCAATCCACCCGGGTGTCGATGAGGAGCGCTACGCGGGTTTGGGGTTGCTGGGCGACTTCGCAGACGTGCGTATCGCACCTTGGCTCGGTACCGAGGGCATTTTCGTGATTGATGCGGCGACGTCCCGCGGCCTACCGCCCGAGTGCCTGGTGCCGGCCATCGATACCGACGATATCAAGGACGGAATGTTCGGAACGCCTACTCGCTGGGCCATCCGCACGGTGCCCGGCGAGCGGCCTTGCCCTGAGATCATGGCTCACCTGGAGAGCAGGATGCATCTGATGGCCAGGCGCGGGCGCCAGGGCAAGGTCTGAATGCCACCGGAATCGTTCCACGCGCTTGATCTCTCGCGCGAGTCACTGATCGTGCCCACGCATTGCAAAGACGCCGAGGGCCGTGCGCGTCCCAGCCGGCGTCCTGACGATCAATCACAACCTCAGCATCGTCGCCGGCAGCAGCACCACGTTCGACCAGGTTGAGGAGGCGCTTGCATCGCCGCTCGCCGCCGAGTGGGCCCGCGACTACGCGTCGCGCCTTGAGAACAACTACCTGTCTCTAACGACGACACTCCTGCGGCGAATGCCTATGGTGAACCTCACGGCGTAACGCGTCGGGCGAGCCCGCCGACGCATGATGATCTGAGAGAGGACCTCACTATGGACGACTTCGGCAACTCCCTGTCCCTGTACTACGCCAGCATGTGCCCGTGAACTTGCATTCGAAATCTGCCCCGTATCCTGGAATCTCTTCCCCGGTGATCGAGATACCCCATGAACGCACGTGAACGGCTCGCCGCCGCTGCCCTTTGGCTCGGCGACAACCACGAAGATCTGTCCGACGGACTGTGTAACGCCCTCGACGGCCTGCGCCTGTACGACTACGCCCAAGCCCACGACCAATTGCCGGAAATGGCGGACAGTTGGGAGCCCGCAGACCGTATCGCGGTTCTGGGCTACGACCCGCTCGACGGTGTCCGGTTCGATGCCGGAACCAGCGGCGCTACCGAAGCCATCCAGGCGCTTACGTCCGCCCGTGTACTGCTGGATTCGGTCGCTTTCGTTCGCACCGAAGGCGACACCGCTCCGGTTATCGCTGCTATCGACGCTGTCATCGCACCCGCCTAATTCGCTCCCCGACCCCGGATCAACATGACGACGAAGAATACCGCCCGTGCACTCGACAAGTACGGTGTGAAGGCCTGCCGCGTTGCCTACCACATGCACGCAAATATCGGCTTCGGCGCCTCGGGCATCGCCTTTGAGGGCCCCCTTGAACTGAAGACCACCCGCCAGGCCGATGCTGCGATCAACGCCGGCCGCGAGCTTGCGGAGATGGACCACGCCGTCTGGTGCTGACCACAACGCACCAGGACTGAGAAATGACTGAAGTCGAACAGATAGCAGAACTGCGGGCGGCGCTGGAAACGCTGGTGAGCCTGCACAAGGACTGGGACAAGGGCACCGCCTACGTGCCAGTGAAGTTCATGCGGGACAACAACGCAGCCATCGCGGCCGCGCGCGATATCCTGCGCAGAACCGATGCCATGCCGACCGACGCAGCCACCGTCGCGGCCGTGCCCGCTGGAGTATGTGCGGCACAGCCTATGGTCGTGGTGGAGGTCGTCGGCAACGGTGCGGTGTTCGCTCGGGTCTCGGTGCGGAAATTCTGCGAGTCAATTGGACTGAGCTATCAGTGCTCCCTGGTTGCCGAGCTCGATGCGAAGGCCGGTAAGACTATGAGCGATCCGGGCGCACGACGGGAGCCAGACCATGGCTGAGCGCATGCAGGTGGCTCGCTGGCGCCGTACCCCACATGAAAGCAGCCGGATCGCCGTGATGCAACGCCGAGGGGTACCAGCTACGCCTTGACGACCAGGTGCTCCTCACCGTGGGCTGGGTACAATCGTATGGCGCCGCCGTAAATGGCGGATGGATCTGGCACCGCATGGGGCAGAACACCCATGCCACGCGGCACAAGACGGCAGAGGATGCCAAGGCGGCCGCCGATGCCTGGGACAAGGCAAACAAAGGAGCCGACGGTAATGGCTGATCAGGACAACAAACCCGCTGCGGCTCGCGATGAAGTGTGGCTTGAACTGCTGCAACTGCACCGCCAGGCCGTACATCAAGGCGATACCCATTTGCCATAGGCTTGGCAGTACGCCGCGAACGCGCCGCGATCGACCACCGTCAGCAGGCCAAGCCGGTTCAGCTCCTTGCACAGCCGGCGCCATTCGGACTTGGCCGGCGCGTTCAGATGCGCAGGCGCGGAGGGGAGCGTGGCGTCGGGTTTGACTTCGTTCTGCGGAAGCGGCCGACGGCCAGGATTGCCCTCCAGCAGTTTCAGTGCTGTGGGTTTGGTCATTGATTTTACCTCAACAGAAAGAGAGCCCCCGCAGCTCGGCATAGTCGGCACACAGTCACCCATCGACCGTTCAGCCCAACCAGCAAACCATTGTGTCGGCTCGGATTCGTCCGTTGGTATCATGTGACCCCACGGATAAATTAGGAGGCGAGGATGAGTTGGTTTATTACTGGCAGGCGAGACGGACTTGTATTGCGCGTGTCCGAAGCAGGCGTACCAATCCTCGGCGGCAAAGGTCTTCACGAGTGCCGGCCTGCGGACGGCGGACGCTTTGATAAAGCGCTACTCAAACGGATTGAAGAGGCAGGGTGCGAATGGACAATCACCGTTCCGACGCAGTCCGAGTTGCACATCGATCCTAGCGCCGAAGGATTGTATGAGCGCGTACAGGAGGCTCCCAGTCAATCGCATGCGGCGATCCAATTTTTCGAGCTAGACGGCAACGAGTTCGTCGGATTTTCGATCGTAGTTCCGGAAAGCACATTCGAACATATTCGTCGACTGCTCGAACTCGTGCTCCTGTCCGACTCGCTCGAGTACATGGCGACAGTGAACTTCCTGACGTTCCGAGCAGCGCATGCACAGACAGAGACGCCCACGCTGGAGGAGTTCATCGACGGGAAGCCGCTGTTTGTCGGCGAGGTGACGTTCCTCGTCAAGCCCATCTCAAAACAACACTAAATTGGCAGATTGGTTTTCTAGCTCGTACCCTCGCCCGAACCGACCAGGACGAAGTGCGTGCGGTGGGCAATTCCTGGAGCAATGATGGAAACAGAGAACAAGCCGGCACAGCCAGAGCAAGATAGCGTCCTACCAGCCTTAACACAGGCCTTCGACGCGGCCAAAGCTGCCCGAATCACTCCCCCGGAATTGACGCTGTTGCAAGCGATTGAACTCGAATCAGCGCGAGGGATTGTGAGCAAGGCGGTATTCCAGCTATTTGACCTCGCCAAAGAAGTGGAAGGCGCTGTAGTCCGCGATCGCCGCTTTCCTGGAGAGGAATCTAGGATGCTGAAGCGGGACGGACACGCGTTCGGCATCTATCCACTCTCGATAGGCCAAACGCTGCTGCGGCGTGCATTGGAGCTGGATTCGCCTGAGGAGGCAATTCAGTGGTTTCTTCGAGTCCTCAATAAAAAATCAGCAACTGGCGCCACGATACGCGCGCTATGGGGTGCCCTTGTCGATACGAGCGTTCAGCTTGCTCCGGATATCAAGCTCGTCCCGATTCAAGACATTCCCGAAAGCCATCAAAAGGGCTGGGTAACTTCGGCCGCTTGGGGTTTTGACCGTGCACCGAATACGCCAATGTACGAAGCTCCGGAGTCCGCTCTTCTGCTCCAAAAGACTATCGATCCTGTAATTTATAACCCATCAGTAGATAAGCTAGACGAGATGGCTTCATTTGCGGCCGAGCAGGAAAGGCTCAACGATGCCACATTGGCTCTGACGGTGTTAGGCCCGAGAGTAGTGATACCTGCTGCTGAGTGGTTTACATACGATGATCCAGACCTAGAGCAGACTGGCATTCGCAGCAACTCGCGACGCGGTCAGATTATGGAAATTCAATCGACGATGCCCCGACACGCTCCGACGCTTGATCCAGCGCTTGCTCAAGAGGTTGTCCAAGCTTTCCTCGGCATGACTGGAGACAGCAAGGAAACAGTTCGGATTGCTATGCAGCGTCTCAGTCATGCCATTCGCCGACGCGCCTATGGGGATAAAGCTGTCGAGGTTGCTACAGCCCTCGAGTCCTTGCTTGGCAGCAATGAGAACACGGAAATGGGCTTCAGGATCCGAGTTCGCGCCAGCCGATTGCTTGGAGGAACAAGCGCCGCTCGCGCACGAACGGCTGAGATAGTCAAAGAAACGTACAACATTCGCAGCAAGGCCTTGCATGAAGGCAAGCACAACAACAAGAAACGATCCAAAGAGATAGCGGGAGCGACCATGACATGGTCGGAGATTGTGGACGCCTCTATAGGCATCTGTGCTCAGCTTATCGGAATCGTCTTGCGTCGAGGCAGCATCCCGGATTGGGATTTCTTCGATATCAACGAGCAGTCAGCCGCGTAACTCGCTTCTCTTTCTGACGCCGCCAGAAACTCTCAGGCGGCCTTTTTCGTTCGGGACGACCCCTTACCAGCACCGGCCCGCCTTGGCGCAGCGTTGGCCCGCGTCGGCAGCGCAACGGGCGATTTTGGGTTCCGCTTCCGCGTGGGTTTGCCAGGAGCGGCCTCGGCGGCCGGGTTTGTCGGCTTGCCATCACTGAACGGCCGGCCATCCTGGTCAACCGCCACCAGGCCGGTGAGGGTTTGCCAGCGCCGGATGATCACGTCGACGAAGCGAGGATCCAGCTCCACCACGCGCGCGCACATGCCCTAGCGATCGGCCGCGATCAGCGTCGAGCCGGAGCCGCCGAACGCGTCGACCACCACGGCACCAGGACGCGCCGACATTGCCAGGTGCCGCTCGACCAGGGACACCGGCTTCATCGTCGGATGCTCGGCCGATCGGCGCGGCCGCTCGACGAACATGGCGGTGGTCGGCGTCTCCAGGAGCTGCGCGTCGCCGGCCACCACCAGGAGCGAGTCCCCGAACGGGATCGCCCACCGGCCATCGTCGAGCTGCTGAATGCCGCGACCGTTCGCCCAGGCCTCGACGGTCGTCTGCTTGCGGCCGCCATAAAACGCATGCGCGGCGCCAGGCTTCCACCCGTAGAGGATCGGTTCATGGATCCACTGGTAGTCGGAGCGGCCGAGCACCAGCGAATCCTTGCGCCAGATGAGGCAGGACGCGAGCTTCAGTCCCGCCTCGACGAACGCGCGCCGGAAGGACAAGCCTTCGGTGTCGGCATGCGCGACATAGATCGCGGCACCAGGACGCATGACCTCGGCCAGCCGCTCGAACGCGACCTCCAGGAACTCCAGGAACGCGGCATCGGACATCGCATCGTTTTTGATCTTGCCCGCGGTGCCCTCGTAGGCCAAGTTGTAGGGCGGATCGGTCCACACCACGTCCGCCAGGGCGCCGTCCATCAGCCGCGCCCACAACGCCGCGTCGTGCGAGTCCCCGCAGGCCAGGCGGTGCTGGCCGAGCGTCCAGATATGACCAGGCCGCGAGACGGCGACCTCCTCGAGCGGCGGCGCATCCTCCGGATCGTTGGACGGCGCGGTCAGCAGCAGCTCGCCGATCTCGCGATCGGAGAAGCCGGTGAGCAGCGCATCGAAGCCGGACGCCTGCAGGGCGGCCAGCTCCTCGGCCAGGATCTCGCGATTCCAGCCGCCGTTTTCGGTGAGCTTGTTGTCGGCCAGGGACATACGCGCGCTTCATCGCGTCGGTCCAGCCTTCGGCGATCACGACCGACGCCTCGGTGAAGCCGACCAGCGGCGCGGCTAGGACGCGGCCATGCCCCGCGATGATCCCGCCCGACTCGTCGATGAGCACCGGCATTGTCCAGCCCCAGGTGCGCATCGAGGCCGCGAGCTGCGAGATCTGCAGCGGCGAATGCGTCCTGGCGTTGCGCGCGAACGGCGTGAGCCGGTCCAGCGGCCACACTTCGTGCCGGTTCGCGGGATTCTTGACGGTCATGGGCGCGCCTCGATAGGGAAGATTTATCAGCGCCGGTTTTCCCGAGGCCCGGTCGGATTTTCTGCGACGCGAAAAATGAACCTTCCAGCCGGCTTGCCTTCGGCCCGTAGTTTTGACCCCCCCCCCCCGGTGCATTTCTTATCACTAGTCTGCGAAGGGGCGCTATCGTCACTCATACGCAGCACCTCCAGCTCCATGCCGTCCTCGAGGACCAGCACGCGATGACCAGGCACGGCCTGGCCCACCGCAGCACGCAGGCTTCGCGCTGCTGCTGGTTGAGCCGGTGCTGCACGGACAGCACCAGGACGTCGTCAGGCTGCAGCGAGAGCACCGACACCGATGGGATCACCACGCCAGCATCGGCCTTGCCATCACCGCATAGGCGGTCCAGGAGCGACGGCATCACAGTCTCCAATCGGATGAGGCCTGCAGGCGGAACGCGACCTGCACCAGCACGACATACGCGACTAGCACCAGGAGCAAACCGATCATGGAAACCTCCGGAGGGTTAGCCAGGCCAGGCGCCAGGCGAGCACAGCAGCGTCGCACCAGGGCATGCCAGGTGCCCCTGCTGCAGGCAGTAGACGCACCAGGGGTGCGCGCGCAGTGCCTGGCGCGCAAGGCCCGCCATTCCGGCGTCTGGTACATCGCCGTCCAGCGAGAAGCCATCGCGGATCTCCAAAAGCAAAACGGCCACCCGAGTGGGGCGGCCGTTCTGACAATTCGTGCATCTTGGCGAAATTATAGGGCGCTTGTCCGAGCGTAAACAAGCAGCGGCGCGGTTTTTGGCGGCGATCGATCGTCGAAGCGTCAGGCCCCTATCGCATCAATGCACGTCCATATTCCGGGGTGAAAACTGAAAAAACTCGTCGTTGTACAGGGCAGCCCGTAGGCTCGATGTAAGGCGAGCTATTTTTTCGTCCGCCGCGTCCTCATTGCGTTGATTGAAGGCGTCGTGGTAGGCGAATAAGTATTCACGAGAAACGGATTTCAAACTTTGAGCCGTAGCCGGAGAGGAGAATTTCGATCTCGGTATCGATGGTTTCTTTGGTCCATGTGACGAAGCGTCGCCAGTGGTACTTGGCATGTTTCCAGACGATTTCAATCAGGTTGAGTTCGGGGCTGTAAGGCAATCCACCCAAGATAAGGACATCAGCAAGCCTTATAGGCGGCATGTCGATGAGGTTTCTGGCGAGGCGGACGTGGTTTAGCGCGATCCGGTC
>NZ_KB902882.1:0-8868 GCF_000379565.1 Cupriavidus sp. UYPR2.512 | reverse complement strand
TCACGATCGCCGCTCAAATTTTACAGGCGCTTCGGGAGTGAGCAGTTGGCGTTCTGTATAAAGAAATGAGTTAGAGCTTGATGCGATCCTAATCATTGCACTAAATTTATTCGGCGATGCTGCTCGTTCGACATCGGATAAACGGCGAAGCCAGAAGCCTTCTGACTTAAGCGTTCCCCCTTTCCATCGCCGTCTTGTCGAAAGCAATTGCCTTTGCAATACATGTTGTGGCGCAAGCCTCTCTGGGCTAGTTTGCAACTGGCCACCTAAAAGCTTCCTCGTACATCGTCATAAGAAACACCACAGATGGTCGGATGGATTTCCAAAATTAAGTGTGCAGTTCAACTCCGGTCCGCGCTCGAATTAACGTCCATGTCATCACGCAAGCGCCCATGCTTGATGGCTTTCCGCATACCTCTCCTTGGCTTTGCTTATGGGCAGTTTCCGAGGATGTAGTACGCGGCGGCGGTCTCCGCAAGCGTGTTGGTATAGAAGAGATTATTTAGCCCCATGTTCTGATTGGAACCGTTAGCATAAGCGAAGCCACCCACATCATGGGCACGCCCAGCTTGCACGTGCGCATAGTTGGTAGTTGTAGTCGATGTACAAGCAAAACCGGTTTTCGTCGTTACCGATATGGCAGCGGATTGCTGGCTTTCTCCTGCTGTTGCATCGATCGCCGTCACGCTGTAGCTATATGTCGCCCCAGCGATCAGACCCGTGTCGGTGTACCCAGGGGACCTGGTGGATGCCACTTTGATGCCATTTCGGTAGATTCCGTAATTATTAGCGTTTGCCACCGCATTCCACGATAAAGTTACGGTCGTTTCCGTTGTCCCAGAGACCGCCAGGCCGATTGGTACCGTACCCGGCTGGCCCATGCCACTCCCAGCACGGAGGTTATTCTTGACCCAAAAGTCCATTAAGAAAATAGGATAGTTTATACGCGTAGCATCGACATAGTGTGTATTGTTTCCTCCAGTTCCAGCAGGCCATGCGTGGGCCATGCCAGCAACAGATATCTCGTGAGTCCGCAGCTTGCCATTACCATCCATATATGGGGTGTTGGTGCCGCCGCCTGTTACCGATACCTGAGACCCTTCCGTAAAGCTGCCGCCGTAGATCTGGCGGAACGCCGCAGCCGCTAGCGGGCCATATGCTGGTGCTACTGTGTAGTCCGATGTCCCCCATACCGCGCCGGCGACCTGGCTGGAGAACTTGTCCGCGTTGGACGCCGCCCATCGCTTGCACTGGTTAGCCGCAGTGGTCGCGGTATAGCCCGCCGGTACGTATCCAATCTGCATTGTCGTGGTTCCAGGTGTCGGGCCGGCGTTGATGCCAACGCCGGCGAAGGTGTCCGGGGCGATGCAGCCCAGTACCATTGTCATGCCGCCACCCGATGACAGGCCTGCGACATATACTTGGTTCGGGTCGATCGCATACTGCGAATTGGAAACAAAGCGGTTAACCAAATCCAAAAGCACGCCGACGTGTCCGCTTGTCCGGCTTGGCGACGCATTGGCGTAGTCCCAGCAATGACTGCTATAAACATTCCCCGTAGCGTTGGGCGCAAGAATGATGGCCCCATATTGATCCGCAACCGATTTCCAGTTAAAACCACCCCCACTTGAATTGTCTATCACATCGCCGGAAGCGGTCTGCGAACATCCGTGCAGCACGAGCACGAGCGCTCGCATACCGTTGGGCGTGGTGGGCTGCCTCGCCGGCCAATAAAAGTAGCCGGTCAGGTTGCCCCCATTGACCGTATCCGACGCCCAAGTCTGTTGACTACTCCACGTTCCGGGTCCGGCTGTCGCTGCATGCAGCGAGAATGATCCCTGCATCGCCACAAGAACGAATAGAACGACCGCGTAATATCGCCAACGCTGTCTTAGCATGGTGTCTCCTTACTCTGATTAGCTTTCTAACCTTCGACATCTCGGGAGTGCCTTATCCCAAGAGGAGGACAACAGCAGATCGGATTGCACTTGGTTCGCCATGTTGTGCTCGAGCTTAGGAGCCCGTCACGAACATGACACGTGGTTCATCTTTCATGCTAGAAGGCAGCTCGAAGCAAAGTCAACCAATGGTTTACGCTTAGTTCGCTGCAAGCATGGCGCTGGAACAGGCCCGCATGACTAGATAACTCTTCACTTAACTTCGCCGGCATCCTGCCTGGCAAGCGGCATGCCTCCCGCACTCGCCAGTGCTGCTCCTTGGTTGCCAGGGACCGCACGGGATTGCTGGCCAGTGCAATCCACTTAGCTTCCTTGGAGACGAAGCGGCCGCCGCTATTGATCCAATATTGCGGCTAAGAAGTGGGGTTGTTCGCTACTAAAGCCGGCGTTGCGGGTCACTCTATTCCTGCCGAAACAGCGACATGTCTAATGCTTCGCAACCTCCGCTGGCAGAGGAATGGTAGATCTGTATTTCCCGTCTACGCAAATGCCGTCTTCATCACATTTTTTTGGGAGACCCAAACTACTACTAAGCCAATGTCCCTGGGGCGCTACCAGCTTCATAACTCATACAGCCCACGAAACAGCGGACAATAGAAATTTCAAGAATCGCTCAATTATTCAGAAAACTGAATTCGTAATGGGATGCCGAAGTTTCGACGATCGACGGACAGAAAACTGGCGACATTCACTACTACCATCCGAATCGGCGAATGTAGAACTTCTTTCATGATGGCCGTCAAGACGGCATAACCGACCGCAATCCCGAGCATCCAGGGAAAGTACCTGGAGCTTAAAATACTGTGCCTGCGTGCTCATAGGCAGAACGATGCCGAAGGCCATGACTAGACCGGTTATCACAATCAGCGGCCACGCCGCTACGCTTTCGACAAAAGGCAACTTCGGTGTGCGTATGAAATGCACGATCAATAGTCTTGGTCAGCAGTCCAACTACAAACCATCCCGGACTGAAACAACGACTGCGTCTCACCTGTGTTGGCAGCAAAAACAAACCACATGACCAGGTACGTTATCACATCGAGGATCGAACTGATCAGGCCAAAGAACACCATAAAACGGTCAATATCCCCCCGGTCTGCATTGGGATTGGCCACGAGTTCATCATCGACCTTGTCGAACGGAATCGCGGTTTGCGAAACGTCATATAGCAAGTTCTGCAGTAGGAGCTGCAGCGGCAACATCGGAAGAAACGGTAGAAATGCGCTCGCCACCCAGAACGGATAAAGACGTTGCCGAAATTGGAGCTTGCCGTCATTCGGATGAACTTTAGCATGTTACTGAATGTGCGGCGCCCCTCAATGACACCGTCCTCCAATACCCTCAGACTCTTCGATAGGAGCCATCAACACAGCGAACCGGATCAGCAGCCTACGGCCATCTACCATGTCGGCGGAAACGTTACGCCGACTCACGCCGGCCGTACCCTCTGAAACGGATAGTCAACGAGCAGAGCACGACTGTATGGATGTACAAAGCTCGAGGTAATCGTCGAAGACGGCGGAGTGCGCTGACCCCGCTGGTAATCAACACCGTGCGCTGCCGATCTACCCGCCCAGTCCACTGATTAAACTTGAACTCCGTTCGGTTTAATCTGGTCCCACTTGAGACAAGTCGCGCGGCAGATATAACATGCACTTCAGGATTCGCCGCCTATATAGATTGCCGTTTGCCGTCGGCCGTTGCGCACGGGTAGCAAAGTGACGCTCCACAAGTTGCCACCGACCCGCACGAAATCGCTCCTGCGTGACCGCAAACATGTCATTGTTTTGCCCAAACGTTGCTCCGGTGAGTCGGGGAGGCTAAGGCGTGGCGTGGTTTGCGCCTGCGCCTGCCCGTATAATTTACCGTGCCCCGAGAGGCAATACATGACCCCACCGTCGTAACCGCGCATGCACTGACGCAAAGCCATGTCTGGAAATAGACTAATGCTACGTTGAACAGGCATCCTCGCATGGGAGGCGGCGCCCCGGAAAAAAGATGAACGGGCTCCGACGCTAAGCTTCCGCAAGGGTGTCTTTCATAGTAAAAGTCAGCGAGCCTAGTTCTTACGCGACACCTACCTCCAGACAGACTTCTTTGCGGCGGCTAACGGCGGGCAAAACGCTGCTCGGAGCGAGCAATCGCCTCATTCGCTTGGGCAGACGAGTCGCTCGCTTATCCGATTCAAAGTTCTCGCCCAAAAACGAATGGCCGTTTGACTAGTCGAGCCTAAATAGGCACCGCGCTTCCGTCACCGAACAATGTCGTAGCTGTAGTCAGTCTCCGAAACAGCAATGGTGCTTGCGTCCAATGCTTCAAAATATTCATCGAGTAGCGCCATGAGAATCCGCAGACCGCCAGCGTATCCCCACGTGGGGTATCGGTGATAGTGGTGACGGTCAAAAATGGGGAATCCGAGCCGCACGAGGGGTGTCCCAACGTCGCGCTCGAGGTATTTTCCGTAGGTGTTGCCGATCAGAAAGTCCACCGGCTCAGTGAATAACAACGAGCGCAGGTGCCAGAGGTCACGCTTAGGGTAGACCTTGCATGCTGCGCCATATGGGGATGCATCGAGCAACGCCTGTACTTTCCCCGCCCAAGCGTCGTTCCCGTTTGTCGACAACACGTGGATTGGCTCCGCGCCAAGCTCGAGCAGAAATTGCGTGTATCCCATCATCTGGTCCGGGTCCCCATACAATGCGTACCGCTTGCCGTGTAGGCTCGCCTGACTGTCCGCCATAGCGTCTACGAGTTGACCTCGCTCCTTTTCCAGCTCAGCTGGAATCGGCTTGCCTGTCACCCGCGAAATCTCCATAAGGAAATGGTCAGTCCCACGAACGCCAACCGGCGCATTTAATACTACGACCTCCTGACCGTGTTCAGCGATAAACTTAATGGTTCGTTCGCAGCAGAACTCCTGGAAGACGAATGTTGCCTTAGCATTCAGCGCGTGTTCCACCTCCTCTTTCGTTGTCCCACCTTGATACATTCGGAACTCGCCATCAGTGGGTGTATTCCAGGTTTCCGAGGGGTCACAGATGATATTGACTTTTACGCCAAACAAATCGAATATCCTCTTAACTTCACGCATATTTCCGACCACAAATCCATCGAACCCGCCGATGAAGTTCACACTGTCGTCAGGCGTCCGTACCAGGGGGTTAGAGGCTCGCGCCTTACCGTCCCAAAAGTGCTTCAGGATTCCCAGTAGCGCGTTGTCATAACCCGTTACGTGACTACCGACAAATGCAGGCGTGTGGGCGAACGGCACATCGTAATCTTCAGGGACGCTGCCCTTTTGCTTGCTGTTCTTGATGAACGCATCGAGGTCGTCGCCGATCACCTCCGCCATGCATGTTGTAGATACAGCAATCATCTCTGGCTTGTAAAGGTTGTACGCATTAGCGAGTCCGTCAATCATGTTGTTCAGACCGCCGAAAACCGCCGCGTCCTCAGTCATCGAGGAGCTCACGCACGAAGTCGGCTCCTTGAAATGCCTCGAGAAATGTGAGCGGTAATATGCCACGCAGCCCTGAGAGCCATGCACGAATGGTAGTGTCTTGTGGAAGCCGTTTGCCACAAACACGGCTCCAAGAGGCTGACACGCCTTGGCCGGGTTCACGGTCAGTGATTCTCGGGCGAAGTTCTTTTTCTTATAATCTTCAGTCTTCGTCCATTCGGCAAACTCCTTTATCTCTTCCTCAGAATCTTTGAACTCGAATTTCTCCTTCTTGTTCTGAAAGAGCGCCTTGTACTCCGGCTCGCGAAAGAGCAATTCGTGATCGAGAATTTTGTCAGTCGATTGTGGCATCACTCGCTCCTGAATAGATAATCTTAACAGCCGTTCACTAGGCGCCTCTGCGCCGCGCCACTGCGGTCTCTGTTCTTAAGCTCGCGTTTTCCACGGCGTCTTTGCGAGGTTCCACACAGGGCTCGAGATGGCAATGTCCATATCACGCGCGAAAATCGCAAATCCGTCATAGCCGTGATAGGGACCTGAGTAATCCCAGCTATGCATCTGGCGGAACGGGACGCCCATCTTCTGGAACACGTACTTCTCCTTGATACCAGAGCCGACGAGGTCGGGACGCACCTGCTCTACGAATCTCTCAAATTCGTACCCGGTCACGTCATCATAGATAAGCGTGCCATCCTTTACATAATGCGTCGTACGTTGGTAATCGTCATTGTGTGCGAATTCGTAACCTGTTCCGACCACCTCCATGCCTAGATCCTCATATGCCCCTATGATATGCCGCGGGCGCAAACCGCCTACAAAGAGCATTACCTTTTTACCTTGCAGCCGTGGCTTATATTTCGCAATGACAGCATCAGATAGCGGTCGGTACTTGGCGATTACCTTTTCGGCATTCTTCCTAATCGTGTCGTCGAATCGGCTTGCGATTTCACGTAAGCTGTTTTCGATCATTGTCGGACCGAAAAAGTTATACTCAACCCATGGGACTCCATATTTTTCCTCCATGTGCCGACTGATGTAGTTCATCGAGCGGTAGCAGTGCAACAAGTTCAGCTTCGATTTCGGCGTGTTCTCCAGTTCCGCCAACGTGCCGTCGCCCGACCACTGTGCGATCACCCGCAGACCCATCTCTTCGAGAAGGATTCGACTTGACCACGCATCTCCGCCAATGTTGTAGTCGCCGATGATCGCGACGTCGTAAGGTGTCGGCTCGAGTGCAGCCCGCTTATTGGAGTCAGCATCGAACACGAAGTCGCGAATCGCGTCGTTTGCCAAATGGTGTCCGAGTGACTGCGATACACCACGGAAACCCTCGCAGCGCACAGGCACGATGGTGTGCCCCCCATACTCCTTACTCTTCTTCTTCGAGACAGCCTCAATGTCATCCCCGATAAGACCGATCGGACATTCTGTCTGGATCGAAATCCCCTTGTTCAGCGGAAACAGTTGCTGGATCTCGTCAATGATCTTGTCGAGCTTCTTGTCACCCCCGAACACGATGTCTTTTTCCTGGAAATCGGAGGTGAATTGCATCGTGACGAAAGTATCGATGCCCGTGGTGCCAACGTAGTAGTTACGACGGGATCCCCATGAGTACTGGCCACAGCCAACAGGCCCATGGCTGATATGGACCATATCTTTGATCGGCCCCCAAACGACGCCCTTTGATCCAGCATACGCGCACCCGCGAATCGTCATGACGCCAGGCAGCGACTTGATGTTCGACTTCACGCCACAATCTGGCTTGCCTTCCTCGAATGAACTGAGGTGCTTGGCCCGTCGTTTTCCCATCTTTTCTGGGTAAGCTCGTAGCACTTCGTCAATGAGGGCCTTGTTCGCGGCCTTGCGTTCCTCAACCGTGGTCATCGCGTAATCCATAAGTAGTCAACATCCTCGTCGCAAATAGCCGCCGTGCGCGGCACGGCGGCTATCGCCCAACATTCATCAGGCCGTCAGTTCTGCCGCAGTCTTTCCAACTTGCGACTCATCGACCTGCACCAGGATCCCCTTCTCCATCAGCAGATCTTCTAACTGGTCCATCGTGATTGGCGTCGGAATAACGCCATTTCCACCATTGTTATGGACCTTCTCGGCAAGCGCGCGATACTCGCCCGCCTGCGTGCTGTCTGGCGCATACTCGATGACGGTCATTCGCCGCAATTCCGCATGCTGGACTACGTTGTCACGCGGCACGAAGTGGATCAACCTCGTGCCTAGCATCGCCGCAAGCGATTCAGCTAGCTCGAGTTCCTTGTCGGTCTTTCGCTCGTTACAGATCAGCCCACCTAGGCGCACGCCACCGCTGTTTGCATATTTCAAGATCCCTTTTGAAATGTTGTTCGCTGCGTACATCGCCATCATCTCGCCAGACATCACAATGTAGATCTCTTGGGCCTTGTTCTCACGTATTGGCATCGCAAAACCACCACAGACGACGTCGCCCAACACATCGTATGACACGTAGTCAACACCGTCATACGCACCATTCTCCTCCAGGAAATTGATTGAGGTTATGACACCTCTGCCTGCGCAGCCTACCCCCGGTTCAGGCCCCCCCGACTCGACGCACCGGATGTCCTTGTAGCCAATCTTCATTACGTCATCAAGTTCGAGATCCTCGACAGACCCGGCTTCAGCCGCAAGGGAGAGGATTGTATCTTGGGCTTTAGCATGCAGAATCAGGCGTGTCGAGTCCGCCTTTGGATCACACCCAACGATGAGGATTTTCTGCCCGAGGTCGCTCAGCGCCGCAAGCGTATTCTGCGACGTAGTTGACTTGCCGATGCCGCCTTTACCATAAAAGGCAATTTGCCGAAGGTTAGACATTGTCTTACTCCATTGAAATAGAAGGTGAAGCCCAGGGTGACCATGGTTTGCAAGGCCACGAGCATGTCCTCAGTCTGCGGTGTGTTTCCCTATGGTCTTCTTCTGTCAAATCACGCATCGGCCAGTTCGCGTCCGTGCGACCTGCTTTAGCGCAGCTTTCGTGCCATGCGCTTTGGATTTCTCGAAACCCAGCTAAATCGCGGGTTTCGGAGAATTTCATGGAGTCCCGACTATCAACTATGGTCGCGTCGCGATACCGACAAACCGTTCGCGCTTTGTCGAAATGCGTCATTTGGCGACTACGCTTCTGGCATGCCGTCAGTGAGTTCTTCACTCGGATCATTAGGACTGGTACGATGAGAGGTGGCGCCGGAAATTCGGACAGTCGGATAAATGGAAGAGCTGGGGTCTGAGCCGGCCATAATGGCGGGCAGAAAGGACCTCAGAAGATGACGAAACGAAGCAGGCGAACCCACTCGGCGGGGTTGAAGGCGAAGGTAGCCCTGGCGGCCCTCAAGGGCGAAAAGACGCTGGCGGAGCTGGCCCAGCAGTACGACGTGCACCCCAGCCAGATCACAGCGTGGAAGCAGCAGTTGGTGGAGCATG
>NZ_KB902881.1:0-8943 GCF_000379565.1 Cupriavidus sp. UYPR2.512 | reverse complement strand
CAGGCGACGCGTTTTTTGGTTACTTTTTGTCGCTCGGACAAAAAGTGACTCGCCGGCTACGCCGGCGAAACAGCCCACGCCCGCCAAGCACGACAACCAACCTCCGTGCCCCCCAACCACTTAAAACACCCTAACCAAACAACTCCTCCCCCACCGTCGGATGCAACTGCACCGTAGTCTGCAGATGAGATTCGCGAACGCCCAGCCGCAACGCCACCGCCAGCGTCTGCACGATCTCGGGCGCGGCGTCGTCCATCAGGTGCGCACCCAGCACGCGCCCGCTGCGCGCGTTCAGCACCAGCTTGAACATCGACTGGTGGGACGTGCCGGCAAAACGGTTTTCCAGCGAGACAAAGCGCTTGACCACGGTGCGGATGCGCTCGGGCTTGCCGGCGGCTTCGATCGCCTGGGCCTCGGTCAGGCCCACCGCGCCGATGGCCGGCTCGCAGAACACCGCGGTGGGCACGAAGTCGAAATCGGCGCGTTCGCCGCGCCGGCCGTACAGGCGGTCGGCCAGCCAGCGGCCCTGCGCGGTGGCCACCGGTGTCAGGTGCAGGCCGTCGATGGCGTCGCCCAGCGCGTAGATGCCACGCACGTTGCTGCGGAACTGGCGGTCTACACGGATGCCGCCCTTGTCGCCAAAGGCCACGCCAGCCGCCTCTAGGCCGAAGCCCTGCACGTTGGAAATACGCCCGATCGCCGCCAGCGCGGCCTGCGCGCGCACGGCCTCGGTCTGGCCGGGGCGGTCGGTGGGGCGGTAGCAGACTTCCAGCGCGCCGTTGGCCTGGCTCAGCAGGTGCACCCTGGCGTTCAGGTGCAGGCGCACGCCGCGCGCGGTCAGTGCATCGGCCAGTGACCTGGAGATGTCGTGGTCAAAGTGGGGCAGCAGCCGGTCCCCGGCAACGATCAGGTCTACCTTGACGCCGTAGCGCGACAGGATCGAGGCCTGCTCCACGCCGATGTAGCCGCCGCCGATGACCGCGATCGAACCCGGCAGGCTCTGCCAGCTGAAGACATCGTCGGAGCTGGCGGCGAGGCCGCCGCCGGGCACGTCGAGCGCGCGCGGGCGCGCGCCGGTGGCAACCAGGATGCGGCGCGCATGGATGGTCTCGTCGCCGACGCGCACTTCATCGGGGCCGGTGACCAGTGCGTCGCCGCGCAGTATTTCCACGCCGGATTCGTGCAGGCGCTGGGTGTAGCCCGCATTCAGCCGCGCGACTTCGGCGTTGACGCGCACGATGGCGTCGCGCCAGTCCTCATGCCCGCCGGTGTGCGACAGGCAGCCCGACAGGATGGCCGACCAGGCGGCGCCGTACGACAGCATCTTCTTGGGCACGCAGCCGCGGTTGACGCAGGTGCCGCCGATGGCATCGCGCTCGACCAGGATCACGCGTGCGCCGTGCGCGGCGGCGCGCCGCGCGCAGGCCACGCCGCCCGAGCCGCCGCCGATCACCACCAGGTCTGCCTTGCGCACCTTGTCGTTGCGCCGCGTGCGGCCGTTGCGCACGCGCGGCACCTGCTCCACCGGCGGCGCCGCGCTGACCTCTCGGGCGCGCCGCGGTTCCTTGGCTCCCGGCGTTCCGGAGAGGGTTGTCTGGCGCTTAGTCATCCATGCCTCCTGTCGCGGCACGCGGGCCGCATCGACAACAATCAGGCCAGCGCCAGCAAACGAAAAACTAGGCAGCGGGCCGCAGTTCGGTATTCAGGATTGACGGCCACTCGCGCAGGAAAGTTTCCCCGTCGCGGCGGCCCAGCTCGTAGGCGTGCGTCATGGCATCGGGCCGGGTGTAGTCCCAGCTCGAGATCGGCACGCGCTGCGAGGGCTGCAGGTACAGGCGGCGCTGGCCGCCTTGCTCAAGAACGAAACGGCGCGGGCGCGGGTACAGCCTTGTCACCAGCACCAGCACATTGCCCGGCGTGGCATCGAGCGCGTCCACGGGCACGTTGTCGACCAGCCCGCCGTCCAGCACCGGGCGGCCGCCGCGGCGCAGCACCGGCGTGAACGGCGGCGTGGAGGCCGACTGCAGCAGCAGGTCGGCCAGTTGCTCGGGCGAAGCGCAGTCCTGCGCGCGCACGAACTCCGGCCGGAAGCCCAGCTTGCGCCCCAGCCGCGGGTGCAGCGTCTTGAGCACATGCTTGTCGATGTTGTACGCCAGCAGCCCCGCCGCCACCGCCAGGCGCGGGCCGCTCCAGCGCGGGATATGCGCCACGCCGATGCGGATCTCCGGCGCCTGCTGCAGGTGCGAGAGGCGCCCGTCGGCGAAGATCGTCAGCAGCGCGGTGCGGTAGATGCCGTAATGCGGGAACACGCGCTCATTGCGCAGCAGGTTGCCCCAGTAGGCATTGCGGCGGTTGTTGGCCAGCACCTCGCGGTAGTAGTCCATGGTCTGGTGCGAGTCGTGCGCATAGACCATGCACGCCGTCGCCGCGCCGGCCGAGATCGCGGCGATCACGCGCGGGCGCAGCTCCAGTGCCGGCGCGACCGTGTCCCACCAGCCCGCCTGCCACCAGCAGCGGTTGCCGCCGCCGGCAAAGACGATCTGGTCGAAGGGATTGGCGTAGCCGGAGGTCACGGAGATTCAGCGTGAATCAGAGCAGGGCATACGTGGTGGTGGCCTGCACCGCCAGCTTGCCGTCTGCGCCAGTCAGCTCGATCTCGCCGAACACCACGGTCTTGCCCAGCCGCAGCACGTTGGCGCGCACCAGCACGTCTCCGTCGATCACGGGGCGCATGAAGTTGGTGGTGAGCGAGACCGTGGTCATCGGGCGGAAGGCGCCCAGCGCGCTGGCCACGGCGACAATCATGGCGGTATCGGCGGCGGACATCAGCACCTGGCCGCAGACCACGCCGCCCGCATGGCGGAACGATTCGCTGAACGGCAGGCGCAGCGTGACGCCCTGGGCATCGACGGCTTCGGCGCGCAGGCCGAGCTGGCGCACCCATGGCGCCAGCACGCGCTCCAGCGTGGCGTCGATATCGGTGAGGCTGAATTGCGGTGCGGCTTCGGACATGACGCTCCTGGTTCTGGCTGGCCGCACCGTAGCCGTCCTGTGGCGGACCGCTACTCTGTCTCCTCCGGCGCGACGCGATGTTTGAGGCAATGATACAGGGGGCCGGTGGCCAGCACCACGAAGGCCATCCGGATCACGTGGAACGCGGTCACCAGCGGCACCCCCACCTCCAGCACCTTGGCGGTGATACACATCTCGGCAATACCGCCCGGCGTGGTGCCCAGGATCACCGTCGCCGGGTGCGCGCCCGACAGCGCCGACAGCCCCCAGCCCACCAGCGCCGATACCACCAGCGCCATCACGGTGTAGAGCGCCACGCCCGACAGGAAGCGCGGCGCGGTATGGAGGAACTCGCGCGAGAAGCGCACCCCCAGCGAGACCCCGATCAGCAGCTGGCCGGCACGGCTCATCCAGGTGGGGATGGCCGACAGTTCAATCCCGGAAGCGGTCAGCACCGCCGCGGCCAGCAGCGTGCCGATCACGAACGGGTTGGGCATGTTCAGCCGCTTCACCAGCAGCGCCACGCCCAGCGTGATGGCGACCAGCGCCAGCAGCCCCGGCGCGCTGACCACGCGCGGGCCGGGGATATAGGGGTCGAGCCCGTGGATGCCGCCGTACTGGAAGATCGCCGGCACGGTCACCACCACCATCAGCACCCGCAGCGAATGCGCGGCCGCCACCTGGTCGATGCGCGCGCCGTTGCGCTCGGCCAGGTTGGCCATCTCCGAGGCGCCGCCGATGGCGGTGGAAAAAAACGCGGTCTTGAAGGCCACGCCGGTGGTCCGCCGCAGCAGCAGCGCGCCGCCCGCGCCCAGCACTAGCGCGAACAGCGAGCCGGCGACGATGTAGGGCAGGAACTCCACCAGCCGCGCCACCACGTCAGGCGTGAAATAAAGCCCGAGCGATGCGCCAATCACCCACTGGCCCGCATTGCGCGCCTGCGACGGCGCCCGCAGGTCGGCCCCGGCCATGCGCGCGGCCGCCACGGACAGCAACGGGCCGATCATCCACGGCAGCGGGGTATGCAGCGCGGTGCAGAGCAGGGCGGCGGCCAGCCCGAGTGCCAGCGTGGGCAGCGCGGATAGCCAGGGGTTGGAGAAGAGACGCATGTGACAGCGGCCTGGCGCGGGAGCGCCGGCGGCTTGTTGTTCTGGAACACGGACGACAAAAGACAAGAGGCCCGCGCGCCGTTGGCGTGCGGGCCTCGCAAAGCTTACCGCAAGATCGCGCGCATCATGCCGCGTTGTCGGCCTGCGCGTGCGCCGAGGTGCGGGTCGCGTGCCAGCGCAACAGGCGCGGGATCACCACCACCGCCACGGTCAGCGCCAGGATGGTGGCCGAGATCGGCTGGCGCAGGAACAGCGTCCAGTCGCCCTGGCCGATCGACAGCGCATTGCGCAGCTGCTTCTCGGCCATCGGCCCCAGGATCATGCCGACGATCACCGGCGCGGTGGGAAAGTCGAAGCGGCGCATCACCATGCCCAGCAGGCCGACCACGAACAGCAGCAGCAGGTCGAACCACGACTGGCGGATGCCGTAGGCGCCCAGGCCCGCGAAGATCAGGATGCCGCCGTACAGCAGCGGCGTGGGCACGCGCAGCATGCGCACCCACAGGCCGATCGCCGGCAGGTTCAGCACCAGCAGCATCACGTTGCCGATATACAGCGATGCCAGCAGGCCCCACACCAGGTCGCCCGAGGTCTGGAACAGCATCGGGCCCGGCTGCAGGTTGTAGTTCTGGAACGCGGCCAGCAGGATCGCGGTGGTGTTCGAGGTCGGGATGCCCAGCGTCAGCAGGGGGGCCAGCGTCGCGGTCACGGCGGCGTTGTTGGCCGCTTCGGGGCCGGCCACGCCTTCAATCGCGCCGACCTTGCCGAACTCTTCCTTGTGGTCCGACAGCTTCTTCTCGGTGGCATACGACAGGAAGGTCGGGATCTCGGCGCCGCCGGCGGGGATCAGCCCGAACGGGAAGCCGATGACGGTGCCGCGGATCCACGCCGGGATCGAGCGCTTCCAGTCCGACTTGTTCATGTGGACCGAGCTGAGCTTGTTGAACGTGCCCACCGGCTGCGGGAAGAACGCGTTGAACAGCGCCTCGCCCACGGCGAAGAGGCCTACCGCCACCACCACGATGTCGATGCCGTCGTACAGCTCCTGCACGTTCATCGAATAGCGGGTCTGGCCCGACAGCGAATCCATGCCGATCAGGCCGATGCCCAGGCCCAGGAACAATGCGGTCATGCCGCGCAGCAGCGACGAGCCCAGCACGGCGGAGACCGTGGTGAAGGCCAGCAGCATGATCATGAAGTACTCGCCCGGGCCGAACTGCAGTGCCACGTCCGCCGCCACCGGCGCGAACATCGACAGCAGCACGGTGGCGATGGTGCCGGCCACGAACGAGCCGATCGCCGCGGTGGCCAGCGCCGGGCCGGCGCGCCCGTTCTTGGCCATCAGGTTGCCTTCCATGGCCGTGACCATGGTGGAGGACTCGCCTGGGGTGTTCATCAGGATCGAGGTGGTCGAGCCGCCGTACATCGCGCCGTAGTAGATGCCGGCAAACATGATCAGCGCCGCGGTCGGTTCCACCTTGGCGGTCAGCGGCAGCAGCATCGCCACCGTCAGCGCGGGGCCGATGCCCGGCAGCACGCCGATGGCGGTGCCAAGGAAGCAGCCCACCAGGGCCCACATCAGGTTGATCGGCGTGATGGCCACGGCAAAGCCGTGCATCAGCTGGTTCAGGGTATCCATTCGAAGACTCCTTGCTGGACGGGCGGGCGGGCTCAGAAGCCGGCGATGGGCAGCAGCGGCAAGTTGATGCCGAGCAGAAACTCAAACAGCGCCCACATCGGCACCGTGATGCACAGGCCGATCAGCGCGTCGCGCACGATGCGGCGGCTGCCGTAGCCACGCGCCACGCACACCATCAGCAGCGTGGAAGCGAACACGAAGCCAAGCGTGCCGATCAGCGCCATGTTCAGCACCAGGCCCGCGGCCACCCACAGGAAGCCGCCGAAGTTGTGCGGCGCGCTGGGCAGCTCGGCATCTTCTTCCGGCATGTTGCGGAAGCCGCCGCGCACGCCTTGCCAGGTCAGCAGCGCGCCGCACACGGCCAGGCCGATAGCCACCAGCGTGGGCACGAAGCGCGGCGACAGGCCGGCGTAGCCCTCTTCGCCGGAAATGCCGGACAGCCCGAGGAAGTAGAACAGCGAGAGCGCCAGCACGGCAATGCCGATGGCGAGGTGCGAGGGTTTCATGGAGACTCCTTTTTCGCCAGCACGGGGGCGCTGGCGTCCGCGACGCTGGCTGGGTTGCCCGCGCGGCAGCAGGGCCCGGCGACATATGATTTTTTTGTCTGGTATCGCAGGTGGACACCGGGCCCTGCGCCGTGTTCCTGCCGCCGGGCTCAGCCCGGCGGTGTTGGCAGGCACGACAGGTAAAGCAGCTTGAAGCGATAGTGCGGTATTGCAGGCAGCCCTTACTTGGCCACGCCCAGTTCACGCAGCGAGCCGCCCAGGCGGGCCGATTCGCTGTCGACGAACTTGCCGAACTCGTCGCCGGTCAGCAGGAACGGGGTCCAGTCATTCTTCTGCAGCGTGTCCTTCCAGGCCTTGCTCTCGGTGGCCTTGACCACGGCGTCGATCATGGCCTTGCGCTGCTCGGCGCTGATGCCGGGCGCGCCGTACACGCCGCGCCAGTTGTAGATCTCGACATTGATGCCTTGCTCCTTGAGCGTCGGGATATCGGCGACGCGGTCCTTGGAGGTCACCGCCAGCGCGCGCATCTTGCCGCTCTTGATGAAGGGCAGGAACTCGGACACGCCGGCAATGCCCACCGTCACGTGGCCGCCCATGATCGAGGCCGAGGCTTCGCCGCCGCCCTGGAAGGGCACGTAGTTGATCTTCTTCGGATCGACGCCCGTTTCCTTGGCGATCAGGCCGGCCAGGATGTGGTCGATCGAACCCTTGGAGCCGCCGCCCCAGCTGACGCTGCCCGGGTTGGCCTTGAGCTGCGTGGCCAGGTCCTTGACCGACTTGATCGGCGAGCTGGCCGGCACGGTGATGACCATGGTGTCGGCGAACAGGCGCGCGATCGGGGTGGCGTTCTTCAGCGTGACCGGCGGATGGTTGGTCTCGATCGCGCCCACCATCACCGCGCCCACCACCATCAGCGCATTGGGGTTGCCCTTGTCGGTATTGACGAACTGCGTCAGCGCGATGGTGCCGCCGGCGCCGCCCTTGTTGTCGTACGAGGCGGTCTTGGCCGTGCCCGCGGCAATCATCGCGGCGCCCAGCGAGCGGCCGGTCTGGTCAAAGCCGCCGCCGGGGTTGGCGCCGATCATGACCTTGATGCTGTCCAGCGCAAAGGCCGGCGCGGCGGCGAAGGTGGCGGCAACGGCGGCCGATGCCATCACGGCATGGGCCAGGCGGGAATAGGTGCGGCGCATAGCGGTCTCCTGGTTGTACCGGTGATCGCATGCCACGAAGCTGGCAGCCGCGATCCGACCCGGGGTTCCGGCAGCCACTGCGTTGCGGGACGGGAAATGGGCCCGGCACGCCCGAAAGCGCGATGCCGGTGCTTGTCTCCTGTCCGGCGCGGCAAGGCACGGCCGGGACTGTTCTTGGACTTTTGGTGAACGTCTGACCGGAACTACCGGTCATGGGGCGGATTCTAGGCGGGGAAAACTGTCAAAAGGCTGTCAAATGGGGGAAGAAAGGGTCGGGGTTTACGTGGATGGCGCCTAAGCATGCCGCCTGTTTTCTCCCTTCTCCCGCTTGCGGGGAGAGGGAGAACACCTTGCTGAGGCAAGCTCGGGCGGTCTTGGCGCACCCAACAGCGCGTGCCTTGTCGTCGTGGTGGGTAACTTATCCCGCCGGCGTCGCCTGCAGGCAGGGATCCTTCCGCTCAACCCCCGGCACCACTACCGCCATGTCGAACTCGCCATCGGCCGGCTGGTTTTCCACATAGCCTATGCTGACCACCTGGCCCGCCTCGGCCTGCAGCCAGCGCGGCACGCCGATGTCGCGCCGCACGTGGCCGTTGCCGGCGATCAGCACCACGCCGCGCTGCGCGTAGGGGCGCAGCATCTGCGCCATCACCGCATCGCGCGCGGCCTGCGCCGCCAGCATCCCGGGCAGCATGGCCTTGGGGAAATTGCCGCAGTGCCCCCGGTCAAGCACCGCCGTCTGCGCGGCCACGAGGTCGTCGGGCAGCGCACCGGACAGGCCCAGTTGCCGGCGCTCGCCGGCCGTGAACAGGCTGTCCAGTCCACCGCGCACGATCTTGCCGGCGTCGGCGCGCGACAGGTTGGCCGCCGCCAGTGGCAGGTCGTACTGCAGCGCCAGCGCCACCACCGGCCGGTACAGCGGCCATTGCCAGGCACCGCCGCCGGCCTGGGCGATCAGGTAGTCGGCATCGCGCGGGCGCTCGCGGCGGGCGCGCTCGATATCGGCCTGGCGCTCGCGGTCGAACTGCTCCATGGCGATGGCCGGGCGCCAGCCTTGCTCGACGGCACGCGTCAGCGCGGCCAGGCGCTGCTGCTGCGCGGCGGCGTTGTCGTGGACCTCGCCCAGCAGCACGTAGGACTTGCCGGCGAAGGCGGCGCTGACCGCCTCGGGCGCCGGGCGGGTGGCGGCGCAGCCGGTGGCCAGCACAGCGACAGCCGCGGCCAGCATGCCGGCACGCATGTTGGCGACAGGCAAACGGAATGACCCGGGGCGCGGCAAGCCTCGTCCTTCAGGGCGAGGAAGGATACGCGGACGCCGAAGGCGTCCATTACGGCCGTTAGTGTGGCGTCTGCTGTTGTTCAATGTACTGGCGGATGATCTCAATGGGGGCGCCGCCACAGCTTCCAGCAAAGTAGGACGGCGACCATAGCGCACTGCCCCACAGCTTGCGCCGAATGCTGGGGTAGTTTTTCTTGCGTATCACGCG
>NZ_KB902880.1:0-8971 GCF_000379565.1 Cupriavidus sp. UYPR2.512 | reverse complement strand
CAAAGCGCCGCACCCAGCGCAGGATCGTCGTGTGGGCCAGCGCCAGACCCCGTTCCGCCATCATTTCGACTAGATCGCGCAAGCTAAGCTTGTAGCGCAGGTACCAGCGAACACACAGAATGATCACATCACGGTCAAAGTGACGGCCTGCAAACAGTTCGTCCAGGCTCTTCAGCTTGCTCATCGTCGGTTCTCAATTCGTTCAGCCCGACACCTTAACCGATTCGCCCCCGCGCTATTTGCACCAGAGCCACGGGCATGCCCCGCACGGGGCGGCCAATTGGCTCAGGCTGTCTGCCGTCATCTCATCTCCTCGTCGGCGCCGGGCGCGGGCGGCGTGGCGCTCGCGGGCGACGGCGTGATCCGCTGGCGCAGTCGGGTAGCCTCGCGTCGTGCATCGTCGGCCAGCGACTGCAGCAGCCGGCCGTGTCCGGGCGCCTGCGCCTGCAGGTCGGCCAACACGGCCGGCAAGGTCGCCTCGACCGTATCCACCAGTGCCGTCATGACCCGTCGGATATGTTTCGGCAGGACGCGGAGGTCCTCGCAGAAGCGCTCCCAGTGTCGCGAGCGGATCCACTCAGGGCGGGCCTCGCCCCCGACCTTGAAGGCGAACTTCTGGCTCAGGTGCCGGTACCGCCGGGTGTTGAGCAGGTCGTAAAACGGCGCGAGTCGGGGCCGCTGATCGGTCGGGTCAACCAGCATCGACAGGTTCTTGGCATGACTGTCCATGTTGCCGGCGATCAGGTTGAAGGCCAGCCATTGCAGGAGGCGCGTGCCGTCCGGGATGGGGGTGGCACTATGGCGTCGCACATAGGCAAAGCAATCGGCAAAGGAAGGCCCGCCCTCCCCCTCGTACTTCTTGCCGGAGGCAATGCCCAAGGCCTGACACAGGTCGTACTGATGCAGGCGCTGCGTCACACCTTGTGCCGAGAAGCACCGGTCGTAGCGCGCAATGATCGCCGCGTCGAGCTCCGCATCGTAGCTCACCACGGGCACGTCGAGCCCGACGGCCCGGGCCAGCTGCATGGTGAAGGCCTCGTTGACGGCCGTATCGGGCACGTCCGGGCGGTGCGTCACCGCCGGCTTCACGATGTGTGTGGACGGTGCGTCGCCGATCGGGATGAAAAACTGACCCGCGTCGTCGATGTACACCGCCATCTTGTCCTGCACGCCGGAGAGCGCCGACAGCTGCGCGCCCTTGAGCGACAGGGGCAGGCCCCGGGACTCGGTGAACCAGCCCCGGATGTCCGCGCGCGTGACCGGCACGTAGCGCGCCTGCATGCCCGGCGTGACCCCCGCCGGCAGGATCGAAAACGCACCGGCGGTATCGCCCCCGAGCTGGGCCAGCAGGCCCACCACGTTTTCGGGCGAGACGTGCAGGGCCTTGCCAAGGAATTCGCGGATCGTGCCCTCGGGCAGCAGGTTCTCAAAGAAGGCCTGCACCGGGGCGCCCTCGTACAGGACATTGTCCGCGCCCACTTCGGGCACCGGCAGGTGCGGCGACAACGCCTGCCCCTGCGCGGCGATCCACGCCGGGTCGTACTGGAACGTAATGCTTCCGTCCGGGTCGGTCAGTGTGCCCACCAGCGCCCGTTCGCGATACACGTGCAAGAGCTGCATGGTCAGCGCTCCGTCACGGCCAGCTGCAGGCCCAAGCTGTCCAGCACCAGCAGCACCTTGTCGAGCTGCACGGTGGGCTTGCCCCGCTCCAGATCGACCACAAAGCGTTCACCAGTCCCCGCGAAGGCGGCGAGGGCCTGTTGCGTGACGTGCTGCTGCGCCCGCAGGCACTTCACCAAGGCGCCGAGCTCGGCCACCGTGCTGATCGTGCCCAGCACCGCGCCGCGCGGCGTCGGCACCGGTGTGGGCGGAAACAACGCCATGATCACTCCTTGTAATCTTACCGTACGGGAAGATTACTACGCGAATGACATGGCGCGCAACCGAATCTTACCGTACGGGAAGTTCTAGCGGCCGCGTCGCCATCACGAGACAATTTCTTACCGTACGGGAAGAAGCTACCCGATGGGCGCCTCGGTTCATGCCGCCGGGCCCACCCCGGGGGGCAGTTGCTGAAGGAAGCCGTCGATCACCGCACGCAAGGCCGGGACGGCCCCATGCACCCATGCGTCATGCTTCCAGTGCGGCTCCAGCCGCGTTCCATCGCTGGCCAACCGCCGCAACGGGGTGTGGATACCCCGGGGAGGCCGCCCGGCGCCGATGCGCAGCGTCAGCCGTCCGTCCTCCACGGCGAGCACCGGCTGGTCGCGGCGTTGGCCCTTGGTGGGCCCGGAGGTCACCAGAGGCCGCCACTTGTCCCAGACCGCGCCGATCGCCGCGTTGCACTGGACCATCACGTCGGCGCCGTACGCCGTGAGGACACGGTCAAAGGTCGCTTGGTGCTGGCGCAGTTCGGTTTGCAAGCGCGCCCGACGCGCCCGGTCCGCTTCCACGCGTCGCTGCTGTTCCGCGTGCCACTGCTGTACGCGCTCGCGCTGTGTGTCCCGCGCCTGCCTCGCGTCAGCGACGCGCTGCGCGCGCCTGCGCGGCCCGCTCGCTGAGCGGGGGGCCGCAGCACAGTGCCCGCTGGTGCGCGCACCGTGAGGGCCATCTCCTTGCCGTCCTGATCGACGGCCATCGGCTCGCCCTCGTCGGTATAGGCGTGCAGATACAGCGTGGCCCCGTAGAACCCCGCGAAGGCCACCGCCCCGCCCTCGTGCAACGTGGCGGCCTGTGCCACCGCCTCGGCCAACCGTTCGGCCGTGATCGGCCCCTCCACCCTCACCTTCATGCGATTCGCTCCGCGTGTGAAAACGCGCAGCATAGCGGCGCGCGGGCCGGTATTACCTGAAAATCATCTAGCGGGCCCCCACCGCCGCCCTTGGCGGGCGACGAGGGTTAAAGTGAGTTTGCCAAACCGCTTTAACCATACGGAGGCCCATATGAAATATAGCGGCATAGACCTGCACTCGAACAACAGCGTAGTAAGCGTGATTGACGAAACGGACCGCGGGGTCGCAGAGAAGCGGCTACCCAACGACTTGAAGACGATTCTGGCGTTCCTTGCTCCGTGGCAACTCGAACTGGCTGGCGTCGTAGTCGAATCGACTTACAACTGGTACTGGCTTGTTGACGGCCTGCAGGAGGCGAGCTTCCAAGTGCACCTGGCTAACACCACCGCAATCAAGAAATATGATGGGCTCAAGCACAGCGGCGATGAGACCGATGCGCGCTACCTTGCGCACCTGCTGCGGCTAGGCATCCTTCCTACGGGCACCATCCTGCCAGCGAAGCACCGTGCCGTGCGAGATCTGGCCAGGAAACGCATGCAACTGGTACGCAGCCGCACCAACCACATTCTCGCTGTCGAGAGCATTACAGCGCGTCAGTCCGGCACGCGAATCACGAGCAATCAGGTCAAGCGACTGGACGAGGCGGCTGTCGATCAAATGCCCCTGCCGGACGACGTAGCGCTCGCTGTTCGAGCGAACGTCGCGGTCATCACGACTCTCTCCGCTCAGATCCATATTCTGGAAAGGCGTCTTCAAGAGAAGGTTGCACCGAACCACGACTATGCATTGCTGACTACGGTGCCCGGTATCGGCCAAATTCTTGCAACCGTCATCCTACTGGAAACCGGAACCATCGAGCGTTTCGCCAGCGTCGGCAACTTTGCATCGTACGCTCGTTGTGTGGACAGCCAGCACACGAGCAACGGCAAGAAAAAGGGCGAAGGCAACACCAAGAACGGAAACCCGTACCTCTCCTGGGCGTTCATTGAAGCAGCCAACTTTGCGCTGCGCCATTGTGCAGAAGCCAAGCGCTTCTATGAGCGAAAGAAAGCCAAGAGTAACCCGATCTTGGCGCGCAAAGCTCTGGCGCACAAGCTAGCCCGTGCGTGTTTCCATATGCTGAAGGAGCGAAAACCGTTCGATGTAGCACGCTGCTTCTCGTAAAAGTTACGACGGCGACCAGCAAGCCTCGAGCGTTGACTGGCCACTAACCATGTCCTCTGAATAGGATGCCGTGCCGCCGTCTCCGATGTGCTGTAAAGCGGATCGCCTGCAACGTGAGCCAGCCGTGGATTGGTGCCGGTAGTTCGGCAACCCCAGCTCTGTGCGAAACCCATGGACACGTTGCGGCACCAACGTTCTTCTGGGGTGGTGAAACCACCAGGGCGACAGGCAACCGTTGTAAGCCGATCGCTTGATCCCGATGGGTGTCTGGCGCGATCCGTCGCAGCCAGGAATTGAAGAAACGGGAGCGCTCAGCAAACAGCAAAATCGGCTTGCAGGAAAGGAAATCGACTGCCAGCGCAAGTCGTTGGGTGTACTTTTCTCACTTGACATCGGCCCGCTGATGGGTGTCAACGCGTTGGGAGGGAATTCTGTAAAATCCGGCCGAGAAAGTGCCGCCACAAGCGCTCGGCGGACGTCAATCGTTGCGCCGCCGCCACGCCTTGGCGCGGCGCTGCCTCGCTGTCCAGATAGGGGGCAGCGTCGAACTCGGGCAGCAGGTCCACCATCATGCGTTGTTTGCTCATCGGACTCGGGGGAGACGGATGCGGCGAAGGATTCGGCAATCGCGGCGTGACAGCCGCCTGTGACTTTGAGCGCTATTTGGCACTGAATATCAGCGTTATGTGGCACGGATGGAGTTGGATGAGACGAGCAAAGTCGATGACATTGAAGGCGCTGGAACTGACGTAGCCGGCCATGAAGCGACAGTTACGCGATAGGATGCCGTCCTGTCAGCGTTTCAGTAGCAATACAACAAGCCGCGCCTCGTTCATGTCAGCAAGCCCACCCAACGTCACTCCCAAGCCCGAGCCTGATCGCCTCGCGGGACTGGTTGAGCGCGTCACGTTCCACAACGCCGATAACGGATTTTGCGTCCTGCGCCTGAAGGTCAAGGGCGAGCGTGACCTCATCACTCTGATCGGACATGCCCCCACTGTGTCGCCAGGAGAGTACGCGTCAGCGTCGGGCACGTGGGTGACCGATCGCGAGCACGGTCGGCAGTTCAAGGCGGTTTTCGTCAAGATTTCGCCGCCGAACACGCTGACCGGCATCGAGCGCTACCTCGGCTCCGGGATGGTCAAGGGTATCGGTCCGGTGTACGCCAGCCGGCTGGTCAAGGCGTTCGGCGCCGCCGTGTTCGACGTGATTGAACAAACGCCGGCACGTCTGCGCGAAGTTGACGGCATTGGCGAGGTTCGCGCGAAAAAGATTACCTCCGGCTGGGCCGACCAGAAGATCATCCGCGAAATCATGGTCTTCCTGCATGGCAACGGGGTCTCCACGTCGCGGGCGGTGCGCATCTTCAAGACCTACGGTCAGGACGCGATTGCCGTCGTCAGCGAAAATCCTTACCGGTTGGCACAGGACATCCGTGGCATCGGCTTCCTGACGGCCGATACCATTGCCCAGAAAATTGGTATCGCGCGCGACGCGCCGATTCGGGCGCGAGCCGGCGTATCGTACGCGCTGTCAGAGGCCGCCGGAGAAGGGCATTGCGGTCTGCCCCGGACGCATCTGGTGTCGCTCGCAGTCAAACTGCTCGACATTCCCGAAGCCATCATTGAGGTGGCAATCGACGAGGAACTGTCCGAGGGCGTGGTCGTCGCCGACACGCTTGATGATGTGCCCAGTGTTTTTCTCGCGCCGCTTTATAACGCGGAACGCTCGATTGTCTCGCAGATTTGTCGCCTTCGAACGGGCGCGCCGTCGTGGGGTTCGATTGACGCCGCGCGGGCGATCCCGTGGGTCGAGCAGAAACTCACGATCGAGCTCGCGGAAAGCCAGAAGCAGGCGATCCATCTGGCGCTCTCGTCAAAGCTGCTGGTCATCACCGGAGGCCCCGGCGTGGGCAAGACCACGCTGGTCAATTCGATCCTGACGATCCTGCGGGCCAAGCGGGTCAAGGCGCTCCTGTGTGCGCCAACCGGCCGCGCGGCCAAGCGCTTGTCGGAATCGACCGGACTTGAGGCGAAGACGATCCACCGGCTGCTCGAAGTCAATCCCGCCAATGGCCAATTCAAGCGCAATGAGGACTCGCCGCTTGAATGCGACCTGTTGGTGCTCGATGAGTGCTCAATGGTCGACGTGCCGCTGGCGAACCAGCTGCTCAAAGCGGTGGCAAGCGAGACGGCAGTAATCTTCGTCGGGGACGTGGATCAACTGCCCTCGGTCGGCCCGGGACAGGTTCTCGATGATCTGATCGAGTCGGGCGCGATGCCGGTCGTGCGCCTGACCGAGGTATTTCGTCAGGCGGCTACCTCGCGCATTGTCCGAAGTGCCCACCAGATCAATCAGGGGCTATTTCCGTCGCTGCCGGGAAAAGGCGAAGAGTCGGACTTCTATTTCGTGCCGGCCGAGGAACCGGAGGCGATTGCCGAAACGGTCGTCGACCTGGTCAAGACCCGGCTACCGCGAAAATTCCAGCTCGACCCGGTGCGCGACATTCAGGTGCTGTGCCCGATGAACCGCAGCCTCACCGGGGCTCGCGGCATCAATCAATTGTTGCAGGAGGCGCTGAACCCGCCGGGCGACCACAGCATCGAGAAGTTTGGCTATCGCTTTAGCGTAGCCGACAAGGTCATGCAGATCGAAAACAACTACGACAAGGACGTCTATAACGGCGACATCGGATTTGTGACCCACATCGACGCTGAAGAGCAGGAGCTCACCGCGACCTTTGATGAGCACATCGTCACCTACGCATTCGGCGAACTCGACGAACTGGTGCTGTGTTACGCGACGACGATTCACAAATCCCAGGGATCGGAATATCCGGTTGTGGTGATACCGGTCTCGACGCAGCACTACATGATGCTCAAGCGGAACCTGATCTACACCGGCATCACCCGCGGCAAGCGCCTCGTTGTCCTCGTCGGGCAAAAGCGTGCACTGGCGATGGCCGTCAAAGGCAGGCAAACGGAACGTCGCTGCTCGAAGCTCGGGGAATGGTTACGCGGCGTCCCGGAGTAGCGCACTGATAAAATCCGGCGCAGAAGGATCATCCTCCAGGGACGGGAAAGTCATGGATTATCGTGTCAGCTACGAGCACAGCCTGAAGAATGCGCCGGACGAATTTATCGTCCACGTCCCATCGCAGCTCGTGGGAGATATACCGGCTAACGTGCCGCGCGCGCTCCTGCCGGAATACATAGCCGACCTGATCCTGAAGCGTTCGTCGCAGATCGGGAAAATCCGGTATCTCCGGATTCTCTGACGAAGACATTCAGCTAACGCCCAGGCGGGAGCATGCCGGCCTTGAGGTCTGGCTTCTTGGTGTGTGTCGGCACGCGTCAGGCATGTGGGGCAGCAGACGGCCACGAAGAGACAGTCACCACTCTCGTTCGAATGGCTGTAGCTCGAACCTAATGAGACATTGACGAAATTGGCACGCGGTGTAAACGGAATGCCGGTTGCAGCCGGAGTAGTGAGTCATCAACGGTCGCCCGGAATGGCGATCGCGGCAACGGATCGCCACTACAAAGGCGCTCGCGCATCGAATGGCGAAATCGAACACTGAAATGCGATTGACAACCTTTTCAATCTTTCCTAGTATTCATTGACCTACTAATCTTGGTGGCATATTGGGGGGGGGGGAATTATGGCTGCAGCATATATCGAACATAGACCGCTAAGTTCCGACACGAATGCAACTACCACGCATCATGTGGTAGTAGTCGGCGGCAAGGAGATTGCAACCTATAAGACTCAGAAAGAAGCAAAGGAAGCTGCCTGCAAGGCAGGCTACAGACCCGTCCATGTCGCTCGTGAACGCCACTTGCAGAACCGAGATATACCAGACCATTTTCGTGTCGACCCTTGCTGATAGTCTATATTGGGGTACTCTAGCGAGTGGGCTTTCAGTATGAGCCGTTTTCGCTGACGCGAATTTCGAAAGCCTGCAGCGCACATTAACGATGAAGATATGGGGATGGGTCATTTCTGCGCCTCGTACCGGACTGAAGGCAGTCGAGAACCCGTGGATCCTTGTCTCTTTGTAGTCACGGTCCGCTTTCACCCTGGGAGCAGGCATTCTTGAATCTTGTATGTGCGACCGAAACGGGTCGTCTGCCGCCGACCGCATCGGGCAGCGGTCGGCCAAGCCAAGGGCAGTCCGCTTGAACCGGAATGCGCCGCGGTAGCTCGCGATCAAGCGACCGCTCACCCATCGCTCGTCAGCTCCTGCAATGCTTTGTCCGGGAACACCGGCCCCTTGTAAAGCGGGCTACATGGTGTGTGCGCCAGTTTTAGCGACCGTGCAATGAGCTCGGTTATCTTGTCGTAGCCACGATACCCTTCGGCGAGATATGCGAGATATGCGAGATATGCGAACTGCGTCATGATGCCGACAACGCTGCGGTTCTGCGTCTTGGCGTACTTGACGATCTGCATTTGGGACACTTCCGATTCGATGAATGAATGCGGAACCGCGAGGGCAGTCAATATCTCTGCCAGAGTCTCAGGAAACCTGGCCGCAAGGGTGGCCGCTGGTGCCAAAGGCATCAGAACCGGCAATAGCGTTCGCTCATTCACAAGCATCGCAATCTGCGGCCTCCATTGCAAAACAGTTGCGTACCAACTGCCAAGCTTCGTGGTGCTGCTTCCGACGTCGACCACTTCGGGTTTCAGACGATTGAGCAGCTTCTGCGTACAGTGAAGATATAGCATGGAGTAATTCGGGGAATCGTGTACACGCGGCATAGGGCTCTGGTGCAAATAGCGCGGGGGCGAATCGGTTAAGGTGTCGGGCTGAACGAATTGAGAACCGACGATGAGCAAGCTGAAGAGCCTGGACGAACTGTTTGCAGGCCGTCACTTTGACCGTGATGTGATCATTCTGTGTGTTCGCTGGTACCTGCGCTACAAGCTTAGCTTGCGCGATCTAGTCGAAATGATGGCGGAACGGGGTCTGGCGCTGGCCCACACGACGATCCTGCGCTGGGTGCGGCGCTTTG
>NZ_KB902879.1:0-9130 GCF_000379565.1 Cupriavidus sp. UYPR2.512 | reverse complement strand
AATTGTTTTCGGGTCCATTTCAAACAGTTTCGCAATATATTCGAAACCGCCATGGCCCAGCTTGTCCGCCTCCACAGCCGCATACCGCCGTCGGTCCTTCTCCGACAAGCGCGCGTACAGCCGCTTCATCCGCGTTTCAACCTCAGCCCGGTAACCAGCCTGCATCGTTTGTCCTCCAGAGGCATCACATCTTACCCGCGTCGCTTTGCGCACGCCAGGTCCACTTCGGGAAGTTATTTCTCACTCGTTCCTAAGTCATCGACGCCACCTGCACCATCAGCAGCACCGGCGTCAGCCCTTCAAGCAGCACCACTGGCACCAGCGCGTAATCCGGCGCGCCCGGCATCAGCTGCTGCGACAGCAGCATCGCCGCGCAGGCGTAGACGACAAAGCCGATGGCGATCACGCGCCGCTTGCGGAAAACCAGCGCCATGGCCAGCGTAATGGCGACGGCGCCGATGGCCGACACCGTGCCGCTGGTCGACAACAGCATGCAGGTGGTGCGGAAGGTCAGCCCCAGGCCGGTCTGCGTGAGCGACGGCAGCAGGAACGACCAGGCCGACGAGAGCAGGTAGTACAGCGTGTAAAAGCCCAGCCCGTACAGGTACTGGCGCCCGGCCAGGCGCGAGAAGTCGATCCATGGGTCGGGATGGCGATACAGCCGCCAGCCGCTGAAGGCGAACAATGCCAGCCCGCACAGCGCGGCCAGCGGCATTTCCAGCGAGCTGAAGAAGCGCGTATAGCGCATCTCCTGCAGGGTGTGCAGGAACACCAGCGCGCCCAGCGCGGCGGCGATGGCGGCGGGCCAGTCCAGTGTCGATACCGGCGGATGCGGGTCGCGCGGCGCGCGGGTCGGGTAGGTCAGCGCCACCGACAGCAGCACCGGCAGGGCAATGCCGGCCTGGAACAGGAACACCGCGCGCCAGCCGATATCGTCCAGGAAGATGCTGGTCAGCCAGGGCGTGATGGCCAGCATCGAGAACGCGCCGCCGCCGAAGCGCAGCATCAGCGGGCCGCGCTCGGCCGGCGTCGACACCAGCTGCACCAGGATGCGCGAGGCCGCGAACAGGCCGCCGGCACCCAGCCCCTGCACCGCCTTGCCGGTGATCAGCCCGGTGGGGCTGGCAAACTCGGCGCAGATCAGCGAGCCCAGGATAAATACCAGCAGCGACCCGATGGTGAAGCGCTTGTACGTGGTGCGGCGCGCGACTTGGTCCAGCACCATGTTCATCAGCACCGCGGTGGCGGCGTAGGCCGAGATCGCGTACAGATAGTCTTCCGGCGCGGCACCGACGCCGCCCTGGATATGCTGGCTGGCCACGCCCATCATCAGTGTGGAAGAGAAGTCGATGCCGGTCACCAGCCCGAGCGTCAGGCCGAACAATGAAAGACGCCAGTGACCCATTTCCGGGTGACTGGCGAGTTGCATGCGCGGGCGCTGGGGTGTGGGGGCGGCGGCGGGGGCTGGGGCTGCTGGAACTGCGGGGGCGTCCGGTCCAGCCGGGACAGGCGTTTGTTGCATCGCTCAAGCATAATGTAGGCCTGCCGTCGGGAACTACAGCTTGTCAGGGAAACATTGTCCGGTGAACGAAACAATCCAATGGAATGATTGGGAGGCGTTCTGCTGCGTGGTCGAGCAGGGGACGTTCACGGCCGCGGCGGAGCAGCTGGACTGCCCCAAGTCGCGTGTCTCGGCCGCGGTGGCGCGGCTGGAAACCGCCATCGGTGCCAAGCTGCTGGAGCGCACCACGCGGCGCATGCGGCTCACGGATGCGGGCAAGGCGGTCTACCGCGATGTCGCCCCATTGTTTGCGCGGCTGCGCGAGATCCGCCAGGAAACGCTGGCACGTGAAGAGCGCGTGCAGGGCGTGCTGCGCATCGCCACACCCTATGAGTTCGGCGCCCAGCAGCTGGGTGGCGTGATCTGCCGCACGCTGGCCGCGCACCCGGCGCTGGATGTTGCCGTGGAAATCACCCAGGGCCTGGTCGACCCGATCCGCGACGGGTTTGACGTGGCCTTCGTCGTCGTCGATACCGACCTGCCCGACTCGGGCACGGTGGCGCGCCGCATCTACCATGTCGAGCGCGGCCTGTTTGCCGCGCCGGCGCTGGCGGCCAGCCTGCCGGCGCAGTTGCGCCCGGAAGACCTGGCCAATATGCCGACGCTGACCACGCCCGGCGACACCGTCTGGGAATTCACCCGCGACGGCCAGACCGACGGCCAGACCGACGGCCAGACCGTATCCGTGCCGATCCGTCCGCGCATGCAGACCCACAACGCCGAACTGCGCCTGCAGGGCGCGCTGGCGGGGCTGGGCATCGCCCGGCTGTCGGTCATTTATTGCGAGGCCGAGATCGCGCAAGGGCGGCTGGTGCGCGTGCTGCCGGACTACCCGCTGCCGCCGCTGCGCGTGTTCGCGCTGCTGCCGGACCGGCGGCTGCAGCCGCGCAAGGTGCGGGCCTTCATGGAAGCGATCGAATCGATGATGGTGTCCGAGCTGGAGCCCAAGGCGGGCCTGGACAGCGGGATGGGGGCGCAAGCAGCCGCGAGCGGGCATGCTGAAGGAGAGGCCCGCCCGGCGGGTTGAGGGCGCTGGCGGGCCGCCACGGCCGGGGCCGTGGCAAGGGAAGGGGCAGGGACTCAGGCGCCGTCGGTGAACGCGTCGCGGCGGTCGGTGGTCTTGGCGCCGTCAGTGAACGGGTCGGCCCGGCCGACCCTGGCGCCATCGGTGTACGGATCGGCCCGGCCGACCCTGGCGCCGTCCAGGAACGGATCGGCCTTGCCGACGTGGGCGATGCTGCCGTCCAGGCGGGCGATGTCGGAGACGGGTTCGGAGGCGTGGGCAGCGGCCGCGGCAAACGACAGGCTGGCGGCGCACAGCAGGGAAAGCGCCAGGCTGCGGCGTTGGGCTATGGTCTTCATGGTGTGTGGTCCTTCTGAGGCAGGGTGCGTGGCGGAAGCGCCGCGGTGCCTGTAATGTAGGACTTCACACTGGGCAGAAAAAGGGTCAATTCTCGACACACTGTCCAAGGGTCTGGACAATGTGGCGAGCCGCCCCTGGGTCAGTAGTGCATGCCGAAGATGCCGGCGCCCAGCCGCGCGATCACCATCAGCAGGATCTGCGCGATCACGAACAGCACTAGCGGCGAAACATCGAAACCGCCCAGGCGCGGCACCACGCGCTGGATCGGGCGCAGTACCGGCGCGGTAAGGTGGTCGATGGCCGGGGTGACCGGCGAATGCGGGTTGACCCACGACAGGATCGCCATCAGCAGCGTGACCCACATCACCAGGCTGATCGCCCATTTCAGCACATAAAGCAGGGCGGTCAGCAACATGGCCGGCAGGAAGCCCAGCAAATCGATGCCGCTAAGCAGCGCGACCAGCACCAGGAACACCACCGCGGTCAGCCACGCGCCCACCACCGTGGCCCAGTCGATGCCGCCCAACCCGGGGATGATCCGGCGCAGCGGGCGCACCAGCCAGTCAGTGATCTGGAACACCCCCTGGGAGACCGCATTGCGCGTAGGCAGCCGCGTGAGCTGCATCCACACGCGCAGCAACAGCGCCATGCCGAACAGGGTGAAGACGGTATCCAGCAGGAAGAGAGCGATTTCCGAGAACATCGGTGCGTTTTCCGGTGACGGGTGAAGGTGTCTGCAACCGCACAGATTCTGCCATAGCCGGACGCCGGCACGATGCAACGGTGCGCCGCGCACGCGACCTTGCGGACAGGTTTGTGCTGGCGGCGCGGTGCGTGGCCCCTATAATTGCGTGCGCCCCGGTTGCGGGAGGGACCGGCCGCGCGCCCGTGGTCTTGCGCGTTGTGCCTGCGCTTTCATCCTCCTTTGCGCTTTTTCGCCACCTTATGCCCAGCAAGTCCGCCCCGTCCCGGAAATCCACATCGCTTACCAAGGCCGACTTCGAGGCGCTCTCGGATTTCCGCTACCAGTTGCGGCGCTTCCTGCGGTTTTCCGAAGATGCGGCGCGCGAGGAAGGGCTGACCGTGCAGCAATACCTGTTGCTGCTGCATATCCGCGGCTGTGCCGACAAGGACTGGGCCTCGATCGGCGAACTGGCAGAACGGCTGCAGGCCAAGCAGCACGGCGTGGTGGCGCTGGTCAACCGCTGCGAAGCGGCGGGGCTGGTCAAGCGCCGGCTCAACCCCGAAGACCGCCGCGTAGTGCAGGTGCACCTGCTGGCCAAGGGCGAGCGCTACCTGAACCGCCTGGCGATGCTGCACCGGACCGAGCTGGAATCGCTGCGCGGCGCTTTCCGCGTGGCCCGTATCACCCAGTTCAACAACGACGGCGCCGAGCGCGGCTGAGCCCCTGCAGGCCGGCACTGCCAGCCGGTTACAGGCAGTTACCAATCACAAGTTCCGGTGACACCCGCTGGCCGCCGGCGGCCCTAGACTCGCGCGCATTCCCCAATACGCGCAGCGCGCAGGAGTCCTGACATGTCCATCCCCCTTCGTTCGGTTGTGCTTGCGGTGCTTGGCGCCGGTGCGCTGGCCGGGTGTGCCACGCCGTATGGCTACGACAACGGCTATGGCGGAGGGTACGGCGGCAGCTACGGTGGTGGCTATAACAGCAGCGGCTATAACAGCAGCGGCTACGGCAGCAGCGGCTATGGCGGCAGCACCACCATCAGCGGCTACCCGGCGCAGCAGGGCTACCCGCAGGGGTATCCGCAGCAAGGGTATCCGCAACAGGGTTACCCGCAGCAAGGCTATCCCCAGCAGGAATACCCTCAGTCTTCCTATCCCCAGCAGCCGTATCCCCAGCAGTCATACCCGGACGGCAGCTATGGCAACAACCACCAGGCCTATGGCGTGCGCTACGGCTGGGTCGAGGCGATCGAGGTGGTGCCCGGCCAGCCGCCTTCGACCAGCGGCGCGGGCGCCGTGGTCGGCGGCATCGTGGGCGGGCTGCTGGGCCACCAGGTCGGCGGCGGCCGCGGCAATACCGTGGCCACCATCGGTGGCGCCGTGGCCGGCGCGGTGGCCGGCAACGAGGTCGAGAAGCGCACCGGATCCTCGAGCGCGGCCTACCGTGTGCGCGTGCGCACCAGCGACAACGCCTATCTGACGCTGACGCAGTCCAACGCCTACCAGATGCGCATCGGCGATCGCGTCAAGGTCGAGAACGGCGTAGCCGTGCCGTACTAAGCCTGCGTGCCGAACAGCTGCGCGTAGTCCTCGCGCAGCTGGCGCTTGAGCAGCTTGCCCGCCGTGTTGCGCGGCAGGTCCGCGACGAACACGATGCGCTTGGGCACCTTGAACGGCGCCAGCGCCTGGCGGGCATGGGCGATCAACGCTTCCTCGGCGGCGTCTTCATGGCCGCGCTTGCGCACCACGCAGGCGGCCACCGCCTCGACCCACTTCGGGTGCGGCAGCGCGAACACCGCTGCTTCGGCCACCGCGCCGTGGGTGTACTGCAGTTGTAGAAACGCAGTGCCGGCAGCTTCTGCTGCAGCTCCAGCAGCACCGGCACCGGCATGATCGAGGCCCCGTAGTAGGCCTTGGTCAGCGCCCCCAGCCGCGCCGGATCGAAGTCCGCATGGCGCAGCAGCGCGATCCACACCGTGGGCGGCGCGAAGAAGCTGGTGATGCCCTCGGCGTGGATGGTGCGCAGGCAATAGCCGGCCTCGGGGCTGTCGGCGATCAGCGTGGTGCCGCCGCACAGCAGCAGCGGCATCAGGAAGACATGCATCTGCGCCGAGTGGTACAGCGGCAGCGCGGCCAGCGAGTAGTCCGACGCCCGGATATCACAGGCGGCGATGGTGCTGGCGTATTCAGCGAGCAGTGCGCGGTGGGTCAGCACCGCGCCCTTGGGCGCGGAGGTGGTGCCAGACGTGTACAGGATCTGCGCCGGCGTGGCGTCCGCCAGCGTATCGGACACCGGTGCGGCGGGGCCACTGGCTGCAGCGACGAGGATGTCGCGCGAAGTTTCCAGAGCATGGCCGCCGTGCAGCGTGCCGCTGACCTTGCAGGGCAGGCCGTCGACGCGGTCGGCCAGCGCCGGATCGGCAAAGATTGCGCTGGCGCCCGATTGCGTGACAATGTACTCGGCCTCCGCGCGCGTCATCGAGAAGTTGACCGGCACATGGATCAGGCCGCTGCGCAGGCAAGCCAGCCACAGCAGCACATAGGCGTCGGAGTTCTTGCCGAAGGCGGCCACGCGGTCGCCGGGGCGCAGGCCCCATTGCGCCAGCGCGCCGGCCACGCGGGCCGCGGCCTCATCCAGCTGGCGGTAGGTCCAGGCCCGATCGCCGAAGCGGATCGCGGTCTTGCCCGGGCTGCGCCGCACGGCACGGGCAATGGCGTCGGGGATGGTGTTGCGCAGGGCGCGCTGCTGCTCTGACTGCATGGTGGTCTCCGTTGTTATGGTTTGGGGTCCAGCAAGTCTTGAAGCTAGCGCCGAGGATAAAGGCTGCCGCCCGGCCATGGCAAGGCGGCAGCGCCTCGGGGTGGGACTACAGCGCTTGCGACAGGAACACCAGCGCGCGCCCGTGCGCCAGCGCGGCGCTGGGCTGGTGGTAGGTGCCGCGCGCCCAGCAGTTGAAGCCGTGGTCCGCGCCCTCGTAGACGAAGATCTCGCTGCCGGGTTTGCCGGTCATGGCGTCGCGCACGCCTTGCACGGCCTCTGGCGGGATGTGCGCGTCGAGCGCGCCGTAGTGGAACTGCACCGGCACGCGGATGCTCGCCGCCTCCTGCAGCTGGTTCTGGATGCCGCCGCCGTAGTAGGGCACGGCCGCGTCCACCAGCCCGTGCGCCGCGCTCAGGTACGACAGCAGGCCGCCGAAGCAATAGCCCACCGCCGCCACCTTGCCGGCGCCGGTGTGCTGGCGCAGCACCTGCACCGTGGCGGCGATATCGTCCAGCGCGGCCGGCACGTCCACCGCCTTGCGCAGCGTCATGGCGCGTGCCATGTCGTCGCCCTCGTAGCCCAGTTGCACGCGCGGCGCCTGGCGCCAGAACACGTCCGGCGCCAGCACCGCATAGCCGTCGGCGGCGTACTGGTCCGCCACGGCGCGGATATGCTCGTTCACGCCGAAGATCTCCTGCAGCAGCACAATGCCCGGCGCTCCGGGCTGCACGCCTGCCGGCGGCAGGCTCAGGTAGGCATCGAAGCTGCCCGCAGCGGTGTCAACGCGGATCCACTGGCTGTCGGGGATGGCTGTCATGGGAAAGGCTCTCCGGAAGGGGTCTGAACAGGAAAGCTGCAAGTTTGCCACTGCGCGCCGCCTGGTGCAGGGCAGGGCGCCCCCACGCTGCTGTCGTCAGTACGCTCGCGACTGCCGGTAGCGCTTGTTCCAGTTGTCGGTGTAGGCCCTGACCACCGCGGCGTCGCCGCGGATCAGCATGCCGTTCTCGGCGTTGCGCTCCTGCGCCGACTTGGTGAAGTTGAACGATCCGGTGAAGACCGCCTGGTCGTCGAACACCATCACCTTGTTGTGCGCAATCGCGGGCTTGTTGTCGATCACCACCGGCACGCCGGCGTGCTTGAGGTAGGTGGCGCTGGTATAGCGCTCGGACTGCTGGCTCTTGTCCAGGATCACGCGCACGTCCACGCCGCGCCGGTGCGCCTGCGCCACGGCCTCGGCAATCGGTGCGCTGGTGAACGAGTAGGCCTGGATCAGCAGGCGATGGCGCGTGCTGCGGATGGCATTGACCAGCAGCGCCTGGCAACTCGCGCCATCGGGCACGAAGCACAGCGTGTAGCCGCTGCCATCGGCAAAGGGCCTGGCCGGCACCGGCTTCGCATCCGGCGGCTGGGCCGGTTGGGCCGGCTTGCCGGCGCGCGTGGGAAAGTGGTTGGCGACGGCCTCGTTGAAGGTCTCGCTGATGCTGTTGGCGATGGTGTCGGTCACCTGGTCGAAGGTGGAAGCCGACCGGGCGTGCGCCAGCAGCGCGAAGGGACTGAACGAGGTGAAGGCCGACACGGCGGCGGCCAGGCCCAGGCCCAGCACGGCCCGGCGAATGAATCTGTAAGTCACGGCGGATCTTTGCGTCGGTGAATGACAGCATGCGCGCGCCGCGCGCCGCATGCTGTCGGGGCGGGTCCGCAGCGTAGCAGCCGCATACGCCACTGGCAAAGCGTGATTGTGTAACAGGATCTGCGGCTGGCTATGCGGTGCAGCATTGGTGCACCGCCGCTGCCCTTGGGACTATCCGCACCCGCGCCTATGATGGATGGAACCCCGCGGGTCCGCCTGCCAAGGAGAGGGATATGAGCAACCATACCTACAAGCTGGTCGAGATCGTCGGGTCTTCACCCGATGGCTGCGACCAGGCCATCCAGAGCGCCATTGCCAAGGCCGGTGAAACTATCAAGAACATCGACTGGTTCGAAGTGGTGGAAACGCGCGGCCACATCACGAACGGCAAGATCGCGCACTACCAGGTCACGCTGAAGGTCGGTTTCCGCGTGAGCTGAGTGCGGGACTGGCACGGCGGTATTGCCTGCTGGCGCAGGCCGGGCGCGCACTGGTGCGCCCTGGTGCGCGCGTGCGTGCCAGCTGGGCCTTCGACGCATCGTACAGCGCTGCTGTCGGATGGTCAGACGGCGTGGTCCGGCTGTGGGGCTGGTTTGCGCTGGCGGCGGGCAGGGCTTTTCTCGGATTTGCGGGGATGGGTTCCTGGCAGGCGTGGGCTGTTTCGCCGGCGTAGCCGGCGACCTACTTTCTGTCCAAGCGACAGAAAGTAGGCAAAGAGCGCGTCGCCTGTGCGGCTGGCAATCAATTCCTCGGCGTTGGCCCGTTCCCGCGGCGGTGCTTGCCGTTCGATGTGGTTGCCCGTTCGAGCCCGCTAACGCCATGTGAGTCAGAGACAGTGCCTCCGATAACCCACTATTGAACGATCCCCATGCAGGGTGTAGGCAGCCTGCTGCCAGCCGCATCGCGGGGACGCCTACGGCTGCTGCGCCGGCTCAACATGCGCTGACGGTCATTGGGCGCTTGCGCGGAGCGCAGCCCAAGGCGTTGATGCGATAGCGCTGGAGAGCGCGGGCCGCCGCCCGACTTGGGGATCGTTCAAAAGCCGGTTATCGCAGGCACTGCCCCACACTCACATGGCGTTAGCAGGCTCGAACCGCGACCACGCCCAAACGGCAAGCACCGCCGCCC
>NZ_KB902878.1:0-9149 GCF_000379565.1 Cupriavidus sp. UYPR2.512 | reverse complement strand
TCGAGTACGACTCAACCTTGCCTGCGTGGAACTACAGCATCCGCTCACGGAACGCCGCATAGCGGGAAGTTATTTCGAGCACGTTCCTTAGTCGCTTGAGCCAGCCGCGTAGTTCTGCCGCGCGAAAAGCTTGGAATTTTCCGCAAAGGGCCAAGAGCAGATCCACTTGCGATGCTTCAACGAGGATGGCGGCCTGGCAAACCGTCAGTCCGCGGCCCCGAATCCGTTCGGTGATGTCCCGCACAATGCCCGCCTTAAGCGGGATTTCTTCTGCGTCAGCGAAGCCTAGCTGCGCATAGACATTGCTCGTTCCATACTCGAAGCGAAACACCTGGACTCCTTTCCTTGTAGACAACCACCCCTTTCTGCCACTGCACGGCGGTGGCTGAGGGCGCGATTATTCCGGGAAGGCAATGTAAAGACAACCTCGGGGAAATACCAAGAATGTCACGGCATCCAAGGCCCTGAGCGGCACTTGCACGGACGCGTCGCGACGGCGGATCACATCAAGAGGTGATATAAATCCACTTCGCAATCATGTGAGACCTTGGGCCGCGGGCACCCCTACATTGGGGGATGGAAGCGTAGGAGCGCCCGATGGCAATATCACTGCGCTGGTGGTTGCGACCCGCCAGCAGATCTGCGCCCTCGGCATGGCACGCCGAGGGCTTTCTTTTGTGCGGTTCATCGACGACAAGCAGCTAGCGCGGCAGCAAGCCCGCCGACGGTTTTTGCAGCGCCCAGCCGTTGATGGTTCGTTCTAAGTTCTCGACCCTTGCAAGCACATCGTCGAACGAAGGCGGGTTCTCATCGAACATCATTGGCGCCATCGCCCGGTAGTCATTGCGCAGGTCCTTGATGCGCGTCGCGTCCGGGATGAGCTGCAAGGTGCCGGGCCGTGCGAGGTCGTAACGCGCCCAGCTCGACCGAAAAAACGTTGCTTTGTGCGTGACCACTTGTGCGAGAAGCCCGAAGTCGGTTGCGGCCTGCTTCCCGTCCTCCGTGTCGAGCAGCAAGGCGAGGTCGTAATAGTGGCGCGAAAAATACTGTGGTGTCGGTGTCTCCATTGGGCGGTGTGCCTCCGCATGCAATGCAGTGGCCTTCTCCCAGAAAGTACGCCGTGCTGATAGGACCGTTACTGTACAGGCGGAGTCTTCGAAGAAGCTGGGATAGTCCTCCGCCGCGTAAGGGCGAATCACTCGCTGCTCGGTCGGCCACGGATCACCGCGTGCGCCAAGCTCGAGCTTTACCCGCGGGGTGATGTAAGCCATGCCCTCGTATTTGGAGGTCTGTAGTGCGATCGGATAATGGAAGTTCACCGTCTGCGCGTCGGCAGTGTCGATCTCCAGGGACCACGACTGCCCTTGGCTCGGCTCGCCCAGTTGCTCGACGATCGCGGCTCGAAGCGCAGGTAGCAGCTTCTGGGCGATATGGTCCTCGACATCGCTGATCAGATCTTTGATGAGCTGGTTCGCTTGCTTCCGGCTGATGCCCTCCATTTCGGGATCGCGATCGCCCGTGTAGCCGAGGTCGGCTCGATCGAAGGACAGATCGATATCCTCGGAGAAGCGGCGGATGGCGCCGAACGCCTTGGATAGCGAGGTCCCGCCTTTGAAGACGAGGGCCGCGGCGTCCTGGCGCTGCAAGCCGAACAGCCGCTTTAACGTCCAGCAGACCCAGAAGTCCTTTTCGATGATCGTATTGGCGACGCCTCGGCCGGCGCCAGTTTCGCCAAAGAGAGCGGCTCGATCATCCGCCGGAAGCTTGGCGACGTTATCCATCGATCTCACCCGTTGCCGCGCTAGCAATCGATACGAGGGTCGGTCGCATCCAGGCGGGCGCCTGGATCGCGGTCGATGCGAGCGTCCGCTTGTCGCTGGCCGACAGACGACACGCTGCGACTTGCACAACGTCCGCCGCACGCACCGGCCCCACATGACGAAGCGCCTGAAACACGGTGCCCGCCGCACTGCCCGGAGCTATCAGATGCTTGGGCGAAGCATGCCGTAGATCGACGACGCGCTTGCCGAGCACGACACGGCGCGAGGGGCCGTTGGTCAGATAAGTGGTTTTCGCAGGAACCTGCGTGGTCAGCCCCAAGACATTTGCCGCGCGTGCGCCGGCGATCTGTACTTGAGACCCGGTCTCCCGGGCGAGCGCTTGCGCCACGTCATCAGGCGCCGGCGAAAGCGGGCCAAGCTTCGGGTGAACCTTGGGAAAGTCGTACAGGCCGCGCGCCAAACGACGGAGCTTTCCATCTTTCGTCAACCGTGAAAGGGCCTGGTCAACGGCGGCCCTTCCCCCTACGTCCAGGAAGTCACTGGGCGTGAAAACCCCGCCACGCCCGGCAGCACGGGCGCGACTCATGATCCTGTCAGGAACGGACGGTGTAGTCGCTTTCATATGTCAGAAAATAACGTATTTTTTTCTGACAGACAAGGGCGGCGGGCCCCAGGGGATGATAGTACTGTTTCGCGCATAAAATGGCTCGTTAAAGCGCAGTTTTCTGCATAAGGGCAGGACGGTAGTCAGTGCCCTGCCTGTTTCCCACCTCGGTAAGCGGTGCTCCCAACTGACGGCGCAGACGGCCTCCGATTTGTACAGGTGACAACTGTATAAATATACAGTAGACTGTCAGCAGGAGCCCCCATGCTGACAGTCACCCCCGAAACCATCCATCCATCGCTCTGGCTCGCCTCGCAACTGGCCCGTGGCTACGACCGCGCCGTGTCGACCGGACACCCATCGCTGGACAAGGAATTGCCCGGCGGCGGGTGGCCAATCGGGGGCCTGACGGAACTGCTCCAGCGCCAGCCCGGAATCGGTGAACTGCGCCTGCTGCGCCCTGCCCTGGCCGCCCGGAGCGGTCGCCCGATCGCGCTGCTGACGCCACCGCACGCCCCGCAAACGCTGGCGCTGGCCAATTGGGGCATCCCGCCGGAACAACTGCTCTGGGTCGACGCCCAGCGTACGGCCGACGCTTTGTGGGCCGCCGAACAGATGCTGCGCGCCGGAACCTGTGGCGTCCTGATCCTCTGGCAGTCGCACCTGCGCAATGACGCCCTGCGGCGGCTGCATCTGGCCGCACAAGGATCGGACACGTTGTTCTTCGTCGTGCGCCCGAGCGCCTGCGCACGGGACGCCTCGCCCGCGCCGTTGCGACTGGCGTTGGAGCCGGCCGCCGGCGGCATCCGCGTCCAGTTCGTCAAACGTCGCGGGCCGCAGCAGGAGTCGCCCTTGCTTCTGACGCTGGAACCCTCCCCCATTCTGCTGTACCGCCATGCTGCGTCTCTGGATCTGCCTGCGCCTGCCGTCCCTGCCGCTCGAAGTCTTCCGGCCGAGCTGGTCCACTGAGCTGGCCGTCGCCGTCATCGAGCGCGAACGCGTGCACCTGGCCTCGCCACTGGCGGTCAGCGCCGGCGTCAGACCGCACATGCGCCGCGGCGGCGTGCAGACCATCGCGCCCCAGACCATCCTCTACGAGCGGGACGGCTGCGCCGAAGCCGCGGCGCAGGCGCGCGTCACCATGGCGATGCTGCAGTATTCGCCAAATGTGGTGGCGGCCGACGAGGCCGCGGTCCTGGTCGACGTCAGCACCACGCTTCGGCTCTTTGGCGGACCGCGCAAGCTGCGCGCCCGGATGCGAGCGACCGTACAAGCCATGGGTTTTCGTGCAGCCGCAGGCTGCGCGCCAACGGCGCAGGGGGCCTGGCTGCTGGCCCGCGCCGGGGGCGGTATTGCGCTACGCATGCCAGCGCTGCAACGGAAGATTGCAAGCCTGCCGGTCGAGGTTCTGCCCGAGGCGCGCCCGTTCACAGAGTGGTTTGATGGTCTCGGCTGCCGCACCTTGGGCGAGCTGCACCGGTTGCCGCGCGCGGGCCTGCAGCGGCGGTGCGGTGGCGACATCGTCGCAGCGCTCGACCGCGCGCACGGCGAAGCCCCGGAAATCTTCGCATGGGCCGAGGCGCCGCCCGCCTTCGATGCCGCGGTGGACCTGCCCGACCGGATGGAGAACGCCGAGGCGGCACTGGCATATGTCCGCGGCCTCTTGGTGCAGATGGTGGGCTGGCTGACCGCCAGGCAGCTGGCGATCCGACGCTTTGGCGTCGAACTGCGCCATGAGCGCGGCCGCGCCGCCATTGCACCGACCAAGCTTGAGATCGCGCTGGCGGAACCCAACTGGCATGAAGAGCATCTCGTTCGCCTGGTGAAAGAGCGGCTGGCACGTCTCACCGTGGAAGCGCCGATGATTGCCGTGGCGGTGTCCGCGCTCGAGACCGAGCCGGTGGCACCGCCCAGCGATTCGCTCTTTCCCGAGCCTGGCGGCACGCCCGCCGACCATGCGCGCTTGCTGGAGCTGCTGGTCGCGCGTCTGGGCGCCGACCACGTGCGCCAGCCCTGCCTTCAGCCCGACTACCGGCCGGAGGTGGCCAATGGCTGGCAACCGGCGACCGAGAAGCCCGTGCGTTCGCCGCTGCCGGCGGCTCTGCCTCGGCCGACCTGGCTGCTCGGCAAGCCGGTCGCACTGCTTGAGCGCGACCACCGGCCGTTCTACGGCTCGCCACTGCGCCTGGTCTCGCCGCCAGAGCGCATCGAAGCGGGCTGGTGGGGCGGGGAACTGGTGACACGCGACTACTACGTGGCCGAGGCGCGCGACCACACCTGCTACTGGATCTTCCAGGAACGCATGGGCAGCCGCGAAGGCGACGCGGCGCGCTGGTATCTGCACGGCCTGTTCGGGTGACGAGATGCCAGCGATCAATGGTGCAGGCCTTCCCGCCTATGCGGAGCTGCATTGCCTGTCGAATTTCACCTTGCTTGCAGGCGCCTCGCGCCCGGAGGAGCTGGCCGAGCGCGCCGCGCAGCTGGGCTACCAGGCGCTGGCCATCACCGATGAATGCTCGCTCGCCGGCATCGTGCGGGCGCACATCGAGGCGAAGAAGGCGGGTGTTCGCCTGGTGGTGGGCGCTTCGTTCCGCCTGCAGAACGCCGATGGGTCGCCCGCCCTGTCCTTCGTGGCGCTGGCCCGCAACCGGGAGGGCTATGGCAATCTGTGCGAGCTGATCACGCTCGCGCGCATGCGGGCAGCCAAGGGCTCGTATGTGCTGACGCCGCGCGACCTGCCCATGCCCGAAGCCCCGCACCAGCATTTGAAGGGCTTGCCAGACTGCCTGGTGGTCTTCACGCCGGACTACACCACCCCCGCCGAAAAGCTCGACGCCCAGGCCGCGTGGGTCAGCGCCACGTTCGCTGGGCGGGCCTGGATGGGGTTGAGCCTGCTCTACCGTCCCATGGACGACATCCATCGCGGCACCGTCGAAGCCGCGGCGGCAACACACCACCTGCGCATCGTCGCCACCGGCTACATCAACCTGCACGTGCGTTCGCGCAAGCCCCTGCATGACGTGCTGACCGCGGTCCGGGTCGGGCGCCCGGTGTCGGCGTGCGGCTACCACCTCGCCCCCAACGCCGAGCAGCACCTGAGATCACGGTTGCGGCTCGCCAACATCTACCCCCACCGCTACCTGACCGAATCGGTCCACATCGCCAACCTGTGCCAGTTCTCGCTGGACGAGCTGCGCTACGAATATCCCGACGAACTGGTGCCGGAGGGGGTCACGCCGGCGGAATACCTGCGTGCGGAGACCTTTGTCGGTGCGCACCGCCGCTTTCCGCAAGGCATCCCGCTCCCCGTGCAGCAGCAGATTGAGCATGAGCTCGCCCTGATCCGCGAAATGTCGTATGAGTTTTATTTCCTGACCGTTTACGACATCGTCACCTTTGCCCGCGTGTTCGCGGAAGGGATTTTCCGGCAAATCCAGGGCTTCGGCGAATATGGCTTCCCGGAGAGCCATGCGGCCAGCTTTGCGTTGCTGGTCTATGCCAGTGCCTGGCTCAAGTGCCATGAGCCGCAAGCCTTCCTCTGTGCGATGCTCAATAGCCAGCCGATGGGCTTCTATACGCCCTCGCAGCTGATCCAGGATGCCAAACGGCATGGCGTGGAAGTGCTGCCCGCCGATGTCGCCATCAGCGGCTGGGATTCATCACTGGAAAGCAGTCTCGGCGGCGCACGCCCGGGCGTTAGGTTGGGCCTCTCTCTGCTGCGGGGCATGCGCAATGAGGCCGCGCAACGCATCGAGGAGGCGCGGGCGATTCGCCCGTTCGCGTCGGTGCGAGACCTGGCCACGCGTGCCGGGCTGGACCGGCATGACATCCAGGTGCTGGCTGGCGCCAATGCGCTGCATTCGCTCACCGGCGGGCGCCGCCAGGCACTGTGGCAGGCGGCCGCCGCAGTGCCTGACAAGGATCTGCTGCGCCCGGCAGATCTGCCAGAGGATGCCACCGTCCTGGCGATGCCCACGGAAGGCGAAGAGATTGTCAGCGACTACCGCGCCATGGGCTTGACGCTGCGCCGCCACCCGCTTGCCCTGCTCCGCCCGATGCTGGCTGTGCGGCGCTTCGTGCCGGCATCTGCCTTGGCGACTTACCGCACCCGCCAGGCTGCGCGCGGCGCCGGCATCGTCACTGTGCGCCAGCGGCCGGGCACCTCGAATGGCGTGGTCTTCATGACGCTGGAGGATGAGACGGGGGTTATCAACGTGATCATCTGGCCCACCGTGCTGGAGCGGTTCCGCAAGGAAATCCTGAGTGCGTCGTTGGTCGGCGTCTATGGGCAGTGGCAGTGCGAGGGCGAGGTACGCCACCTGATCGCGCAACGCGTCGTGGACCTGTCGTGGATGCTTGGCCAGCTCGACACGCGGAGCCGGAACTTTTGCTAACCGCGAGTCGGTGCAACGAACCGCATCCCAGTACTTGCCTTGCAGTGACGGCGCTCATCTCGCCTGGTTCAAGTGAGCCGATCCGCTCGTCTGGAAGCTTGAAATTCCTCAACGTATCGGATCGCCTGCTCGCATTGTTCCAGCGACAAGGCGTGAATGCTCGGCGTCGCGACCTCCAGACCAAGCGCCGCAATGAGCCATTTCATCGCCTTGCCGCGGGCCTCGAAGGCATTGACACCATCGCGCCGCATCTTGGCCGCGACCAACGGCTCGAGCGCATCGTGCAGCTGGCTTTTGCACTCGCGCAACGCCGCGTTGGCCAGCCGACCGAGTGGCGTGTTGTGCTTGCTGCGGGCCCGCACGCCGATCCAGGCCTGACACGCGGCGCAAATCCACACCGGCCCATGGTCTTCGAGATAGGGATACGTTTCCTCGCCGGCGCGGGCCAGACTCGCCTTGGCGTCGCAGTTATCGCAGACGGGCTGGGGAAGCGCGGGAATCGGGCGGCCAACGCGCATCGACGGACCTTCGCAGCACAAGTTGAGGAATAAGGGATTCTACGGGATAGGGCGCCGCTATGCGGCCAGACGGTGCTCGTAGTACGGCTGGTTGCGGTCATCGAGAATGGCGTCGACTGCGGCCAATTTCCTGGCGTCGGGATGCAACCAGGCCGCCACGTGCTCGGGCTTGATCGGGACGATGCAACGGTCATGGCCTGCAGCCGACACTTCTTCAGGCGGCTCGTCGGTAATGGCGGCGAACGAGTAAAGATCGGCCTCTCCCTCTTCCCCTTTGCTGACCGACCACAGGCACGCCACCAGCATGTCCTGCTGCGGTTGCGGCCTGAACTCCAGTACCACATTCTCTTCCTTCTCCCCCGGCGCCAGTTCGCGATGTTCCATCCGATGGCGGGTCACGTTTTCGTAAAAGGCATTGACGATCAGGATGCCGTGCTGGTAGCCATACAGCTGTCGCCAGGCCTTCTTGAGGTTATCTTTTCTTGCGTTGTAAGTTCCAGGCCTTTGCCGTTCCATTGCCGCCGTCCAGCCAGGCAGGCGACACTGGTAGCGCATCGGAATCACCGTGAGTTGGCCTTCGCGGACGACCAGAACTGGCGCGTAGTAGCCCGGGAAGATGCGTGAATCGCGCGCCAACAGCTCGGTGCGATGCAGAGGCCAGATTGCGCTGCGCGCGCTGGATTTTGTCGGTGGCGATGCGCTGGTCGTTCTGTGCCTTCTTGGTCGGCTTGGTGGCGAGCGCCCTTTCGGCGCCGGCCAGCCGCGTCTTCTGTTGGAACAGTTCAGCCTCGAACGCCGTGGCTTGCTCACGCTCCGCCGCCGTGATCAGTTCGGTTGTGCGCTGTTCGGCTTCGCCCTCCGGCGAAGTGAAGGGGGCAAGCATCGCCTTCGGCAGCTTGGACCAGTCGCCGCTTCGGCGCTTTTCCCAAAACAGCTCGACGAACAATTCCAAACTCACCGATGCGCCAAATTGCCTTTGGTACTTTCGAAAGTCTGCGTGGATTTGCGCCGAGTAGCACATACGGGTTCCTCTAACTGTTCCCGCGCCGGGGATGCGCGTCCGCCCATTCTAAGAGCATCCGAAAAGTGCGGGGCCGAAGCGGCGTCTATTGCACTCGGCTTGTCGGACGGCGCCGGATAGCGGGACTGCTGCGACGAGCAGACGCTAACAGCATTACCACGCCAGGAGATGAACATGCCGGGCAAGAACATCCACGTAGTACCCGCCGGCGACGGCTGGGCCATTGAGCACGAAGGCAGCGGCCAGCGCCAGGAATTCGAGCGCCAGGAAGATGCGATCGCGGCCGGTACGGCGAAAGCGCAGCAGGAAAAGGTTGAGTTGCTGATCCACGGCCGCGACGGCCAGATCCGGGAGCGAAATTCCTTTGGCAACGATCCACGCGACATCCCGGGCTGATGTCATGGCCAGCCGGCCGCCTCCTGCGCCAACGCTGGCCCAATTGCACCAACGCAGTGGCATGTGGTCGGAGCTTCTGATCAGAACGGGCACATTCCGTACAAATCGCGAGGCCTCCACTTATGTCACGATCCTCATAACCATCAGTGGAGGCTGATCGTGACTACCGAAACACCTTCTGCCACGCCAACCGCGCCCCGATGCCCAGGGGTTGTAGATTTGAGCTGCCGCATTCGCCAGCTGCCATTGCCACCGCGCGCTCGTGCACCGGGCGCGGGAATTCTTCGACGGCACAGAAGGGGCTAGCGCAGGACTCGCTGTAGGCCGGTTGCGTGTCCTACTAGTGTAGCGTTCTGTTCGTGATGGAACTTATATGAATTCGGCGTCTCCAATGCCCACACTGCGACACAGCGTGGAGAGAGTGAGTGCGAGTTG
>NZ_KB902877.1:0-9238 GCF_000379565.1 Cupriavidus sp. UYPR2.512 | reverse complement strand
CGGCAAGACCATTGACTTCCTGTTGCGCGCGCGCCGAGACACTGCCGCTGCCCGGCGCTTCTTCGAAAAGGCCATCGCCCAGAACGGTGCGCCAAANACCGTCACGGTGGACAAGAGTGGCGCGAACCTCGCGGCCCTGCAGGCGATCAATGCTGAGCGGGAAACGCCGATCAAGATCAGGCAGAACAAGTATCTGAATAACCTCGTTGAGCAGGACCACCGTGGCATCAAACGCCGGGTCAGGCCGATGTTGGGGTTCCAGAATTTTCGCTGCGCTCGCATCATCCTCGGTGGCATCGAGACCATGCGCATGATCCGCAAAGGGCAGATGGTTATCCCCAGGGGGAGCAGTCCGTCGGCCGCCGAGCAGTTCTATTCCTTGGCCATATGACCGCGGCGCTCTCGCCACCCTCGGTCGCCCTTACAGTAATTCCTTATCGCGACAGAACCCGATTGCGTGACATGCTGACCATGCAGCTGCGACACCACTGATATGTCCGACAGCGTCTCCGGTCATGCGGGGTGTCTTGCTGTCAACGTGTTTTCCACCCGTTCGAGGAGAAGAGCGTCATGGCGTGCGACTTTCAGAGGCTCCGCGTGAGCGCGGACAAGACCGACGGGCCTTGCTGGCTCGCGTCTTTCAGCAAGGGCGCGCTGCTGAGCGCCTGCATGGCGATATTGGCCGGTTGCGGTGAGGGCGGCAGCGACCGGTCCGGCGCGGCTTCCCCGACTTCTCCAGCTCCTCCGACACCTCCGGCAATCCAGGCACGGTGCGCAATGGACACGACTGTCGCGGCCTCGTTCGAGGAGCAGCGCCTGACCAACAAGCTGAGTACCAGCGATGCGTTCAGCTTCTCGCAGCAACTGTTGCAGGCCAGCGGCTTCGACAAATTCGGCCCGGAGTTCGCGCGCAAGCTGTGCAAGGATGGCGTGGCGGGGGCATCGAGCCATGACGAGGCCTTGGCGCTGGTCAAGACCGAGGGCCAGAAACTCTGGCAGGCGGCGGTGGACCGCGTCCAGGGGCGCAAGGTCGAGGGCACGCTGCCCAAGAGTGACGACCGCATGCTGTACTGGGCGCGGCTGACGATGACGCTTGCGCTTCGCCAGTGGAAGCCCGACTTCGCACTCAGTGACGAGCAGCGTGCCGCGCTGGAGCAGACTTTCGAGCGTGCCTCGCGTGGTCAGGATGCAATCGACTTTCCCGAAGGGGTGCGCTACAAGCGCATCCTGGTCAGCGGCTTCGATCCATTCACGCTCGGCGCGCCGGGGGTGGACGGCAATCCGAATATCCGCATCGGCAACCCTTCGGGCGCCACTATCCTGTCGCTGGACGGCGTGACCCGCACCCTGCCTGACGGGACCCAGGCCGTGATTCGCACCTTCGTCCTGCCGGTGAACTACGGCTCCTTCGCGATGGGAATGCAGGAAGACACCCTGGGCCCGTGGTTCAAGTCGGGCCCCAAGCGCGTCGAAGCGTCCATCAGCATGAGCCAGGGTAGCGGCGCCTTCCATCTGGAGCATTTCAACGGTCGATATCACTCCGCCAATTTTCCCGGCAATGACAATCAGCATCCCGAATGCAGGGCAGGTGGCGAATTTGCTGCGGCACTGGAATGCGACATCTTCCCGCCGGCGCGCTGGTTCGGCCGGGAGACCAAGCCCTGGAAGCGGGACGATCCGCCCCAGTTCACCCAGGCGAGCCTGCCGTTCCAATTCATGATCGACGCGAAGACGGGCGCCGGTATCGGCAACGCGGGCGGGTCGAACGGCTGGAAGGTGATCCGGCGGGATTCGTACGACGTGCAGGCGTACTGCTCGAAATCCGCGAGCGATGCGGGTATGGCGCGTGAGCAGGCCCAGAAGGCGGTGGATGTCGCCGTGGCAGCGTTTCTGGCAGGGACCGGCACGATCGAGGCTTACTATGCAGCTTCTGCCGCGCTCCAGGCTGCGCCCGCCGTGAACCCCCTGGAGACCAACTGCGCGACGTCCGGCGGCGGTGGGAACTACCTTTCCAACGAGAGCGCCTACCGCAACACCCTGCTGCGCGATGTCTTCAATCTGAATATCCCGGCCGGACACATCCACACGCCGGTGATGACGGTTTTCGGTGCGGGAAGCGATGGCAAGATCACGGATGCCACCTTCGAGCAGACGCGCGACGCCATCGTGGCGCAGGCGCGTAATCTGGTATTCGCGGTGGCAGACAGCCTGGCTGCCGCATCGGGCGCACGGTGATCCATCAAAGGAGTAGTGCCATGACATCCAAGTGCTTCGCTGTTCTTCTCGGGTTTGTGCTGAGCGGCACGGTGGCCGCTCAGCCCTCCGGCGGCTTCTTCCTGTTCAAGAACATGCAATCCGGCCAGGTCGTCTGCGCGCAGATGCGCATCAGCCCGGAGTGGGTGCAGCAGGCGGGCGGTCCGTTCAAGGATCCCGACTGCAAGATTCCTGAAGAGCCCAAGTCCGAGAGCAAGGATCTGCCGGCCGTGCCGCCAGGTCTTTCACCCAAGAAGTAAGTCGATTTCTCGCAACGGTGTCCACGCTATCGCCAACCCGTGCGGGCCGTGGCGGGGATGACTGCGTCCGTTTCCTGCAGCGTTTCCCAGTTTCTCAATTCCGGAGCACATTTCATGTCGTATCCGATCAAGCACATCGCGCTGGCTACCTTCGCGGGCCTGACCCTCATCGCTAGCGTGCAGGCCCAGACCAGGTGGGACCTGGCCAACGCCTATCCCGCGACCAACTACCACACCGAGAACATTACCCAATTCGCCAGGGATGTGGAGGCTGCCACCGGGGGCAAGCTGAAGATCACGGTGCACGCCAACGCGTCACTGTTCAAGGCGCCGGAGATCAAGCGCGCGGTGCAAAGCGGCCAGGCTCAGGCAGGCCTCTGACCAAGATAAGGCCGAATTGCCATCATAAGCCTTGTGGTTATGAAAACACTTCGCCTTATTCGGATTGAGAATAAGCAGTTCAGGCCGTGAACGCCTGCCCAAACTGCCTTGCCCGCTTGACGTCGTCGCTGTGGAGATAGATCGACGTGGTCGAAATCGACGCATGGCGCAAGTTATCGCGCACGGCGCTCAGCTCGACGCCCTTGGCCAGCGCGTGCGTTGCATGGGGTAGTCGTCCTTTTTGTGCATGTATGGACCCGACGCCTTTTGCAAGCTTCTTGTTCGTGATGTCGAAACGGTCTGCATGCATGTATCCGGCTTGCCCGATGGGCGCTTGCCGAAGCACGCCCGCAGCCTCGATGAGATCCGCGCACCCTGTCCTTAGCAAAATCGCGGCGTGCCTAAACCGGCCGCCGGCACGAAAAACAGGCTTTAGGATGCTGGTTCAACCAATTTCGTCATCGCTTTGAGAAGCTTCGCAAACCTGCGTGGGTATTTCTCTCCTTGCAAGCGGTTGGGAGCTATGCTGCCGCGCGTCGCGTCATATAGTTCGAGTCTCCGCTGAGCAGCGCCTGGATGACGCGCGCGTTCTTGTTGGCGAGTGCGACCGCCGCGCAGTTGTGCCCCCGCCGTGCAATCAGTTGCTGCAGCCAGACGCTCTGCGGATCGGCTTTTCTGGTTGCGTAGCGCAAGACCGCCCGGGCGCCGTGGATAAGCAGAGTCCGCAGGTAGGTGTCACCGCGCCGGCTAATCCCGTGCAGTCTGGGCTTGCCCCCTGAGGAGTACTGGCGTGGCACCAGGCCGAGCCAGGCTGCCAAATGGCGGCCGTTCCTGAATTGCTTGGCGTCGCCGACAGCGGCGACCATGGCAGTGGCGGTAATCGGACCAATGCCAGGCACTTCCGCAATCTTCTTGCACAGCGCGGATCGCTTCATGAAGGACTGGATCGATGCTTCGATCAAATGGACGCGCGCCTCGATCGCCTGCAGGTGCTGCAGCATTTCAGTCAACAGCGTCTGGCAGAACGACGTCAGTTCGTCGGCGCTCTTGCTGAGTAATTCCGGGATGGCGCGTTTGAACGCCTCGGGTGAACGCGAAATCGTGAGTCCCCGCTCGCCGAGCAGGCCACGCATCTGGTTGATCATGGCGGTACGGTGGCGGAGAAGGATTGCGCGCATCCGGTGCGCGGCCTGGATATCCTGTTGCTCGACCGACTTGACTGTAACGAAGCGCATGGCAGGCCGGCTGGCGGCCTCGACGATCGCTTCGGCATCGTTGCGGTCATTCTTGTTCGTCTTGACGAAGGGCGAGACATACTGTGGACTGATCAGCCGGACTTCAATGCCTAGCGACTGGAAGCGTCGTGCCCAGTGGTGAGCGGTGCTGCAAGCTTCCATAACGACCATCCCCGGCTTCAGCGTGCGTACTGCCTCCAGGAGCGAGCCACGGGAGACCTTCGCTCGATGTACAGGCCGTCCGCGGTGGTCCGCGCCATGGAGCTGGAACACTTGTTTGGCGAGATCGATGCCAAGGATGTCGATTTCCATGATGAACCTCCACGTGTCAGGTTGAGGCCGACAGTGTCCCCCGAAGGGAGACGTCGGGTCCATCTCAGTAAAATCTTACGGTTTCCCCGCAAAGCCTTTCTTTATAAGATGCTCCGTGCAAAGCAGGCAGCTGTCTGCTGCCCTCAAGTGACTTCGGGAGTACCATGTCCGCCCGCGAATTCGGATCGTGTCACCTGGATGGGGGCGGAAGATGCCGGGCTTGGAATTTCGTTATGTGGGGAAAGACAGCTTGCCTTCTCGATTGTCGGAATTCGATGTCGAGTACTATTTCGCGCTGACCGACAGCGACGTTGCCGCAATCAACCAGAAATTTCGGCGTGCCGGCCGCGCCGGAGCCGCCATCCAGCTGGCATTTCTGCGGGCAAGTGGCTGTACCCTTGACCAACTGAACACACTCCCCCGTCAGCTCTTGCGCTACGTGGGCGAGAAGCTGGGGTTACCAACTCCGACGATCGCCTCGCTACGCACCATCTATCAGCGATATCCGACGCTGTATGAACACGGCTTTGTCCGGATGGGTACGAGTTCCCGTGCTATGGACGCGACTATGCATTTTTGACGCAAACCGGTTTGCCGAAGGCGTTCCACCGGTTCAGCAGGTTGGCGATGATTACGCCTTCGCCTTCCTGCGACGCAAGCTCCTGCGTCAGCAGGCGCTCGCCGATGCAGCGCTTGATGCGCGAGATCTGCGCCTCGACCAGCGAGCGCACACCGTAGCCGTATTTCTTGTGAAATGCATAGATGCCTTTGTCCTCGATGTATCTGACGATCTGGTCATGCCGGCGGGTTCGCTCCTCGCCGTGTACGACAGCGTGAGCTGGCGGTGGGATGACGGGCGTCACGCCCGCGCCTGAAAGCGCTTCGGTACGCTCGATGCTGTAGATCCATCGGCACATCAGCGGGCAGCACGGCGTCCATTCCTTCGCTGTCCGATACTTCTGTAGTGGTGATGCGGATCGCGTGTACGTTCATGTCAGCGTCGATCGACAGATGCATCTTGCGCCACGGCGTGCGCGCGGCCTTCTGAGCGTACTTTTCCTCGTACCACTGGCTCGCCCGCCCAAAGCTCAATCCCGTGCTGTCGACGATGAGACTGATCGTCCCGCCGCGCGCGAGACGCCGGGCCAGCTGTTCGCAACGCTGCGTGACGCTCACCTCCAGTGAAGCGAACCGTTCGCCCAGCTGACTGGCGCTGGGCACCGGGATGTCCAGCCCGCGAGTCTCCCAGTAGTCCTCCATATAGCCGGTGATCTGCCGCATCCCCCAGCCGAACAGCCGGTAGAAGGTAAAGATCAGCTCGATGTACGCCGTGGTATAGGTCGGCTCACGCCCCGACACGCCCGGCGTACGGATCTTTGCGTTGATAAGCTGCGCCTTCAGATCGCCGCCCGGCACATACAGGCTGATCATGCCGCGCTTTCTCAGGCTCTGGTTATACGCCCGCGCGTTCGTCACCCGGTACCCCGGCTTCTTGCGCTTGCGCGGTTCACCCGTCTTTAGTCTGGCTTTATATGGCATTATTCAAGCTGGCTTCATGATGTTGCGCTTTTACACAACCCGCAGCATCTTTGCAATACCCCCATCCGGACAAAGCCACTTCGGATGAGACATACTTCGCTACGCTGCCAGCGATCAAATCGGCAGCTTGACCACCTCAGCGCCTCCACTTAAAAATCCGGATTCCCTGTCCGAACAAACGGCGCCACCTCTCTTTGCCGGCCCCGCCCATTCCATCCGGAGACCCAAACGCCATGCCTGATATCGACACCCCCTATGGCTCCGTCGATGCCGCTGCGCTGCAGTCACTGCAGCAGCGCTACGATACGTTGGTCATCCAACAAGCGGTAGACCTCCTCGACAAGATTCGAGCTCGTTGTGGCATTGATGGGCGGCGTGATGATCTGCTGCGCCTGCACGGCATGGCGCACACCGTGATCAACGGCGCGAGCCTCGTGTATTCGACGGACGACCTCACGCTGGTGGAGCAGGCTGATGACCTCATCGAGGAACTGGAAGACTGGCAGCTTGTGCTCGAGCGGATGCTGCTCGCCTTGCGTCCTCTCCAGGACTTGCGCTCCCAATCGGATGATTTGATATGAAGCCAGTCGCGCACAAGTGGCAATTCGCCCAGCGTTTTCGGCGCCACGCCTTTGGCTGGCGCTCGGGCACGCCTATCCAGCGCATCAAGGAAGCGGTCGCTGAAATTAAACAGGTGGCGCGTACTGATGCGGTGCTCGCAGCCGAAGGTGCGGTCAAATTCCTGGAGAGGGTTTCACCGGCCCTCGAACAGGTCGACAGCTCTTCGGGAGCGCTTGGCACCGCTGTGAACCGCGCCATCGACGTGCTGGTTCCGATCATTGCCGGTGCACAGGTCGATACCGCCATGCGTGAGCGCTGGCTCGATCGGCTATGGGAAGCGATTCAGGACCAGGGGGTTCCGTATATCGAGGCCTTGTCAGAAGAGTGGGACAAGCTTTGTGTGAACCCGGAGATTGCAAACACGTGGGCCGACGATTTCTTGCCGTTGGTGAAACATATCTGGGCCGATCGCGCCGGAGGATATTTTGCAGGAACCCGCATCTGTCTGGCTTCCCTGTATGCGGCCGGACGGCATGAGGAATTGGTTGCGCTGGTGGACTGCGCCCCCTTCAAGTGGTGGCACTACCGCCAATGGGCCGTCAAGGCACTGGTCGCGCTGGGCAGGAAGGCCGAAGCCCTTGCCTATGCGGAAGCCACGCGGGGCCGCAACAACCCGGATGGGCACATCGCCCGGGCCTGCGAAGCGATTCTGTTGTCCTCGGGTCTTGCCGAAGAGGCCTACGAGCGCTATGCCCGGGAGGCCAATCAGGGCACCACTTATCTAGCGACGTTCCGGGCCATCGTGAAGAAGTACCCGCACAAGACGCCCGAATCCATCCTGCGCGACCTAATCGCATCGTCTCCCGACGTACCCGGCAAGTGGTTTGCGGCAGCCAAGGACGCCGGATTGTTCGACTTGGCCAGCGAACTGGCCAAAACCAGTCCGACCGATCCCCGGACGCTCACGCGTGCTGCGAGGGATCTTGCGGAAAAACGACCGGCGTTCGCCATGAACGCGGGAATGGCAGCGCTGCACTGGATTGTGCAGGGCCATGGTTACGAGATTACAGGGATCGACGTACTTGACGCCAGCCGGGCCACCCTGCAGGCCGCTGCTCACGCGGGTGTCGACCCCGAACAGATCCGGGCGCAGATTCGACAGTTGACGGCCGGACCTATCCACAGGCCGACTTCGTCAGCAATGTATTGCGGGCCATCTAACCGGTCGTGAGGGAAGCGCGAAGATGTACAGGCATGACGTAAATCGTGATGGCGAGCTTAGCAGCAGCGGCCTGGTGAACTTCCGCGAGCGCGCTCTTTCCCCTTTGGCGGTTCCTGTTGCTGGGTGTAGGACGAAGGTAGCGGCATGGGAAGCGCTTTTCGCACCGCCCCATGCCCAAGCATGGGCGCCGATGCTGTCGTGAGCAATTTCGTGCATGGCTACTCCAGTCGCCGCCCCAATGCCTGGAGCTGCGAGGAACTCGACATACTGCGTCGTCGTTGGGCGGATCCACTTCCCGTGCGCGTTTGGAAAACTGAATTGCCGGCGCGGACCGAAAGCGCCATCCTGAGCATGGCCAACTTCCTTGGTCTGCCTCGCCGCAATGTCAAGGCTAACGCGATGGGTTCGTTGACATGGAATGCGATCCGAAAGGCTTTGGCCAACGGATCCGAGCTATCCTGCAAACAGATTGCAACGCGCACGGGACTGAGCCGGAATTACATCGGGGTTGAATTGCGGGCACACTACCCAATGGATGTGCATATTGCCGGGTACACAAGCGGCAGCAACAAGGCATTGCTGTGGAAGCTCGGACGTGGCCAGGATGCCGTTAAGCCTCAGCCATTCACCAAGGCTGAGATTGCGCAACGGCGCCGTGCCCGACGCAGATTGATTCGCCGGGATATCGCCGCGTCATGGATCTAGCCTGACTGGCTGGCAGGAGTGCGTAGAGAGCCGGGAATCTGCTTTCAGCGATGCTACAGAGATAAGCGTTATTATCGCGTGATGCGTCTTATAAGAAAAAACCTATTCATATGAAAACGGGCCAGACCCCGGCTTCTGCGTCCACCACACCAGCCGGCTTCCCCGATGCCGATTCGCTGGCGGCATTGCGCGGCTGGTACGCGGGGCTCAGTTCTCGCGCGGCCGTTGAGCACTATCTGGCGGCTCGCAAGGCTGCCGGACAATCGGCGCGCGGTATGCTCGGGAACATCCGTCGAGATCTCATGCTGTTTGCCGACAGCCGCCACAGGCCGGATTTCGCCGCGGTGTTCCAGCACACCCCAGAGGAGAGGCGTGCACGCGCCAGCGCCGTCGAGCGGGCAATCAAGCTATTGCCCACGCTACCGGTGCCGCAACCCCAGATCAGCGACGCCATCGATGCATGGCTCGCGCCGCGGACCGTCAGGGCGCTGCAGGCCCATGGCATTCGTACGCTGTCAGACCTGACGGTACGCATCCCCCGCCGGCGAGGCTGGTGGAAAGCCATCGAGGGACTTGGCATGGCAGGGGCCCGCCAGGTGGAAGCCTTCTTTGCCGCCCATCCGCAGCTCACCGAGCGTGCCCGCGCCCTGATCATCGTCGCCCAGCCAAGCGGCATCGTGCCATGGGAACAATTGCATCTGCCGGGCGAGGTCGACGGCTCGCGGGGCAGTTTCCGGGCCCCGCGCAACGCCTGCACGCTGAATGCGACC
>NZ_KB902876.1:0-140127 GCF_000379565.1 Cupriavidus sp. UYPR2.512 | reverse complement strand
GATAGAAAATAGTGCCGCGGGTATCCGCGAAGATTACAGGGTGACGTCGAAAGGTTGCGTTGGCAATCGAGTGTGATGACAAGACAGGTCGGACCGGGATTCGCTAAACCTGAAGAATAGTTAGAGCGTTCAGCTCGCGCGACAAATTAGGAGCGAGTCAGCGGATTTCATCGGGGCCCGCAGCGTATGCTGCAGAAAGGCCGCATATAAAGCTGCAACCTATCCTGTCGAATCAGAACACAAGAAAACCTGGCGCATCGGGGGCGTTCATATAAACTATTCTGATTGGGTCCTGGTTCCAGCGCCCACCGCCGCCGCGGCTTCCGCTTCGGGGTTTTGTGGCGCCAACGATCCCTTCAAGGAGGACCACAATGCGTGTCATGGTGATGGTGAAGGCCACGAGCGAATCAGAAAGCGGCAAGATGCCAGGCACGGAGTTGCTGGCGGCAATGGGCAAGTTCAATGAAGAGCTCGTCAAGGCAGGCGTCATGCTCGCTGGCGAGGGTTTGCACCCGAGCGCAAGGGGAAAGCGGGTACGTTTTTCGGGCACTCAGCGGACTGTGACGGATGGGCCGTTTCCACAAATCAACGAACTCGTCGCCGGATTCTGGTTGTGGCAGGTCGAGTCAATGGATGAGGCTGTCGAATGGGTCAGGCGGTGCCCCAATCCCATGGAAAGCGAGTCCGAAATCGAAATTCGCCCGCTGTTTGAGGTCGAGGACTTCGGCGCTGAACTCACGCCAGAACTGCGGGAGCAGGAAGAGCGGCTGCGCGCTGAAGTGGAAGGGCTGGCGAACAAGCCGCGCTGAGGCGAGCCCGGAGCATGGGTGACGTGCGCCCACCCGTGCACCGCAACATTTCTACGTAAGTACATGTAATTTAAGTGCCTTATATAGCACTTATATTGTCCTGTTTTAAAGACTTTTTGGGTATGTACCTAGGGATTGAATTAGAGGAAACATTCTAGGATTCGCACTCGGATGGTGCGCTGCAGGATTGGCGGCGCTGCCAGTCCGGAGGCCACACGTGGCGGATTCACTTTGCAGCACTCTTGCGCGAATCCGTTCGATCAATCCACAGGAGATTTCTCATGTCCCCTTTTATGCCCGATCAGTTTGCTGCAGTGCAAAAATCCAGTCTGAACCAGCTGTTCGCGCTGACGAACATGGCTTTCGACGGCTTCCAGAAGTTGACCGAGTTGAACCTGCAGGCAGTCAGGACGACGCTTGCCGAAGGCCAGGGCAATGTCGAAGCGGTGCTGGCCGGCAAGGACCTGCGTGAAGTGTTTGCCGTGCAGGGCAACCTGGCCCAGCCCGCCGCGGAGAAGGCGGTTGCGTATGCACGCCATGTGTACGAAATCGCATCGAACACGCAGGTGGAACTGACCAAGGCAGTCGAGGGCCAGTACGAACAGCACAACCGCAATGTGCAAGCCTTCGTGGACACCTTCGTGAAGAACGCGCCGGCCGGGTCTGAAGCGATCACCGCGCTGCTGCAATCGAGCGTTGCAGCCGCCAGCAGCACCTTTCAATCCTTCCAGGACGCCGCAAAGCAGACGGCTGAAGTCGCCAGGGCCAACTTTGCCAAGACTGCCGCAGCTGCCTCAGGCGCGGCACAGCAGGCGGCGCCCCGCGCTTCCAAGCAGTAACGGCGTGCGGCTGGCCATGCAGGCCAGGCCAGCGCGCTGAACAGAGATCGCAGGCTTGCAGGCCAGGGGCATCAGCTCCCCTGGCTTGCAGCACTGCGACGCCAATCGTCCCGCATCAGCATACAAGCTGGGACCGGAATCATCCGGCCCGGCTCGCCTTCGCTGTTTTTCGCGCCAGGGCAGTGGGATTGGCTCGGGATAGTCAGGGCAAAAGCCCGTCCCGCAAAGGCAGGGGTCTTTCAACTTTATGAAGCAGGCAGGATGACGAAGAGAATTGCACTGGTAACAGGCGGTATGGGTGGGCTGGGAGAAGCCATCAGCATCAAGTTGCATGACGCAGGCTATGACGTAGTGGTGACGCACTCGCCGGGCAATGCGACCGCCCAGGACTGGCTGGCCGCGATGGCCGCCAGCGGCCGCGAGATGCGTGCCTACGAGGTGGATGTCTCCGACTACGAGGCCTGCCAGGCTTGCGCGGCACGGATCCTGGCTGACGTAGGTCGCGTGGATATCCTGGTGAACAACGCCGGCATTACCCGCGACATGGCCTTCAAGAAGATGGACAAGCCGAACTGGGATGCCGTGATGCGGACCAATCTCGACTCGGTATTCAATCTCACCAAGCCGCTTTGCGAAGGCATGGTCGAACGCGGCTGGGGACGCATCATCAACATCTCGTCGGTCAACGCGTCCAAGGGCGCCTTCGGCCAGACCAACTATGCCGCGGCCAAGGCCGGGATGCACGGCTTCACCAAGTCGCTGGCGCTGGAAGTGGCAAGAAAGGGCGTGACGGTCAACACCGTCTCTCCGGGCTACCTTGCCACCAAGATGGTCAACGCCGTGCCCAAGGAAATCATGGACACCAAGATCCTGCCGCAGATTCCGGTCGGCCGCCTCGGCAAGCCGGAAGAAGTCGCGGCGCTGGTTGCCTACCTGTGCTCGGAGGAAGCTGCCTACGTGACCGGGTCCAATATTGCCATCAACGGCGGGCAGCACATGCAGTAAGGGCGCTGGGCCAGGCGCCGCCAGGTGAATGCGCGGCCGCGGGCCCCGGCCCCCGGTAACTGAGGCTCATGCCTCAGTTACCTCTTCTCCGGCATGGCCGACGAGTGATGGCTTGTAATCAGCCATTGCTTGCCATCCCAGTGATAGGTGTAGGTAAAGCGAGCCAGGGGACACTGCCAGAAGTATGGTACATCCCGCAAGCGTTACCTACCCGGCCTGCTTGCGGAAGGCCCAGCGCCCGGCCAGCACCGTGAAGCTGGCCACCAGCGCCACCAGTACCCAAAAGCCGTGCGGGTGTCCGGCCAGCGGAATGCCACCCACATTCATGCCGAAAAAGCCGGCCACGATATTGATCGGGAGCGCCAGCACAGTCACCAGCGTCAGCGTGAACAAGGTGCGGTTCGTTTGCTCGTTGAGCTTGGCGGCAATTTCTTCCTGCAACAGCTTGATGCGTTCGACCAGCGCGGCCAGATCGTTGAGTACCAGCGAGAATTCCTCGGTCGATTCACGCAACTCTTGCAAGTCCGATTCCTGCAGCCAGGCCGGCGGCCGGTTCAGCAGCCGGAACAGGGCGCCGGGCTCTGGCGCCAGCAGCCGTTGCAGCCGCACCAGCCCGCGCCGCATCGAACCCAGGTCGGCGCGGTTGCCTTGCAGGCGCTGCGACAGCAACTGGTCCTCGATCTGGTCGACACTCACACCGGTCTCGCGCACGATCTGCACCAGCACGTCGGCCTGGTCACGCAACAGGTGCACCACAAGATCCAGTGGCGAGCGGAAGGCCTCGCCGCGCCGCACCGCTTCGCGCAGCCGGTCCACGGAGCGCAGGGGCCTGGCGCGGGCCGTCACCAGCAAGCGGTGGTCGGCGTGGGCCCAGAGCGTGGAGATATCCGTCGACGCGACGCCGAAGTTGTAGATCACGTCGTTGACCACGGCCAGCAGGGCGGCGTCCAGGCGCTCGATTCGCGTCGAGCGCGAACCCTGCCGCAGGGCCTCGAAGAATTCGTCCGGCAGGGCCAGCTGGCCTTTCATCCAGCGTTCGCATGCGCTGTGCGACAGGTTGAAGTGCAGCCACAGAAAGGGGCGATGGTGCGCGGCGTCCGGCGCTACTGACGGCATCTGCTGCAGCCATTGCGCTGCGGCACGGGAATCAATCTCGCGCACCGGCCCGCCGGGTTCGAACAGGAAACCGCTGACCAGACCGACCGGGTCCGACCCATAGCCGGCCTCGACAATGCCCGCTTGCATGCAAACGCCCTCCGCATCAAATGTGCCTTGTGCGACGTTAGCACAGCACGATGATAGTTTGGGTCGCTACCACGCGGCCGGACGGCTACCAGCCAAAGCGATAGTCCCTGGTCGGATGCAGCCACCACTTTCCGTTCCCGGGCAGTTCCAGGACCTGGTGGTGGAATTTCAGCAGCGTGGGCCGGTGGCTGACGCTGACAAGCGTCGTCTGCATGTCCGCCAGCAACCGGTACATGCGTTCCTCATTGCTGATATCCAGGGCACTGGTCGCTTCGTCCAGCATGACATAGCGCGGTTTCGACAGCAGTACGCGGGCGATGGTCAGCCGCTGTTGCTCGCCAAGGGACAGGACTTTCCCCCAGTCCACTTCCGTGCCGAGGCCCCCAAACCGGTCAGCGATGTCCTTCAGGTTGACCGTTTCCAGCAATTGCAGAAGCGCCTCGTCAGGGATCCGCTGGCCAATGTGGTTCGGGTACAGCAACTGGCTGCGAAGGCTGCCGACCACCATGTAAGGATGCTGCGGCAGGAACAGCATTTCCTGCGGCACTGGCCGCACGATGCATCCCGTGCCGTTGTTCCACAAACCGGCAATCGCGCGCATCAGGGAACTCTTGCCGCCGCCGCTGGCGCCGACGATAAGAAGGCCCTCTCCCGGATTGACCGACAGCGTCAGGTCAGTGACCAGCGTTCGCTCTTTATTCGGCGTGTGCAAGGTGACATGTTCCAGCGCCAGGCGGGAGTCATGGATGGACTCGATCGTGGTGGCCGGCTTCATGGAGGCTGCTGCCGTCCCGGTCAGCGAGATCGAGAATGTGTCCAGTCGATCCAGCCCCGCCACGAACCGGCTCAGGTCTTCAAAGTTGTCAACGATCACGGTCAGCGCGTTCAGTATCGCGGCGAACGCGCCGGCCGCCTGGATGGCGCTGCCGACTTCAAGCTCGCCGGAAAGCACGCGTGAAGCGACAATGGCGCTGGGCAGCAGGATGGTCAGGAAGCCATAGGCATACTGGAACATGTTCAGGCTCAGCTGCCACTTGATGAGCCGGTCGAAGTTCTGGAAGGCCTTGCCAAAGCGACCGTTCACATGGGATGACTCCAGCGCTTCCCCGCGATAGAACGCGATGGACTCGGCGTTCTCACGCACCCGGATCAGGCTGAAGCGGAAATCCGCCTCCCGCCTTAGCTGGAAGAAGTTCAGGCCGATCAGGACGCGGCCGAAGAAGAAGATGGAGATGAATGTGCCAGCGATGGCATAGATGACAAGAAAGTAGACCAGCTCCCTGGAGATAGACCACAAGACGGCGCTGAATGCAACGAGCTGCAGCAGCGCGCCGATGCCGATCGAAAGGAAAAACAGGGATTGCCGCGTGAAGGTATTGACGTCCTCGGCGATGCGCTGGTCCGGGTTGTCGATCGCGGCATTTGAATTGAGCTTGTAGTAGACCCGGCTTTTGAAATACCGGTCCAGATAGTGACTGGTCAGCCAGCGCCTCCAGAGCAGGCCCAGCTTATTCCTCAGGTAGTAATAAACCGCGTAGATGGGAACTGCGACCATCAGGATATAAAGACACTTCCTGATCGCGGCCCAGAAGCGATCCGCGTCTTGCGCCGCCAGGGCCGAGGTGAATTCACCGGTCTGCTTGACGATCAGTACCTCGGTCTGGGTCTGGCCCAACAGCAGCAGGATCAGCAGGACCAGCAAGCCCGAGGCTTTCCATTTTTCCCGCGAGAACCAGTAAGGTTTTGCAATGGCCCAGTATCGGGTCCACACGTGCCGGGTGGAAGTGACGGGGCGTTTCCCTGGGGCCGAAGTGGTGCCGGTGACCCGCGACTCAGGAACGGCGCTCATATCCCATCTCCCAGCACTAACCGGATTACCTACTCGCCACATGGCCCTGCCACGGGACACGCAGGAGAACGGCAGAAGACTATGAATGAAATATAGGCTAGCAGAATCAATGCCTGACTGATTCGTGGCCCCTGGCCGGGGTCAGGGACTGACCCTGGGCGGCGTGCGGAGATCCGGCTTGACGCAGGCCCGGAACCTGATTTCAATCCGGAAGTGACCCTTCCGCTATGACTGCCCCTCCCGCATGGACCGCTTCGACGCGCTGCAACTTTTTACCCGGATCGTGGAACTGGGCTCGTTCACCGGCGCCGCCAGCGCGTTGGACATGCCACGGGCCACCGCCACGCACGCCATCAAGGAACTTGAGGCCCGCGTCGGCGCGCGCCTGCTGGAGCGCACCACGCGCCAGGTGCGCCCCACGCTGGATGGCCAGGCGTTCTATGAGCGCAGCAAGCGCGTGCTGCAGGACCTGGAAGACGCCGAGACCTCGCTCAGCACGCAGGTGGCCAACCCGCGCGGCACGCTGCGACTGGACTTGCATGGCACCCACGCCACCATGATCATCCTGCCGCGCATTGGCGAGTTCCGGGAGCGCTATCCGCATATCGACCTGATTGTCAGCAGCGGCGACCGGCTGGTCGACCTGGTCGGAGAGGGCATCGATTGCGTGGTGCGTGCGGGCCGGCCGCGCGATTCTTCGCTGGTGGCCCGGCGGCTGGCGGATATGCCGGAGGTGCTGTGCGCCAGCCCCGGATACCTGGCCGCGCACGGCAGGCCGCAACACCCGTCGGAACTGGCGCAACACATCGGCGTGGGGTTCTTCTCGCGCAACCATGACAACCGTTATCCCTTCACGCTGACCGTCGATGGCGAGGTGCAGGAGTTCAAGGCGCGCGGCTGGATCTCGGTGAGCGATGCCGAGTGCTATGCCAGCGCGGCCCTGGCCGGCTGCGGCCTGATCCAGGTGCCGCGCTTCCGCGTGGAAGGGCACCTGCGCGCGGGACGGCTGGTTCCGGTGCTTGAGGCCTGGCCCTGCCCGGACCTGCCGGTGTCAGCGCTGTATCCGTTCCACCGGCAACTGGCGCCGCGGGTGCGGGTGTTTGTCGATTGGGTGGCGGGGTTGTACGTGGAGCGGTTCGGGCCGCTCCGGGGGGCGGCCTGAGCCCAATCCGCGCCCGCACCTGCCGCGGCCGATCATGCGCGCTGGGGCCAGTTCATCAAGGATATCGGCTTCAAGCTCGATGGGTAAGGGCGCCGCGGCCGCGTCGGCGTGCGCGCAGGTGCATCCGCGTGGGTGCCGGGAGGCGGATTCTTGTCCATACTGAACATTGACTAGTGGGCTGTCGCTGCCCGCCGGGATCAATCGCCCAAGGAGAAGAATCGTGTTCAAGCATATTTTGCTGGCCACCGATGGCTCGGAACTTTCAAGAATGGCAATGGAGGCGGCCATTGGCTTTGTCAAAGCCGGCGGCGCCAGGCTGACGGCCTATACGTGCATGGAAGAGTATCCCTACGTGGCGTCAGGCGATTCCGGCCATCCCAGGCGCAAGGCGTTCGAAGAGCAGGAGGCCGCACATGCAACCGCCAGGCTGGAAGAGGTTGTCGCTGCAGCCACGGCCGCCGGGGTCACATGCGAAACGGATATGACGACCTCGATACCCTACAAGGGCATCATCGATGCCGCCGCGAGGCACGGGTGTGACGTGATCTTCATGGCGTCGCACGGCCGCAGGGGTCTGGAAGGGCTGCTGGTGGGCAGTGAAACCCAAAAGGTTCTTACCCACTGTCGGGTTCCGGTCCTCGTCTACCGCTAGTTACACTACGTGGCGCTTCGGCCGCGGTGCCGGCGTGCTGCCGAACCCACCTCAGGGAGGAATCTGCCATGACGGACATCGAACAGGAGAAGGTCGTCGGCGTGCTGGATCGAATACTCGAAGCTGAGCTTGCCGGTGTTGTGCGCTACACGCACTATTCATTCCTGATATTCGGCTTCGGCCGCATTCCCATCGTGTCATGGCTGCGTGAGCAGGCGAATGAGTCGCTGCTGCATGCGCACCAGGCCGGCGAATGGATCACGACCCTCGGCGCCTATCCCTCGCTCGGCATCGGCGAGCTTCTGGACAGCCACACTACCGATATCGGCGCGATCCTGCGTGAATCGCTCGCGACGGAGATGCAGGCCCTGGATCTGTACCGTGAGCTGTTAAGCCTGGTCGAGGGCCGCTCCGTCGCCCTGGAGGAGTATGCGCGGCAGTTGATCCAGCTGGAGGAACTGCATGCGGGAGAGGTCGAGAAAATGCTGCGCAAGCCCGGCCTTGTGGCGACGGTGCAGCCGCGGCAGGGCTGACCCGGGCTGGCCCGTCCGGGCCGCGCCGCTGCCTGACGGGCAGGTGCTGCTGGTGCGGCTGTGCCAGCGCTCGCGTACACCCAGGCTGCTTCACCGCGCCGGCCATCCATCCCCGTTGCGCACCGCACCGGCCGACCCTGTCGCCAGCGCCAATGTCGCCGCAGCGGCGAGCGCGCCGTTATAGGCGTCGGCGGACGCATTTCGCGCCAGCAGCAACTGGTTCTGCGCCAGATTGGCTTCGGTGACGGACCCCACGCCCTTGCTATATGCGGCGAAGGCCGCGTCATAGGTGGTCTGCGCGGCCTCGGCCAAGGCCCTGGCCGCATCGTAGGCGGCCAGGCTCGATTCGAGTGCGCTCTGGCTGACCACGACCTGACGCACGGACTCTTCCTTGGCGCGCGTCAGCCTGGCCGACGCGCTGTCGGCGTCGTTGCGCGCCTGCGCCAGCACCGCGGAGCGCACCCCGCCGTCGTAGATCGGTACCGTCACGCCCAGGAACACGCTGGCGCCGTAGCGGTAGCCGTTCAGGTTGACCGTGGGTGGCTGCTGCCCAATCGGTGGAATCGCGGTGATTGCCGAGCCGCCGGACGCGTACGACGTGAATGCCGACATGAAAACCTTCGGCATGAAGCCGGCCTCGGCCGCCCTGACCCTGGCCTGGCTGGCGCGTTCGATGGCATAGGCCGCCAGCACGTCTGGCCGGCTTGCAATGGCAAGTTCAACGATCTGCCCGATCGTGCTGCGCATGGCCGGCGACAGGGGCCGCACCGGCATCTCGGCAATGCTGGGCCGGGAAAGCGGGGAGATGCCGATGGCCGTGACCAGTGCCAGGTAGGCATCGGTCTCGGCCCCTTGCGCCTGCACCGTGGCGAGGTTGGTCTGCGCACGATTCTGCGTGGCCTGGGCGACCTCCACCACGGTGCCGATGCCGCGCTGGTAGCGTGCCTTGGCGGCGGCAAGCACGGCATCGGCGTTGCGCATCGCCTGCTGCACGGTGGTCGCGCGCGAGCGCGCAGCCTGGTAGCGATAGAACGCCGTGCTGACGTCGTGAATGATCTTCTGGTGTGCCGCGGTAAAGCCGATGTTCGCGGCAATCGATGCCTGTTCAGCGGCATCGACAATGCCCGCGCGCTCGCCGAAATCGAACAGCAGCCACTGCAGCGACAGCACTGAGATCGCGCCATGCGTCGACGCGTTCGCGCCCAGCGTGCCCAGCGCCGTGGGCGAGGCGCTGTGCCCGTTCTGGTAGCCGCCCATCGCTGCCGCGGAGATGTATGGCAGGTAGCTGCTCCTGGCGATGCCGGCGGCCAGTGCGGCATTGCGCGCGTCGTTCCAGGCAATCCGGGTCAGCGGGTTGGTGGATTCGGCCACGTCGATCAGCTCGGGCAGCGTGTACGCGTGCGTGGTATCGAGTGCGGCAGGCGGGGGCACGGACGCCAGCGCGGTGTTGGCCGGCAGCGTGTAGTCGGACGGCCGGCTAGCCGGCGCCGGCTTGCTGGCCGCACCCGGCACGATCTCGCCGGCCGAGGTGGTCACGGGCTGCCATGGCCGGTCGGAGGCCGGCGGTGCCAGGTCGAGCGACGCGGTGGCACAGCCGGCCAGCATGACCGTGGTCATGGTCAAGGCGGCCAGTGTCAGCGGGATCGCCAGCGAATCAGGTTTGCGCATGAACGGAAGTCGGAGCGGTCGCAGCCGGTGCCTCGGCGGGCGAATCCGCCAGGTGCCGGTCGACCATGGCCAGCAGGGCGTGACGGACCTTGTCGGCTTGTGCATCGTGGGTGCCGCTGGCAGCTTGCGCGGTTGGCGGTACGGCGTCGGTTGCCTGCAGCGTGTGCAATCGTCGTGCAATTTCCGGGTCGCCGGGAAAGCGTTCCGCGAGCAGGAACATGGGCCCCGCCATTGCATCGAGCACGGCCAGGCGCCGGCGCCGGTGTTCGATCCAGTCCCGCCCCGGGCCGACCGATACGGGTTCATAGTTGGCCAGGATCAGGTCCTGCGTGATCTCGCCATGCAGTGCCATGGCGGCCGCGGCATGGCCGCGCCGTGCGTCGGACCGGCGCGCCCGCGTCAGTTGCTGCCATTGCGTGACCAGTGCCGCCAGTGCGGCCTCGATGCGGCTGGCAATACTGACTGGCCAGATCCGCGTGAAGACCAGGTACACAACGAGATTGCCCAGCACCACCCCAATCACCCGGTCGCGCGCAATGGTCAGGTCAAAGCCCGGTCCGGAACCCTGGATGATGCACAGGTAGAACGCAAAGGCCACCTGGAAGCCTGCGTAGGCAATGCGCGGCGAGCCCTGCGCGACCCATGCCGATATCCACGTGCCGGCAAACACCAGCAGCATCAGCCCGCCCACCGAGGCGAGTGAAGGCACCACGTAGACAATGGCTGCCGTGCCGATCACCGCGCCGACCAGGCAGCCGGCGAGGCGCAGCGTCAGCTTTTCCACGGTTTCCGCCGCGGTGCCAAGCGAAACCAGGTAGCAGGTGATAAAGCAGGTATGAATGCCGGGCCAGTTCAGCTGCTGATACAGCACGTAGCAGAACATTGCCGCGCCGGTGGTCTTGAGCGCGTAGCGGACATGGTCCGGATTCGAGAACGCGTCGGCATCGAGGAAGCCGCCATGCGCCTTGCCGGCTTGCTCCTGCGGCGCCGGGTCGCCCGGTTCCGCGTAGCGGTTGATGGCGCCGGCCAGTTCCGCGGCAACCGCTGCCTGCGCGGGCGACAGCCCTGCAAGACCGGGCACGCTCAGTCCGGTTTCCACCGGATAGCCTCCGGCATCGAGCATGCGCGCCATGTCGTCGAGCGTGGCGGCGATCGGCACGGCAACGGCTGCCGGCAGTTGCGCCCCGGGTTGCCGGCGTGCGACATCTGCCGCCAGCAGGATCGCCATGGTCGACGACGCGGCCTGCCGCAGTGCCACCAGGTCCTGCGCGTCGATGCTGCCTTCGATCTTCGCCAGCTTGAGCCAGCCGGCAATGGGCTGGACGCCATCGCGCAATGCTTCGTGCAGTGCCTCGGGATCGCTGTCGGGAGCCTGCAGGCCGCGTGCAGCAAGCCGCAGGCAATGGGCCAGCCGGTCGGTCGCCAGCCGGCGCGGCGCCGGGCCCAGCACAAGATTGACCACCACATTTACGCCGAGGGGAATCGCCACCATCAGCCAGGCATAGAGCAGGGCACGCGTGGCGATTTCACCGGCCGGCACCAGCCCGAGTTCATCGAGCGCAAAGCCGATGATCATCGCCACGATGCCGCCGATCGGGCGCAGCTTGCTGGCGGAGGTCAGGAACAGCACGGCTGCCGACACCACCGCCATGCACGCGACGCGGCGCAACGGGTCGTCGATGCTGAAATCCGCCAGCCAGAGCACCATGCCGATGACCAGGCTGACCAGCACCAGCGCCGCCACGCTCATGACGATGCTGGAGGTACGGTCCGCACGGTTGATGAAGAAGATCACATACGCGGAGATGGCGGCCTCAGGTGTGCCGTAGATGCTGGTCACCAGTACCGTCAGCGTGCAGGCCACCGCAATCCGCGTGGTGGCCGCCGCGCGGCCCGGCAGCGGTGCCAGCAGTGCCCGGATATCCGCCAGCCCCAGGCGCAACTTGTCAGCTGCAGGCTGCGCCATGCCGGATCTCGACGGTTGCGCTCGCGCCCACCCTGGCCAGGGCTTCCGGCGGATCTGCCAGCTTGATGCGCACCGGGAAGCGTTTGGCCACGCGTACCCAGTTCACGGACGGCTGGACATAGGGCAGGGAGCGCGGCAGGTTCAGGCGCTCCGTATCGGCGATGCCGACACCGATGCCTTCCACCTTCCCGCGGATGGCCTGGCGCCGGTCGATCATCGAGTAGACCGTGGCACAGTCGCCGACATGGATGTCAGCCAGCGAAGTCTCGCGGAAGTTCGCCACCGCGAACCATTCCCCGGTATGCACCAGCAGGAACAGCGACTGGTTGGGGAGCACGACCTCGCCGGACAGCACCGTCAGCCCGCTCACGCGGCCGGCATGCGGGGCGCGCACCACGGTGTCGTCCAGCGCGCGCCGCGCAATCGCCAGCGCCGCCTCGCGCGCATGCACGGTGGCGATGGCACCCTCTTCATTGCCGACCGCCTGCGCCGTGGCGGCGCGCTGCACGTTGGCCTGCTTCAGCGTCACCGCGGCGTCGCGCTGCGCCACCTGCGCCTGGTCCAGCTGCTGCCTGGGCACGTAGCCGTCAGCAGCCAGCGGGCGCAACCGTTCCACCGTGCGCGCCGTGAGCGCGTAGTTCTGCTCGGCCCGGGCGATCTGGTCCGACGCCACCGCCGCCGTGGCCTGCTCGGTGGCAATCGTGCGCCGCCGCGTGCCAAGGGTTGCCTGCGCCAGCTCCAGGTCGGCACGGGCCTGGGCCACGGCCAGCTGATACGGCACCGGATCGATCTCGAACAGGACCTCGCCCTTGGCCACCAGCTGGTTCTCCGCCACGTGGATGCGCGCAATCCGGCCGCCGACCGGCGACGCTACGTGGACCAGGTCGGCATCGAGCGAGGCATCGTCCGATGCCGGGAAGCGAAGCGTGCGATGGTAGGCGTAGAAGGACAGCAGGGCGGCCAGCACGACGATGACCAGGGCAATCAGTTTGCCGCGCAGCGGGCTTTTGCGGAGGCCGGCCATTTTCATAGTACGTGTCCCGTACCCAGTAGCCAGACGATTTCAGCAATCATGACGCCGATCGCCGTATTAACCAGAAGCTGGTAGCGGACCGTTTCCGCCCAGCCCGTCATGATAAAGATCCGATAGGACACGGCCGCGCCGGCAATGCCAAGCACGGCGCTCAGGAGCCAGAGCGGGAAATAGGCACCGAACAGGCTGAAGGACGGGGCGCCGGCGCAGCCGTAGAGCAATGCCGCCAGCGCGGCGGGCAAAAGCGTGCGTGCCATAAAGGTCGGACCAGGATCGATCCACGCAATATAACAGCGCGGATTCTCGCTTGTCCAAGGCGCGGGCAGCGTTGGCGCACGGGTTGTTGCGTCGGCGATCAAGGATGATCGCGAACCTATGCGCGCGGCTATGGCAAATGCTTGCCGGGGAGCGTGGGTGCAGCTCCGCGCGTGCTGATCGGACGTGCGCTGCGCGGGTCGGCGGCTTGCCTGCCTGGCTTAGCCGTATTGAACCTGCGCGCGGTGGGTATGCCGCGATTGCTGTCGGTGCCGTGCGTCGGACCGGCGAACGTGCCGATCCTGACTTCCTCGCCCATTCCCCCGACAACATGCTGCGCCAAAGCGGCCCCCGAGGCCGTAGTCAGCATGGCCATTGCCATCAGCGGGTACGCGTGGATCTTCTTCATGTTTGGCTGTTTTTCGTGTGGTGGGCCCGGGCGGGCAAGGTTCAGGCAGCGGAGGGTAATTCAAGCGGATGTCCGTGTATGTAAGCTATTGTTAATAGCGTCGCCAGTTGGGTAGGGATGCGTGATTGGCGCGAGTTGTTCCCACAATCAAAAAATGGGGGGAAGTGCTTATTGGCGCACGCACCCTACGTTTATCACCCTGTTCGGTAGAAGCGCCAGCATTGTGCCGGCGCCGCCGAACGGCGGCACGCCACCAGACGGAGCTCAAGGAGTACGTCATGAATCCCAGCAAGCTAATCGTGGCGGCGGTACTTGCCGCGGCAACTTTTCCGGTGCTGGCACAGCCCGAGACGCGCGTGGACACGGTGTCGGGCGTGGGGGCTACCAAGACCACCGGCACGGTCAAGGCTACCGCCACGGTGGTGGCCATCGATGCCGCCACGCGCACCATTTCGCTCAAGAACAAGCAGGGCAAGGTCACGGACGTACAGGTCGGCGAGGACGTGCGCAACTTCGAGCAGATCCGCGTGGGCGACATGGTCACCGTCGAGTACACGCAGGCCTTGTCAGTGACCCTCGCCAGGCAGAGTGGCATGCGCTCCAGCACCGAACGCGAGACCGCCGACCGGGCTGTTCCTGGCGCCAAGCCCGGCGGCATGGTCGGGCGCGAGGTGACGGTGACTGCCGATGTGGTGGCCGTCAACGCCAAGACCGGCATGGTGACGCTCAAGGGGCCAAGAGGCAAGACGGTGGACGTGCATGTCGAGGATCCGAAGCAACTGAAGGCGGTTCGACGCGGTGACCAGGTGCAGGCCGTCTACACCGAAGCCCTTGCCATTTCTGTCACGCCCAGGAATGCCCGCTGAGTAAATAAGGCGGCGCCGGGAGCCTGACTAAACAGCGCAGCGGCCGGGCAGGCGCCTGGTGGGAGCATGCCGATGGGTTTTCTGAGGTGGTTGCGCCGGCGCAATGCGCGAGTCCATGCGCACGGCAAGCAAGAGATTGCCGAGCTGGCCGAGCGCGTGACCCGGATTTATCCGCGCTTGCGGCTGGTGTCGCGCTACCAGCAGCGGCTTCGGCCTGCGCTCGAGCAAGCGCAGGACTACGTGCGCGAACTCGTCCAGGGTCTTCCCGCGCCTCGGGAGGCCAGCGTGCAGGCATGGGGGGACGACCCCTGCATTCACGCCTTCTTCGGCACGCCGCGCGACGTGCAGCTTGCCTTCAGCCGCTCTCCTGAACTGCGAGAGTTCTTCGACCAGTCGCCCGATACGCCGCAGGCGTTTGCGGTGCTGGGGATGGCGATGACCGAGCGGCGCACGCTCGGGGTTGCGCTGGAAGGGGATGTCATGCGCACGGAAGTGCCGCAAACCACCGTCAGTTTCGGCGATCACAAGGTCAGGATCATCGCTCGCAGCGAGCAAGCGCTGCGCGAGGAAATTGTCCGGCGCATGTTCGATCAGTTCAGCATGGAGGGCCTCGCCCGTTTCGCTGCCGGCAAGTCGCGCCGCGACGTACTCGCGCGCGAGCAGGCGCTGCTGGTGGCGCGCCTGCTCCTGCTCCAACGGCAAGGCACCGGCATGCGCTCGGTGCTCGGCGGCGATGCCGGCGCAAGTCCCGGCGAGCAGGCCGGCCTGAGCGAGCAGATTGCCGCGAACGAGCAGGAACTTGCGCAACTCGGCCCCGAAACCGGGGCGCTTGACCGTCAACTGGAATGCCTGGCCGAGGTCCTGGCGGACGCACGCTCCTGCTTTTTCATTGAGCAAAGACACATGCGGCTTAGTGCCATGAACGTGCTGCTCGCGGCGGACAGCGCGGGGCCGGCACACGACATCGACCTGCTCACTGCCCACGTCCCGGGCGATCCGCCGCTGGTGCGATCCATCGCACTGGTGCGTTTCGCGCGTGGCGACATGCTGTCGCCCACCGCCCTGATCGAAGAGGCGGAGCGCCTGCTGTGAAAGCGCGGATGGTTCTCTTGCGGGTGCGGAGGCACGGACCCTTCAGGCCCGCACGGTGCGACTTGGCCTGGTGCGCGATGCACTGGAGAACGCACCTGCGCTGCAGTCGCTCTACGTAGGCTATGCGGACGACGCCACCGCGATCCTTCTGATGGCTCACGCGCGGACCACAGCGCTACAAAAAAATCCCCCGACGCTGTGACTCGGGGGAGGTGCTGGTTTGTGGCCGGAGAAGCTGAGTGCCGGCCACGCATTTTTTGAGGGGCACACTTTATTCTGTAGTTCCTTACATGCTGCCGTCAACGAGGCCATCGCGGTTGGTGATTCTCGCGCCATCGGTGAATACGTCGCGTCGATCCGAGACTTTGGCCCCATCTGAATAGACGTCAAACTTGGTGGTCTTGCCTCCATCGGAATATGGGTCTCGCGGCCCCATCACGCTGGCCCCGTCAGTGTAGACATCTCGCGCCCCAATGCCGGCATAGGCAACTCCGGCACTAAGCGCCGCACCCGCCGCAGCGAGCAGTAAGACAGTTTTTACCATTTTTTTACCTCCATTTCAGGTCGTTGCAAGAACACCGGAACGATTCTTCTTTCGCTTCGGTTTGAGGGTCGCAACTTCGCACAAGTGCAATGAAATGTAGGCCTTGGCGGGAAGCATATAAATAAGGCTTTATTCCGAAAAGAGGCTAGGGGATTGCCCTAGCCGGTGGGCAGGGCTGACTCAGCCCCTGCATTACTGCACGGTGCCGATCGAATCCATCCGGCGATGCTTACCGCGCCGGGAGTTCTGACGTAGATTCATAGTAGTGTTGCGGCACCAGGGTTTTGCAGCACTGCGCCTGGCATCGATTCGGTGCAGGCTCGTGATTTGCCGCAGGTGCATGGAACATACTCTTTCGCAAGAGTGTCGTCATTCCGCTTAACGATAGAAATGACTGGATGTGACAATGTCTGTTCCCGAGATTTGAAGCGAACAATGTTCATTATCCCGCGCAACTCAAGACTCGGCCTTTTCGTCCATGCCGGATTTGTCGCTTTGGCGTATTACGCAAGTGCAAAGCTGGGGCTTGCTTATGCAGTAGTGGGCGGTGCCGTGTCTCTGGTGTGGCCTTCCAGCGGCGTGGCCCTCGTTGCGCTCCTTGTCACGGGTTTCGCAGCTGCCCCCGGAATTGCCATTGGCTCGCTTCTGGCCAATATGTCGGTCGGCGTGCCATTGCCAATGGCCGCGTTGATTGGCCTCGGCGCGACGGCTGCAGCCTTGACGGCCACGTTGTTGTTGAAGCACGTGGCCCGATTCCAGATCACCCTCGACCGCGTCAGGGACGTGCTGGCCTTTATCATCCTGGCTGCGACGGCCAGCACAGCGGTGAGTGCCCTGGTTGGCGCGACCGCCCTCCTTGGAGCGGGCCTGGTATCAGTCACCGAGTACGGCTCAGCCGTTCTGGAATGGTGGCTCGGTGACATGTTGGGGGTGCTGGTGGTGGCCCCGCCCCTGCTCAGCTTGCTTGCGAATCCCAGGCCTGTGCGCACCGCAAAGCAGGCAGTGGAAGGGTGCGGGCTGACCGTTGCAATCCTCTGGGCAAGTTACCTCATTTTCGGCGCCCCCGAGCTTGCCGGGCATGGCTACTATCCTTCAGCCCTGGCAATTCTTCCGTTCATTATCTGGGCGGCTCTGCGCTTCGATCACCTGGGCACCACCTTTTCAACCTTGATGGTCTCAATCGTGGCCATCTGGGGCACCACGAACGGCACCGGTCCCTTTGCCGCAGAGTCTCCAGTCGATAGCCTTGTGAGATGGTGCGCCTTCGCGAACGTCGTGGCAGTAACCGGGCTGCTGCTGGTGGCGGCACGTGCTCAGGAGAAGCGCGTCCATAGCCTGCTGCAGGCATCCCACATCGAACTGGAACGGCGCGTGCAAGCGCGAACCCAGGACCTGGAACGAGCAAACCATGAACTGAAGCAGGAGATGGCACGGCGTCGTCTGCTGGAGGCGGAACTGATCCGAATCGGCGATCAGCAGCAGAGACTCATCGGCCGGGAACTGCATGACGGCCTCGGGCAGCACCTCACCAGCCTGGGCTTCTACTGCACCACCTTGAATCGAACACTGCAGAAGCATGGCCATCCAGCCGCCGCGGACGCGGCTGCCATCGTCGGACTGGTGAAGCAGGCATCCTTGATGACTCGCAAGATTGCCCATGGCCTGGACCCGGTCGCCATGGAATCTGGTGGCCTTGCGGTCGCACTGCAGGGGCTGGCGCAGACGACCTGCGCGCTGGATGGCATAGACTGCACGCTGCGCATCGGGGCAGACGTGGACTTGCTGGACCCGCCGATGCAGATCAACCTTTACCGTGCGGCACAGGAAGCCGTCAATAACGCGCTGAAATATAGCCAGGGACACCACATTGGGATCGACCTGGAGCGCGAAGGCGGGATGCAGCGGCTTTCCATCAGTGACGATGGGGTGGGGGTCGACCCGGGACAAGTGGAGCGTGCCTCCGGACTGGGACTTCACAACCTGCGTCACCGCGCGCGCCTCATGGGCGGCTTCTGCACGATCACCCGCAATGCTCTGGGTGGCACCACGGTTGCCATCAGTTATCCGATACCAGAGAGTCCGGGCCATGCAACAGAAGCCATCTAGTCCGGGCCGCGCAACGCAGATCCTGATCGTGGATGACCACCCCATCATCCGGGAGGGGTTAAGCCAAATGCTGAATCTGCATGAGGACCTGCACGTCTGCTGTGCGGCCGGCAGTGCCGAAGATGCTCTGGCGTTGATGACCTGCCAGCCTGACATGGCCATTGTCGACCTCAGTCTGCACTCGAACTCCGGCCTGGATCTTGTCAGGACGCTCCGGCAACACTATCCAAAGCTGGCAATCCTTGTCCTCAGCATGCATGATGAAATGCTGTTTGCCGAACGCGCACTGCGGGCAGGAGCAAACGGGTATCTGATGAAACTCGAGGCCACCGAGCATATTGTGAATGCCATCCGCGAGGTGCTGGCAGGCAATGTCTACCTGAGCGCCGCCATGCATGAAAAGCTGGCGCGGGCCGTGACGGCTCCTCAAAGAATCCCGGCGGGCTCGATCGCGAGCCTGTCGGAACGGGAGTTCGAAGTCCTGCACCTGATCGGACTCGGCTTCAGCACCCGCCAGATCGCCGAGAAACTGAATCGCAGCGTCAAGACCATCGAGGCACATCAGGCCAACATCAAGGAAAAGCTGGATATTCCTAACGGCAAGGAGCTGATGCGCTTCGCGATTCAGTGGATCGAGAGCCGATAGCCATTGAGCTTCATTCGCCTGCGTGAACGCCCGGCTGCTTGCCGCCGCTACTTGCCAAACTCACTGAATTTCGCCGCCAGGAACTCCACGAACAGCCGGATCCGGGACGACAACTGATGCCGCTGCTGGTAGACGGCATAGATGTCCGCCTCCGGCGTCGCGTATTGCGGCAGTACCTGGACCAGGCGGCCACTGTGCAGGAACCGCTCGATATCCCACTCCGCGCGCATCAGGATGCCATGCCCTTCCAGCGCCCAGTTGACCGCGATCTCGCCGTCATTGGTGGTGAGGTTGCCGCGCACATGGACCGATTCGGTCCGCGCCTTTGCCCCTTTTCCTGAGGTCAGGCGCCACACGCCATAGGCGTCGCTGCCCTGCCGGATGCCGATGCAATTGTGTTGGCGCAGGTCAGAGGGCGTGTGTGGTGTGCCGTGCCTGCGCAGGTATTTGGGCGAGGCGCACAGCAGGCGTCGGTTCGGCGCCAGCTTCCTGGCCACGATGCGGGCGTCGGGCGGCTGGCCGAAGCGGACGCAGACGTCGAAGGCATCTTCGGTCAGCGGCGGCGGGTCGGCGGACAGCTGGAGCTGGACATCGACCTCGGGGTAGGTGGCGACATACTCGGAAATCACCGGCGCCACATGCATGCGCCCGAACCCCAGCGTGGCATTCACCCGCAGCAGGCCGCTCGGCCGGCCCTTTGAACGGGTCAGGATCTGGTCCAGGTCATCGATCTCGCTGAGGATGCGCCGGGCGTGCTCCAGGTAGACCTCGCCCTCCGGCGTCAGGCTCATGCGCCGCGTGGTGCGGGTCACCAGCGGCATGCCGATGCGCGCTTCCATCTGCGCCAGCCGCTTGCTGACCGCGGCTGTTGTGATACCGAGGTCGCGTGCGGCCGCGCTCAGGCTGCCTGCGGTGGCGACTGAGGTGAAAAAGCCCAGCTCGGAAGGCTGAATGCCGGACGATGATGCCATTCCATCTTTAATTTCAGGTTAAGAATAGTTTAACTCTACAAGCGATCCAATACCTTGTCCACGGCCCAGAATCCGCTCCACGCACTCAACGCGATTCAGACCAGGAGACACAGATGAAGACGTACCGCATTGCAACGATCCCCGGGGACGGCATTGGCAAGGAGGTGGTGCCGGCCGGCCGTGAAGTGATGGAGGCCCTGGTGTCTGCCGGCGCAGACTTCCGCTTTGAATTCGAAGACTTCGACTGGGGCGGCGACTACTATCGCCAGCACGGCGTGATGATGCCAGCCGACGGCCTGGACGCGCTGCGCGACAAGGACGCCATCCTCTTCGGCTCGGCCGGCGACCCGCATATCCCGGATCACATCACCCTGTGGGGCCTGCGCCTGAAGATCTGCCAGGGCTTCGACCAGTACGCCAATGTGCGCCCGACGCGCATCCTGCCCGGCATTGACGCGCCGCTCAAGCGCTGTGCCGCGGAGGACCTGAACTGGGTGATCGTGCGCGAAAACTCCGAAGGCGAGTATTCGGGCGTGGGCGGTCGCGTGCACCAGGGCCACCCGATCGAAGCTGCCACCGACGTCAGCATGATGACCCGCGTTGGCGTGGAACGCATCCTGCGCTTTGCCTTCAAGCTGGCGCAGTCGCGCCCCCGCAAGCAGCTGACCGTGATCACCAAGTCCAATGCGCAGCGCCACGCCATGGTGATGTGGGACGAGGTCGCCGTGCAGGTGGCCAAGGAATTCCCGGACGTCACCTGGGACAAGGAACTGGTCGATGCCGCGACCGCGCGCATGGTGAACCGTCCGGCCTCGCTTGACACCATCGTCGCCACCAACCTGCATGCCGACATCCTGAGCGACCTGGCAGCAGCACTTGCCGGCAGCCTGGGCATTGCCCCGACCGGCAATATCGATCCGGAGCGCCGGTATCCGTCGATGTTCGAGCCCATCCACGGCTCGGCCTTCGACATCATGGGCAAAGGCCTGGCCAACCCGGTCGGCACCTTCTGGTCGGTGGTCATGCTGCTGGAACACCTGGGCGAGAACGAGGCGGCGCAGCGCGTGATGCAGGCCGTTGAAACCGTCACCGCCAACCCGGCGCTGCATACCGGTGACCTGGGCGGCAAGGCAACCACCGCTGAAGTGACCAAGGCCGTGTGCGACCTCCTCGCCGCCGGCAAGCAGGCGAAGGCGGCCTGAGCGCCAGGCCACGCCAGCCGCGCGTCCCGGCCACGGCCGGGGCGCATCCTGCGGGCCTGCACGGCCCGTACAGCCTTCCGGGCATGAAGAGCAGCCGCTGAGAGCTGCGCCGGGAGCGCTTTGCCTTAAAGACACAGCAGGAGACAGCAATGATTCATAGGCTGCTTGGCAAGCTCTATGTCCAGGTATTGCTAGGCGTCAGCGCCGGCGTTGCCCTGGGCGTGTGGGCGCCCGATATCGCGAGTGACCTGAAGCCGCTTGGCGACGTGTTCATCAAGCTGATCAAGATGGTGTTCGCGCCCATCATCTTTGCGACGGTGGTGCTCGGCATCGCGCGCATGGAGAACATGAAGGAGCTCGGCCGCGTCGGCGTGCGGGCCCTGATCTACTTTGAGGTGTTGTCGACGTTTGCGCTGGCCCTGGGCCTGCTCGTCGTCAACGTGGTCCAGCCGGGCCATGGCATGAATATCGATCCGGCGCACCTGGACACCAAGGCCATCGCCAGCTACACGCATGCCGCGGAGAAACCGCACACGTTCATCGACTTTATGATGAACCTGGTGCCGACCAGCATCGTCGACGCGCTGGCCAAGAACGACATCCTGCAGATCCTGGTTTTTGCCACGTTGTTCGGCATTGCGTTGTCGCATATCGGGGCGCGTGCCAAGCCGGTGGTGGATTTCCTGGACTCCTTTACGCACGGCATCTTCACTGTCGTGGGGATGATCATGCGGCTGGCGCCGATCGCGGCGTTCGGCGCCATGGCCTTTACCGTGGGCAAATACGGCCTGGGCTCGGTGGTCTCGCTGGGCAAGCTGATGGGCACGATGTACATCACTTGCTTCCTGTTCGTGGTGATCGTGCTGGGCGGCGTGGCCCGGCTGTCTGGATTTAGCCTGGGGAAGTTCCTGAAGTACATCCGAGATGAGCTGTTCACCGTGCTCGGCACCAGCTCGTCGGAGTCGGTGGTGCCGCAGCTGATGCGCAAGCTGGAAAACGCCGGCGTCAGCAAGCCGGTGGTGGGGCTGGTGGTGCCTTCCGGCCTGACCTTTAACCCGGACGGGCAGTGCATCTACTACGCCATGGCCGCGATCTTCGTGGCCCAGGCGACCAATACGCCGCTGACCATGACGGACCAGCTGGTGGTGCTTGGCGTGCTGCTGCTGACCTCCAAGGGTTCGGCGGGCGTGACCGGCTCCGGCTTTATCACGCTGGCGGCAACGCTGGCGTCGCTGGGCAAGATCCCTGTTGCCGGCATGGTGCTGCTGCTCGGTGTCGACCGCTTCATGTCCGAGGCGCGCGCCATCACCAACACGATCGGCAATGCCGTGGGCACGCTGGCCATTGCACGATGGGTTGGGGCGGTGGACCGCCGGCAACTGGCCGATGCACTGGACGGCAAGCTCGATTACGAAGCCGATGCTGTGCCGCCGGGCCAGGACGAAACCCCGGTACGCGCACGCATCGCCGCCGCGGCGGATGCCCACGCCAATCTGATGCACTAAGGGGCCGACGTGACCAAGCCATATTCCGAGCTCGCCGTGCTGCTGCAGCGCATGTTCGAAGCGGCGGTCGCCGCCGCGCAACCTGCCAGGACCCTGGCGCGGCACCTGCCGCCGCCGCCGCGCGGACGCACCGTCGTCATTGGGGCCGGCAAAGCGTCGGCGGCCATGGCGAGCACGCTGGAGGCAGCATGGCCCGGGCCGCTTGAAGGCCTGGTTGTCACCCGCTACGGCTATGCGGTGCCGTGTTCGCGCATTGAGATCGTGGAGGCCGCGCACCCCGTGCCGGACGACGCCGGGCTGGCCGCTTCGCAGCGCATGCTGGAGCTGGTGGCGGGCCTGGGCGAGGACGACCTGGTGATCTGCCTGGTCTCGGGCGGCGGGTCGTCGCTGCTGCCACTGCCGCTTGCCGGCATCACGCTTGACGACAAGCAACGCGTCAATCGCGCGCTGCTCAAATCCGGCGCCACGATTTCGGAGATGAATTGCTTACGCCGGCACCTGTCCGCCATCAAGGGCGGCCGGCTGGCTGCAGCCTGCTATCCGGCGCGGGTGCTGAACCTGCTGATTTCCGATGTACCGGGCGATGACCCGATCGATATCGCCTCGGGACCGACCGTGCCCGACCCGACCACGTGCGCCGATGCGCTGGCCATCGTCAAACGGTATGCGATCGACCTGCCGCCCAAGGTGATGACAATGCTGGCGTCCGACGCTGCAGAGACGCTCAAGCCCGGCGACCCGCGCTTGCCGCGCATCCGCACCGAGTTCATCGCCACGCCCCGGCTGGCGCTGGAAGCGGCTGCGCAGGTGGGCCGCGAGGCCGGTTATGCCGTGCACATGTTGGGCGACGCCATTGAAGGCGAAGCCCGCGATGTCGGCAAGGTTCTGGGCGGGATCGCGCTGGAAGCCGCCAGGCATGGCCAGCCGTTTGCCGCGCCGTGCGTGCTGCTGTCCGGTGGCGAGACCACGGTCACCGTGCGGGGCGCGGGCAGGGGCGGCAGGAACGTGGAGTTCCTGTTGTCGCTGGCGCTGACGCTGCGCGGCGAACCGGACATTCATGCGATCGCGGGCGACACCGATGGTGTCGACGGCCGGGAAGAGATCGCAGGGGCCGTGATCGGCCCCGACACGCTGGAACGTGCCTGGCGCGCCGGCCTGCGCCCGCAGGATGCGCTGGCCGCCAACGACGGCCATGGATTTTTCGAGGCGCTGGGGGATGCCGTCATCACCGGTCCCACGCTGACCAATGTCAACGACTTTCGCGCGATCTTGCTGACGCGCGCATCTGGAACATCCGCATGAGACGCCTTCGCAACGCCAAGATCGTGGCCACGCTCGGTCCCGCCAGTACAGATCCGGCCACCATTGAGCGCCTGTTTGACGCCGGTGCCGATGTGTTCCGGCTCAACTTCAGCCACGGCACGCATGCCGACCACCAGCAGCGGCTGCACAGCATCCGCGCCATCGAGAAGGAGCGCGGCCGCCCCATCGGCGTGCTGCTGGACCTGCAAGGACCCAAGCTGCGCATCGGCACCTTTGCCGATGGCCCGGTGGAACTGGCCGCACAGGCGGCATTTCGGCTGGACCTGGATGCCAGCGTGCCGGGCTCGGTCGAGCGGGTCAGCCTGCCGCATCCGGAGATCTTCGCCGCGCTGCAGCCGGGCGCGGAACTGCTGGTCGACGATGGGCGCGTGCGCCTGCGCGTGGAGCGGTGCGGTCCGGAGTACGCCGAAACCACCGTGATCAACGGCGGCACGCTGTCCGACCGCAAGGGCGTCAATGTGCCGGGCGTGGTGCTGCCCCTGTCGGCGATGACCGAGAAGGACCGGAGCGACCTGGACTTTGGCCTGTCGCTGGGCGTGGACTGGATTGCGCTGTCGTTCGTGCAGCGCGCCGAGGATATCGAAGAGATCAGGCAGATCGCGGACGGCCGCGCCGGCATTATCGCCAAGCTGGAGAAGCCCGCTGCCATCCAGAGCCTGGAAGCGATCGTGGCGGCGTCGGATGCGGTCATGGTCGCACGCGGCGACCTGGGCGTTGAAATGCCGGCGGAACAGGTGCCGTCGCTGCAGAAGCGCATCGTGCGCGCCTGCCGCAAGGCCGGCAAGCCGGTGATCGTTGCCACCCAGATGCTGGAGTCGATGGTCAGCGCGCCGGCACCGACGCGCGCGGAGGCCTCCGATGTGGCGACCGCCATCTACGACGGCGCCGACGCCGTGATGCTGTCCGCCGAATCGGCCTCGGGCAGCTATCCGGTCGAAGCCGTGCAGATGATGGACAGCATCATCACGCGCACCGAAGCGGACCCGCACTACCACGAAGCCATCCAGGCCTCGCATTCGGAGCCGCGCGCGCAAGCCGCCGACGCCATCGGCTATGCCGTCCGGCACGTGGCGAACCTGCTGCGCGTGCCTGCCGCGGTCACCTACACCAGCTCAGGCTACTCCGCGCTGCGCATGGCGCGCGAACGGCCCGAAGTGCCGATCCTGGGCATGACGCCGCGCGTGGCCACCGCGCGCCGGCTGGCGCTGGCTTGGGGCGTGCATGCGGTGCTCTGCCATGAAGTGGTCGATGTGCTGGAGATGACCGAGCTGGCCAGCCGCACCGTGCTGAAGGAGCAGTTCGGCGTGGCCGGGCAGCAGATCGTCATCTCGGCCGGCCTGCCGTTCACCGTGGCCGGCACCACCAACCTGCTGCGCATCGCGCAGGTCCAGTAAGGGGATCCACATGACTGCAATCGGCGAAATCCGCGGCTACGAGCTGCTCGATTCCCGGGGCAACCCGACGGTGGCGGCCCAGGTGGTGCTGGCCGATGGCGCGGAGGGCTTCGCTGCCGCGCCGTCCGGCGCGTCCACGGGATCGCGTGAAGCGCTGGAATTGCGGGACGGCGACAAGCGACGCTATTTCGGCAAGGGGGTGCAGAAGGCGGTGCAGCACATCAACGTCGATATCGCGCGAGCGCTCAATGGCCTGGACGCCGCGGACCAGGCCGAGGTGGATGCCTGCCTGATCCGCCTCGATGGCACGCCAGAGAAGTCGCGCCTTGGCGCCAATGCGCTGCTGGCCGTTTCGCTGGCGAGCGCCAAGGCGGCTGCGGCTTCGGCCGGCGTGCCGCTGTACCGGTCGGTTGGCGCCGGCAAGACAGAGACCCGCCTGCTCCGGCGAGACGGAAGACACCACCATCGCCGATCTGAGCGTATGCACCGCGGCCACGCAGATCAAGACCGGCTCGCTGAGCCGCTCCGACCGCGTGGCCAAATACAACCGGCTGCTGTTTATCGAGGCCGAGCTGGGGTGCGCGGCGACCTTTGCGGGGAGGCAGGCAATTTCGCAGGTGAATTAGAGCGTCAACCCGCCGAAGCTGGCGGGAAACATAGAACATTCAGGAGACAAATCATGCGTGGTACTGAACTCGTGCGTCGTATTTCCGGTGTGGCCGTGCTGGCAGCCGGCTTTATCCTCAGCGGCACTTGCCTGGCACAGGAATGGCCGGCCAAGCCGATCACCCTGGTGGTACCGTTCCCGTCGGGCGGGACTACCGACGTGCTGGCGCGCGCGCTGGGCGACCAGTTGTCGAAGAGCCTGGGCCAGCCCGTGATCGTGGAAAACCGGCCCGGCGCCGGCGCCACCGTGGGCGCGGACTACGTCGCCAAGGGCAAGCCGGACGGCTACACGCTGCTGATGGGCGCGGTGCACCATACCATTGCCAGCAGCGTCTACAAGAAGCTGCCCTACAGCTTCCAGAAGGACCTGGCGCCCATCGCCACGGTCGCCATGGTGCCCAATGTGCTGGTCATCAATGCTGCCAAGACGCCGGCGAAGAACGTTACGGAACTGGTGGCCCTGGCGAAGAAGGCATCGCCGGAGTTTGCCTATGGCTCCAATGGCAACGGCACCGCGCAGCACCTGATCGGCACCCAGTTCCAGGCCGCGACGGGTGCGCCGCTGCTGCACGTGCCTTACAAGGGCAGCGGCCCGCTGACGACCGATCTGCTCGGCGGGCAGGTGACGATGTCGTTCGATACCCTGACGCCGGTGCTGCAGCACATCAAGTCGGGCAAGCTGCGCGCCCTTGCCGTCACCACCGCGCGGCGCTCCAGTGTCCTGCCTGATGTCCCCACTCTGGAAGAGGCGGGGCTGAAGGGCTTTGATATCGGCACCTGGTTCGGCGTGCTGGCGCCGGCCGCCACGCCAGCGCCCATCGTGACGCGGCTGAACGCCGAGATCGTCAGGATCGTGAAATCGCCGGACTTCCAGCAGCGCATGGTGGCGGTCGGGGCCGAGCCGATGGCGAGCACGCCGCAGGAGTTTGCCAGGCGGATCGAGGATGAGACGGTCAAGTTCGCCAAGCTGGTGAAGGACGGGAAGGTAACGATCGAATAAGTGACCAGCAGCAAAGACTGCAGGTCACGGATCAGCTTGGCCAGCTTGTCGTCGCCCAGGTACTCCACCGGGTTGTACGGCACGTTCAGGTCGGGCTGCCAGCAACGGCAAAGCGCAGCCAAGCGCGCCCATGGCCTTTGCCAGCCAGCTACTCATGGGCCGTTCTCCTGGATGAATTCGCCTGGCACTTGCAGGGCTACCGCACAAACATGCCCAACCCTTCGTGGTCGTAATACTCCAGCCACACGCGGTCGCTGGAGAACGCCGCCTGCGAGATCGTGCCCGGCGTTGCATTCTCGTTGTTGAGCACGAAGGTGAAGACATCGCCGTCCCAGTGGCTCAGCGGCAAGGTCAGCGGCGTGGCGCCCAGCGTCATCACCAGCGTGCCGCCCTGATCGGCCACCTGCAGCGAACCGTAGTAGTCGTTCTGGTAGGTGCCGGTGTAAGTTGAGAGCGCACGGGCCGGCAGCGGATTGGCGGGGCGCGGTTGCCCGACCAGCCGGCCTTCCGGCGCCAGCAGCGGCGCGAATGCGTCGCCGTAGATCTTGCCCCAGTCGCGCTGGATGGCGCCGTACTGCGCCAGGTCGAAGAACTGTGCGTTCAGGGTTTCCGGGACGCCGATGGGATAGCCATTGGTCAGCGTCACGATGGCCAGGTTCAGCGACGGCACCGCTGTGAAGCTGGTGGCCGCGCCTGCCACGAAGGCCCCTGAGTGGTTGTAGGAGGTCAGGCCCAGTTCGGTGGTGCCGACATTGAAGCCATAGCCGTAGTAGCCGGCCGGGCGGCCGTTGGCGGGCGGACTGCTCTGCATCTGCTGGCTCAGCGCGGGCGCCAGCGCGGCGGCGTCGACGATGTGTTGGCCGGCGAACTCGCCTTTGGCGAGCAGCATCGCCAGCCAATTCGCCATGTCGTTGACGGACGAGCTGACGCCGCCGGCGGGCGATTGCGCATCCGGCATCGTGCCCAGGCCTTGCACCCAGCTGCCGTTGAGCTTGACATGACCCACCGCGCGGTTGTCGCGCGCGGCAAAATCGGCGTAGCGCGAACTGGTGCGCGTCATGCCCAGCGGCTGGTAGATGGCCCGGTCGGACAGCGTGGCCCAGTCGATGCCGGCGGCGGTGGCCACGGCCTCGGCGGCGGCGGTCATGCCGAAGTTGGTGTAGGCATAGGCCGCCCGGAACGGATGCAGCGGCAGGTAGCGCAGGCGCGTCAGCACTTGCTGGCGGTTGTAGCCCATGTCTTCCAGGCGGTCGCCGGCATGGTCGGGCAGGCCGGAGCGATGCGCGTAGAGGTCGCCAATGGTGATGGCTTCCGTGACCTCCGCATCCGAGAGCGTGAACCAGGGCAGGTGCCTGCGCACGGGCGTATCCCAACTGATGCCGCCGCGGCCGACCTGGCGCGCCACCACGGTCGCGCCGATGGGTTTTGACACCGACGCAAGCTGGAACACAGTGTCGGCATCGACAGGCGCGGGGTCGGTCACCAGCCGGCGGCCGAAGCCTTTGGCGAAAACGGTTTGATTGCCGCGCACCACGGCAACGGCCATGCCCGGCACGCCGGAGCTGGCCATCAGGCCGGCGGCCAGCTTGTCGACCTGGGCGATGGCCAGGGTGATCTGGGCTTCGGGAACGGGATCGGGCGGTGGGTTTGGATTGTCGTCATCGCCACCGCAGGCGGGCAGAGCGGGGGCGAGCAGGCCGCCCAGCGCGGCTCCCAGGAAACGGCGACGGTCTTGCAGTTTGCCCACGGTGGTTCTCCGCAGTTCTTTAGTCAGGCGTCAGACGGCGCCTCCGCGCCCTTGGATAGGGATACTGTAGGCGATCAGTGGCGGAGTGGTGAATGCGAAACGTCTTATCGCCGCCCGATGGCGGGAGCGGGAAGCCGGGCTCAGTGCCATCCTGTTGTTGGCTGAAATCGAGAGCGAGCGTGCGGAAGGTTGCCGCAACGTGTATTCGCTGCTGGCAATGGCAAAGGCGCAACTGGACCAGACGGCAGCAAGGCTGTGTCCGGATGAATGAGGAGTCCGTCTCGGCAAAACAAAAAGCCCGCACTTTCGTGCGGGCTTTTTGCCTGAAACTCTGGTGCCCAGGAGAGGACTCGAACCTCCACAGTGTTGCCACCGCTAGGACCTGAACCTAGTGCGTCTACCAATTCCGCCACCTGGGCCGGTGGTGAGCCGCGAATTCTACCGAAGGCGGCGGAATTTGCAAGCCCCTGTGAGGGCCTCACGCAAAAAATTTTGCCGGACCGATGTCAGCAGCGATCCGGTCGCGTCATCCGCGCCATCGGCAATCAGAACGACGGCACCATCGCGCCCTTGTACTGGGCCTTCATGAACTGGCGCACGTCTTCAGACTGGTACGCTGCCACCAGCTTCTTGATCCACGGCTTGTCCTTGTCCTGCGTGCGCACGACGATGATGTTGGCGTACGGGCTGTGGATGTCTTCCAGCGCGATGGCGTCCTTGGTCGGCTGCAGGCCGGCGGCGAGCGCGTAGTTGGTGTTGATCACGGCGGCGCTGACATCGGGCAGGGCGCGGGCCAACTGGGCTGCATCCAGTTCCACGAGCTTCAGCTTCCTGGGGTTCTCGGCCACGTCCAGCGGGGTGGCGTTGACACCGTTGGTGCCGGCGCCTGCCTTCAGCTTGATCACGCCTTGCGACTGGAGCAGCAGCAGGGCGCGGTTCTCATTGGACGGATCGTTGGGCACGGCCACCTTGGCGCCTTGCGGCAGGTCCTTCGGCGACTTCAGGTTCTTCGCATAGATACCCAGCGGCGAAATATAGGTGTAGCCCACGCTCTGCATCTTGTAGCCGCGCTGCTTCACCTGGCTGTCCAGGTAGGGCTGGTGCTGGAAGCTGTTGGCGTCCAGGTCGCCAGCATCCAGTGCGGCGTTGGGCTGCACGTAGTCGTTGAACTCCACGACCTTCACGTTCAGGCCATTGCGCTTGGCCACCTTCTGGACGACTTGCCAGACCTCGGCATCAGGGCCGCTGACGGTGCCGACGCGGATAGTCTGTTCCTGGGCCGAGGCGCTGCTGGCGGCGATTAAACCAAGGGCGGACACTGCGACCGCCAGACGCTTGATGAGAGACGTGCTGCGCATAGGAGTTCTGGAGATATTCTGGTTATGTGGCGAGTGAGACAGTCGCCTGGGCAGGGATCGCCTGACCGGGGCGAGGGCCACAGATTAACGCAATTGCGTCCAGATGGCGCAGCGGGAATGAATCTGGCGTCTATTTCTTTTTCATATGCTTATGAATCCAGGCGAGACCAGAATAACGGCATTTAAATGCTTTTGTGTCCCGGCTCAGTCTGCAAAGAGACGCACTGCCGGCGCCACTGGCTCAGCCGGCCACCGCCCCATACCCCTGACTCTTCCACTCGACAAAACACAACCCATGCCCGAACGGGTCCGACAGCGTTGCCTGCCGCCCCCAGTCAAAGTCCTGCGGCCAGTCTTCGATCTCTGCGCCGGCTTCCAGCGCGCGTTCGATGGCCTGTTCCAGGTTGGCGACGACAAAGTCGAGGTGGACCGGGGTCCAGTGGCGGCGGTAGTCGCGCCGGGTGCCGGCGCGGGTGGTGGGGCGGGTGCCGGCGGGCTTGGCGAGCAGGTAGATCGGGGTATTGCCGCCCAGCATTTCGGCGACGGTGCCGTCGAACAGCTTGCGGTTCAGCCTCAGCCCAAGCCCCTGCGCGTAGAAGTCGATGCCGCGCGGCAGATCGTCGACATCGATATTGATCAGCAACTCCATGACAGCCTCCTGGCGGCGTTCCGTGTGAGAGCGGCCGCATTGTGCGCCGGGTCTCCTGACACCTGCTGTCAGGAGTGATGTTTCAGCCGGCCGCAGGCAGGTGTCAGGAACGGCGCGCTAGCCGCGCAACAGCTGCCGCACGACCGGGCGCAGCGCGTCGCCGAGTGCCAGGTGCGCGTCGGCATCCAGGTGCACGCCGTCGACCTCGCTGCTCTGGATCACGGCGCCGGCGTCGAACAGTGGACAGCCCAGTTGCGTGCAGACCTCGGCCACAGCTTGAGGCAGGCCCGTCCACTTATGTTCGCCGCCAGCAAACTTGGGCGCCAGCGGCCCGCACGGGGTGCGGATCGGGGGTGGGGTCACGACCAGCACCGGCGGCACCGGCATGCCCGGCTCGATCGGCGCGCTACGGATGGCCTGCACCAGCGTGGCGATGCCCTGGGCGGCGTGCCAGGCGTTGTGCGGGTGCATCGACTGGAAATCGTTGTTGCCCAGCATCAGGACCACCAGTGCCAGCGGCGAGTGGATCTCAATGCGCTGCGCCAGCCCGTGCAGGCCGTTGCGGCCGGGTTTGAAGGGATCGTCCCAGACCGTGCGGCGGCCGTTCAGGCAGTCTTCGATGATGCGCGCCGGGGTGCCGCCGTCGGCGTTCAGGCCCAGCTCCAGGCGGCCGGGCCAGCGCACCGGGAACGGCAGGCGCCGGCGCGTGCCGGGCACGATGCCCCATGACAGCGAGTCGGCGTAGACAAGGATCTGCAGGGGATCGGCTTCGGCGAGCGGCGCGGCGGTCATGCGGGGCTCCAGTTGGCGTGGATATTGGTCGATAAAGGGCAATGGCCCGTGTCAAGCCATGTTGCACCGCGCAGACAAAAAGGCCTCCCGGACACGCGGAGACTTCATAATATCGACTTACTGCAGACAGGGAGAATGAAGTTGCGTTTCGAGCACTTGGTTGAGATCAACGATCCGGGCAATCCTCAACTGGATCCGCTGACGCCTGACCAGCTGTGGCAAGGGCTGGTGCTGCGCGCCGAGTCGCCCGAACTCTTCGTGCTGGGCCTGGACCGCGCCGAGGTAGTCGGCCGCGGCGACTACTGGATTGATCGCGTGCTGCATTTTGGCAAGGCATCGATCCAGGATCATGTGGTGTTCGAGCCGCGCCGGCAGGTGCGCTATGAAACCGCGGCCACGGCCGAGCATGCCGGCGGCACGCTGACCATGGCGATCGAGACCCCGGCCCCGGGCGCGCTGCTGCTGCGCTTTGTCTACGACACCACCATGCCGGCGGTCGACGCCAGCGGCGATGACCGCTACGCCGAGATCGTCAAATCCGCCTATCACGAGGCCGATATCGACACCGTCCGCAAGATCCGCGAGATCGCTGACACCGGACGGCTGGGGTGAGCGAGGGCCCCGTCACGCCGGAGGGTTCCGGCCAGCGGCCGGGTCTGCCGACCCGGCTGGCGCTGCGCGCACGCTACGGCGAACGGCTGCGCTGGCTGGTGCTGGTGACGCTGATGCTGGGCACGATCTCGTCGATCGTCTCGTCCACCATCATCAACGTAGCGATTCCGGACCTGAGCCGGCACTTCGTGCTGGGGCAGGAGCGCGCGCAATGGGTGGCGGCCAGCTTCATGGTTGCGATGACGCTGTCGATGCTGCTGACGCCCTGGCTGCTGAATCGCTACGGGCTGCGCCGCACCTTCCTGGGGGCCTCGCTGCTGCTGGGCGCGGGCGGGCTCTTTGGCGGCTTTTCACCGACCTATGGCGTGATGATCGCGATGCGCGTGGCCGAAGGCATCGCCGCGGGCATCATGCAGCCGCTGCCCAATATCCTGATCCTGCGCGTCTTCGAAGAGCGTGAGCAGGGCAAGGCGATCAGCATGTTCGGCTTTGGCGTGGTGCTGGCGCCCGCGCTGGGGCCCAGCCTGGGCGGCTTCCTGGTCGAGGCCTTCGGCTGGCGCTCGATCTTTTTCGTGGTGGTGCCGCTGACGCTGATCGGCGTGCTGATGGCGCGGCGCTTCATGGCGGTGGACTCGATCATGATGGGCGAGCGCCAGCCGCTGGACTGGCGCGGGCTGGGCCTGGCCGGCATTGCCACGGTAAGCCTGCTCAACGGCGTGGTCGAGATGCGCAACAGCGTGCCCGCGGGCCTGGCGCTGTCGGGCTTCGGCGTGCTGATGCTGGCGGCGTTCGTGCTGTGGCAGCTGCGCGCGGCGCATCCGCTGATGAATCTGCGGCTCTACAGCTACCGGCAGTTCGCGGCCGGGGCAGTGGTGGCCTTTATCTACGGTGCCGGGCTGTTCGGCTCGACCTACCTGCTGCCGGTCTATATGCAGATGGCGCTGGAATACACGCCGTCGCGCGCGGGCCTGGTGCTGTTCCCGGCGGGCGTGGTGCTGGCGCTGACGATTGCCGTATCGGGGCGCTTCACGCACCGGATCGCGCCGCATATCCAGGTGTCGTTCGGGCTGTCGCTGCTGTCGCTGTCGTTCCTGCTGATGGCCCTGGGCTCGCGCTCCACGCCTTATCTGGCGCTGGTGGCGCTGGCGGTGCTGGGGCGGATCGGGCTGGGCTGCATCCTGCCGTCGCTGACGCTGGGGGCAATGCGGGGGGTGGACTTCACGCTGATCGCGCAGGGCTCAAGCTGCATCAACTTCCTGCGCCAGCTGGGCGGCGCCATCGGTGTGAGCCTGGCGGGCGTGGGGCTGCAATGGCGTCTGGCGGAGCACGGCGCGGTGCTGGGCCAGGCCGGCGACGCCGCCGTGCAGGCGGCGCGTATCCGTGCCTTCGATGAAACCTTCCTGGCGGTCGGCATGGTGATCGCCAGTGCGATGTTCGCGGCGTGGCGGATCCGGCCGCGGCCGGTGCCGGCGGCCTGAAGCCGCCAGGCCTGGCTGCGCTGGCTTAGCTGGCTGCGCCGCTGCGCAGTTCTTCCACCAGCGCGATGTACTGCTCCATCGCCTGTTCTTGCGCGGTGCCGCGCAGGGCTTCCCAGGCTTCAAACTTGTAGCGGCCGACAAAGTCGGTCATGCCGGGCTTGTCGCCGTGGGCATCGCCTTCGCTGCCTTGCTTGAACAGGGCGTACAGGCGCAGCAGGGACATGTTGCTGGGGCGCTCGCTCAGTTGCTTGACGTCGATCTGGGCCTGTTCGAAGCGTGCCTGCAGGTCGCTCATGGGGTTCCTCCGTGTGTGCAGTCTGGATTGCGAAAGTGCAGGCCGATGATAGCCGCCCGGCGGCGCCGCGCCGTCCGTATAAAACCGAAGAAGCCCTCGATTCCGGGCGCCACCGGATACAATCGCGCCATGTCCTGGATTCTTGCTGTTGAAACTTCTACAGAGTGGTGCTCGGTCGCGCTCGGACGTGCCGTGCCGGGTGCCGGAGTCGAGTGCCTGGTGCGCCATGAGCACACTGGTGCACGCTCGTCGGCACGCGTGCTGCCGGCTGCCGGCGAGCTGCTGGCCGAAGCCGGCATCGCGCTGGCGGACTGTGCTGCCATTGCCTTTGGCGCCGGCCCGGGCTCGTTCACCGGCCTGCGCACCGCCTGCGGCGTGGCACAGGGGCTGGCCTTCGGCGCCGGGTTGCCGGTCGTTCCGGTCAATACCCTGATGACCTGCGCCGAGCGCGCGCGTGCCGCCACCCCGGCGCTGCCGGACGACACCGCGGTGCTGGTGGCGCTGGATGCGCGCATGGATGAATCCTATTGCGCGGCTTTCCGCTGGCATGCCAGCGTGCAGGAATGGGCAGAAATCACCCCGATGCAGGTCAGCGCGCCGGAAACCGTGCCGCTGCCCGACGGCGATTTCTGGCTGGCCGGCAACGCAGCCACCGTCTTCGGCGAGCGGCTGGCGGGCCTGGCGCGCGCCGCGCGCGTGCTGCCGGAGGCGATGCCCCATGCGCAGCCGATGGTCGCCATTGCACTGCGCGCACTGGCGCGTGGCGAGGCCATCGACGCCGACCAGGCCATGCCGATCTACCTGCGCGACAAGGTCGCGCAGACCATCGCCGAACGCGAAGCCGCCGCTGCCGCCCGTGCCGCGGCCCAGGCCGGGAGCACATCGTGAGCGCAGCCTATCCGCTCGATGACCGCAACCACTGGCCGGCCGTGCCGGCCATGCCGGCGCTGCCGGACGGCTGGGCACTGGGCCGCATGAGCGCGCTCGACCTGCAGGCCGTGGCGGGCATCGAGGCACGTGCCTATAGCCATCCGTGGACCCGCGGCAATTTCGAGAACTCGGTCAAGTCCGGCCATCTCGGCCTGACGCTGCGCGACCCGGCCGGCACGCTGGTGGCCTACGCCGTGCTGATGCCGGTGGTGGATGAAATGCACCTGCTCAATATCACCGTCGAGCCGCAACGCCAGCGCCAGGGGCTGGGGCGGCTGATGCTGGCGGTGGTGCTGGCGACCTCGCACGCGCACCGCATCCATACCATGCTGCTGGAAGTGCGGCCGTCCAATACCGGCGCGATCGCGCTGTACCAGGCGGCGGGGTTTGCCGAGATCGGGCGCCGCAAGGGCTATTACCCGGCCCTGGGCAGCAAGCGCGAGGACGCGCTGGTGCTGCGCCGCAGCTGGCCGGCGGAGTCCGCCGCCAATGAAGGCACGGAGGGCAGGGCATGAACCGCCGCGCACAGTTCCTGGAAGTCCTGGGCATTCCGACCGAATGGGTGCCGCGCGAGCGCGCGGATGCGCAGGCAGAAGCCGCGCCGGAGGCGGCCGTGGCGCAGGCAGCGATGCCTGTCGCCGAGGTGACTGTGGCGGAGGTTGCCGCAGTGGTCGCGGAACCCGCCGTGCCGGTGCCGGCGCCAGTGGCGCCGCCTGTCTCCAGGGCACCGGTTGCACCGCCGCTGGTCCCCGCCGGCCCGGAACCCGGCCTGGCGCAAGCGGGGCGCGAAGCTGCCATCGCCAGCATGGAATGGCCGGCGCTGGACGCCGCCGTGGCAAGCTGCACCGCCTGCGGCTTGTGCCAGGGCCGCACCAATACCGTATTCGCCGTGGGCGACCGCCAGGCCGAATGGATGCTGGTGGGCGAAGCCCCCGGCGAGAATGAAGACCAGCAGGGCGAGCCCTTCGTGGGCCAGGCCGGCAAGCTGCTCGACAATATGCTCGGCTCGCTCGGGCTGGCGCGCGGGCGCAATGTGTTTATCGCCAACGTGCTCAAGTGCCGCCCGCCCGGCAACCGCAACCCGGAGCCCGAGGAGGTGGCGCAGTGCGAGCCGTTCCTGCGCCGCCAGATCGCGCTGGTGAAGCCCAGGGTGATCGTGGTGCTGGGCCGCTTTGCGGCGCAGTCGCTGCTGCGCACCACCACGCCGATCGGCAAGCTGCGCGGCACCGTACATAGCTATGAAGGCATCCCCGTGGTGGTGACCTACCATCCGGCTTACCTGCTGCGCACCCTGACCGACAAGGCGCGCGCCTGGGAAGACCTGTGCCTGGCCAGGGAGGTCCATGACCGTGCGGGAGCTGGGGCCTGATCTCTCACTGACCCGCGGCGGCGACGGCAACAGGCCGTCGGGCCTGCCGCTGTGGCGCCGCGCCGCGTCGGCGCGCACGCGCGACCTGGCCTGGGCCACGCTCTCGCCGCCGCTGCTGGCGGCGGTGCCGGGCGCGGCCCCGGCGCGCTGGCCCGCCGGCACGCTGGCCGCCTGGCAGCGCTGGCTGGAAGCCGCGGATCCCGCCACGCTGCCCGCCACCATCGACGAACTGGCCGACGGCAACGCCGCCCCCTCCGCTGGCGATCCCGACCAGGACCCCGCCAGCCGCAGCCTGCGCCTGGGCCGCCATGCCGAGCGGTTGCTGCATTTTGCGCTGCGCCATATGCAGGGGCTGTCGCTGCTGGCTGCCAACGTTCCGGTGCGGCGCGCAGGGCGGCAGGGTATCCGCACGCTGGGCGAGCTGGATTTTGTCTGGCGCGAGCAGGCGTCGGGCGCAGTGGTCCACTGGGAGATGGCGGCCAAGTTCTACCTGATGGCGCCTGGCGATAGCCAGGTGCCGCGGGCGCAGGATTTCGTCGGCCCGAACCTGGTCGATCGACTTGGCGACAAGCTGGGCCACATCGTGCACCGCCAGCTCCCCCTGGGCTGCACCGCGGAGGCACAGGCCTTGCTGGGACATACGGTGGATCGCAGCGAGGTCTACCTGCTGGGCTGGCTGTTCTATCGCGATGGCCGGGTGCCGCCGGGGCTGGATGCGCTTGGCATCGCGCCAGACCATCTGCACGGCTGGTGGTCCACGCTCGACGGCTGGGCTGCCCGCGCTGCCGCGCGGCCCGGCTTGCGCTGGTGCCGCCTGCCGCGTACCGGGTGGTTGTCGGGCGCGCTGGTGCCCGAATCCGGCACGGAGGATGTCGGCGCGCTGCACGCGATGCTGACGCAGCGCTTTGCCGACCCGCGCCATGATCACGGCTGGCGGCGCGAATCGCCGGTGATGCTGTGCGAACTGGAACCGGCCGGGCCAGAGGCGCCGGGCTGGTGGCGCGAATGCTCGCGCGGGTTCGTGGTGCCGCCGGGGTGGGAGGAACGGGCGCTGGCGCGGGCAGCCGAGCCGTCCAGGCCAGGGCAGCAGGCGGCGCCGGGCGACACGGCCTGAGCATCCCGCGCCGGCTGCACCAGGGCGCGGGACAGGGGGCAGGACTAGTGGTGCTTGTCCTCGCCGATCATCGCCAGCGAGTTGAAGGTGCGCGCGTTGTACTTGTGCAGCTTGAGCACCAGCGCCATGGTCACGCAGATAAACAGGCCCAGCGCGACGATGACCACGCCGATCGGCACGTTCAGCTTGATCAGCAGCGCATACAGGCACAGCATCAGCAGCACCGAGACGTTCTCATTGAAGTTCTGCACCGCGATGGAGTGGCCGGCCGACAGCAGCACGTGCCCGCGGTGCTGCAGCAGCGCATTCATGGGCACTACGAAGTAGCCCGACATGGCGCCCACCACCATCAGGAAGACATAGGCGATGGCCATGTACAGCGGCATATGCATGCCCAGCACGTCAAGCGCGACATGGGGCATCGCATCCTTGGTGTAGAACGCCATGATCATCACGGTGGCGCCCATCGCCACGCCAAAGGGCAGTACCGACAGCGACTTGCGCAGCGGGATACGCGCCGCGGCCAGGATCGCGCCCACGGCCACGCCCACGGCCACCACGGCTTGCAGCAGCGCGCCCTGCGACAGGTTCAGGCCCAGCGATTTCTCGGCCCACTTCAGCACGATGAACTGCAGCGTGGCGCCCACGCCCCAGAACAGCGTGGTCACCGCCAGCGAGATCTGGCCCAGCTTGTCGCGCCACAGCGCCACGAAGCAGTCGCCGAACTCTGCGATCAGCTTGATCGGGTTCTTTTCCTGCTGCGGGTAGCGCGCGCCGGTTTCGGGGATGAACAGGTTGAAGACCGAGGCGATCACGTAGAACAGCATGATCACCACCATCGCGGCTTCGGCCGGGGTATCGATGCCGGTGTTCACGTAGGGGAGGTCGAACCGCAGCAGGATCTGCGACACGTGCACGGAAATCAGTGCGCCCCCCACCACGGTACCCAGGATGATCGAGCCCACCGTCAGCCCCTCGATCCAGCCGTTGGCCATCACCAGTTTCTCGGGCGGCAGCAGTTCGGTCAGGATGCCGTACTTGGCCGGCGAGTAGGCCGCCGCGCCGAATCCCACTATGCCATACGCCAGCAACGGGTGCAGCCCGAACATCATGATGGCGCAGCCGACCACCTTGATGGCGTTGGTGATGAGCATCACCCGCCCCTTGGGCATGGAGTCGGCAAAGGCGCCGACGAAGGCGGCGAGGACGACGTAGGAAAGTACGAAGAACAGCTTGAGCAGCGGGGTCATCCACTGCGGGGAATGCAATTCGGTGAGAAGGGCGATCGCGGCGATCAGTAAGGCGTTGTCGGCCAGCGAAGAAAAAAACTGCGCGGCCATGATGGTGTAAAAACCCTTCTTCATGCTGTCGACTTTTTCTCCATCGCGAACTCCGCTCAGTCCATCGCGAACTCCGCTCAGGCTGGCCAGGCTAGCGCCCACCGGGGAGGCCATGGTTTGCAGGGAACCTTGTGCCGCGGCCGTGTCGAATTGTGTCTGTGGTGCTGCGCTGCGGCGCCTTGAGGCTTGCCTGACAGTCATTGACATAATGCTTCGCTTTTAGAACATAGCCGGAGCGTCCGGCTTTATATCACGAAAACATGACATTCCCGAACCCCGGCAAGGGCTCTTTTTGAAAGCAGATTGCCGTGCCGATTCCCTAATGACCCCCGGTAATGGCATCTGAATGTGTTCAAATAACGACTGCGATCGCGACCAGCCGACCGGGTCTTCCCTGATCTGGTGCGTGGTCGAACCGATATGGTGACTGGGATACATGGGCGTGCCAATTCCGCACATTCCCGCATGCCAGTCGCCGCAACATGCAGCTGCACACCGACAGGTGACGTTTGCGCCATCGATACTGAGACAGAGCCGTCCTTCCAGCACCCGCGCCGGCCGCCCATGCCGCCAGCGCCGCCTGCCTGCTCGTCCGCTTTCTGAGATGTGACTCCCATGCCAAGACCCATCCACGCAGTCATCCATCAACCCGCCCTGGCCAACAATCTCGACATCATCCGCCGCAAAGCGCCGAATTCGCGCATCTGGGCGGTGGTCAAGGCCAATGCCTACGGCCACGGCATCCGCCGCGTCTTTGCCGCGCTGCGGGTGGCCGACGGCTTCGGCCTGCTGGACCTCAATGAGGCCGTGCTGCTGCGTGACCTTGGCTGGCAGGGCCCGATCCTGCTGCTGGAGGGCTTCTTCCAGCCGCAGGATGTTGCCGTCATCGAACAATACCGCCTGACGACCGCGATCCATTGCGACGAGCAGCTGCGCATGCTGGAAAGCGCACGTGCCAAGGGGCCGCTGGCAATCCAGCTCAAGCTCAACACCGGCATGAACCGGCTGGGCTTCCATCCCGCGGATTACCGTACCGCCTGGGAGCGGGCCCGCGCCATGCCCTGTGTGGGCAGTATCGTCCATATGACGCATTTTTCGGATGCGGACAGTCCCCGCGGCGTCGCCCACCAGATCGAGGCCTTCGACGCCGCCACGGCCAACCTGCCGGGCGAGGCCAGCCTGTCGAACTCAGCCGCGGTGCTGTGGCACCCGCAGGCGCACCGCGCCTGGGTGCGCCCCGGCATCATCCTGTACGGCGCCTCGCCCACCGGGCGCGATGCCGATATTGCCGGCACCGGCCTGCAGCCGGCGATGTCGCTGCACAGCGAACTGATCTCAGTGCAGGACCTGCAGCAGGGCGATACCGTCGGCTACGGCTCCTTGTTCACCGCCGAGCGGCCGATGCGCATTGGCGTGGTGGCGTGCGGATATGCCGACGGCTACCCGCGCCATGCGTCGGGCTGGGGCGAGCAGCGCGCGCCGGTGCTGGTCGATGGCGTGCGCACCGAGCTGGTCGGGCGCGTGTCGATGGACATGCTGTGCGTGGACCTGACCCCGTGCCCGAAGGCCAAGGTCGGCAGCCCGGTCACGCTGTGGGGCCAGGGCCTGCCGATCGACGAGGTGGCGCAGGCCAGCGGCACGGTGGGCTATGAGCTGATGTGCGCGCTGGCGCCGCGCGTGCCGGCCTCGGTGGCGACGATCACGGCTTCGGACAGCGCCGCGCCTGCCGTGGCCTGATCCGGGGCGCTGGTGCGGGCGCAGGCCCGCGCACTAACCATCTGCCGGCCGGGCCACTTGTGGGCCCGGCTCGTTTTTTCCTGCAAGGACATCCGTTGGCCAAGACCAAGACTGTCTATACGTGTACTGAATGCGGCGGCACCACGCCGCGCTGGGCCGGCCAGTGCCCGCATTGCCAGCAGTGGAACACGCTGGTGGAGACGGTGGCCGAGTCCGCCGCGAACAAGCGCTTCCAGCCGCTGGCCGCCTCGGCCACGGTGCGCAAGCTGTCGGAGATCGATGCCGCCGACGTGCCGCGCTTCTCCAGCGGCATCGATGAATTCGACCGCGTGCTGGGCGGCGGCCTGGTGTCGGGCGGGGTGGTGCTGATCGGCGGCGATCCCGGCATCGGCAAGTCCACGCTGCTGCTGCAGGCCCTGGCCAACCTTGCGGGCCAGCGCCGCGTGCTCTATGTGAGCGGCGAAGAATCCGGTGCGCAGATCGCGCTGCGCGCGCAGCGACTGGGCGTGGAAAGCCCGTCGCTGGGGCTGCTTGCCGAAATCCAGCTGGAGAAGATCCAGGCCACGCTGGAAGTGGACAAGCCCGAAGTCGCGGTGATCGACTCGATCCAGACGCTGTACTCCGAGGCGTTGACCTCCGCACCGGGCTCGGTCGCGCAGGTGCGCGAATGCGCGGCGCAGCTGACGCGCATTGCCAAGAGCAGCGGCATCACCATCATCCTGGTCGGCCATGTGACCAAGGAAGGCAGCCTGGCGGGTCCGCGCGTGCTGGAGCATATCGTCGATACGGTGCTGTATTTCGAGGGCGATACCCATTCGTCGCACCGGCTGATCCGCGCCTTCAAGAACCGCTTCGGCGCGGTCAATGAGCTGGGCGTGTTTGCCATGACTGAGCGCGGCCTGCGCGGCATCAGCAATCCGTCGGCGCTGTTCCTGTCGCAGCATGAGGAAACCGTGCCGGGCTCATGCGTGCTGGTGACGCAGGAGGGCACGCGTCCGCTGCTGGTCGAGATCCAGGCGCTGGTCGATACCGCGCATGTGCCCAACCCGCGCCGGCTGGCGGTGGGGCTTGAGCAGAACCGGCTGGCGCTGCTGCTGGCGGTGCTGCACCGGCACGCGGGCATTGCCTGCTTTGACCAGGACGTGTTCCTGAATGCGGTGGGCGGGGTCAAGATCACCGAGCCGGCCGCTGACCTTGCGGTGCTGCTGTCGATCCATTCATCGATGCGCAACAAGCCGCTGCCGCGCGGCCTGGTGGTGTTTGGCGAAGTCGGCCTGGCCGGCGAGATCCGGCCCAGCCCGCGCGGGCAGGAGCGCCTGAAGGAAGCCGCCAAGCTGGGCTTCACGGTGGCGGTGATCCCCAAGGCCAACGCGCCCAAGCAGAAGATCGACGGGTTGGAAGTGATTGCGGTGGAGCGCATCGAGCAGGCGATCGACCGCGTGCGGCACCTGGACTGAGGCATGGAAGCTGACGATATCGCCTTCGAGACGGAACGCCTGCGGCTGCGCCAGTGGCGCGAGGCGGACTATGCGCCGTTTGCCGCGCTCAATGCCGATGCGCAGGTGATACGCTATTTCCCTGCGCCGCTGACGCGTGTTGAAAGCGATGCGATGGCCGACCACTGCCGCAGCCTGATCGCAATGAAGGGATGGGGCGTCTGGGTAGCCGAGCGCAAGGCGGACGGTGTTTTCCTGGGGTTTGTCGGACTGCACGAGCCCACCGCGGCGCTGCCGTTCGCGCCTTGCGTGGAGATCGCCTGGCGCCTGGCGCAGCACGCCTGGGGCAGCGGCTACGCGACCGAGGCGGCACGCGGCGCGCTTGCCTGGGGATTTGAGCGGCTGAGGCTGGATGAGATCGTGTCCTTCACGACACTCGCCAATGTCCGCTCGCGGGCGGTCATGGAGAGGCTCGGCATGCGCGAGGATGCCGTGGGCTTCGAGCATCCCGCCTTGCCGCCAGGGCATCCGTTGCGGCCCCATTGCCTGTACCGTTTGCCGCGCACGGCGTGGCTGGCAGCCGGCGCATAGCACCCCTGCGTCAATCCGCCACAGGGCAGGTGGCTTGCGCTGCGTGTGACGCCAACTGCAAGCGCTGCAAAATAGGTAATAATGCGCAGCAATGCCGCGCCATCCACTGACGGCACCGCTTACCGGTTTACCTGATCACCCACTATGCAAGCCAACTCACGCGCCTATTTCCTGCTGATCGCCCTCGTTTCCTTTGGCCTGGTCGGCGTTGCGCTCTACCTGCAGTTTGAAAAGGGCTACCAGCCGTGCCCGCTCTGCGTGATGCAGCGCTTTGCCTTTATCGGCATCGGCATTTTCTCACTGCTGGCCGTGGTGGCGCAGAACACGCGCTCGCTGTGGCAGGGCCTGGGCATGCTGTCCGGCATTGCGGGCATCGCAGTGGCGGTCTACCACGTGTCGCTGCTGCTCAACCCCAAGGCCAGTTGCGGCATCGATCCGCTGGAAAACTGGGTCAACGCGCTGCCGACTGCCAAGGTGCTGCCGCAGGTGTTCTACGCGGATGGCCTGTGCACCGCGCCGCTGCCGCCGGTGCTGGGGCTGTCGGTGCCGGCATGGTCGCTGATCTGGCTGTTTATCCTGACGCTGACGCTGGCGGTGGGGTTGATCCGGCGCGAGAAGAATTTCCGCTGAGTCGGGAGCAAGCCATCGACATAAGAAACGGCGCCATTGGCGCCGTTTCTTGTTTGCGGTGGTGCGAGGGAGGGGACGCGAACCAGACTACGCAATCTGCTCGATCTGCTCCTGCAACTCCAGCCACTTCTCCTCCAGCGTCTCCAGCTCGCCGTTGACCTCGCCCTGGCGCTTGAGCATCTCCATCAGCCTGGTCTTGTTGGCTTCGGCATAGCTGCTTTCATCGGCCATGAACCGGTCGATCTCCTCTTTGGCGGTTTGCAGCACCGCCATGCGCTTTTCCACCTTTTCCAGTTCCTTCGTCAACGGCTTGCGCAGTGCTGACAGCCGCTGGCGCTCGTCGGCCTCCGCGCGGCGCTGGTCCTTGCGGTTGACCGCCGCCGCGGCATCGCCGGCGTTCTCTGCCAGGTGCGCGGCGGTGGCGGCATTGCGCTTGGCCGCGGCCTGTTGCAGCAGCCAGTCGCGGTAGTCGTCCAGGTCGCCATCGAAGGGCTTGATGGTGCCGTCGGCCACCAGCATGAACTGGTCGGCGGTGGCGCGCAGCAGGTGGCGGTCGTGCGAGACCAGGATCAGCGTGCCTTCGAACTGCGCCAGCGCCATGGTCAGCGCCTCGCGGGTATCGAGGTCCAGGTGGTTGGTCGGCTCGTCCAGCAGCAGCAGGTTGGGCTTCTGCCAGACGATCAGCGCCAGGGCCAGACGGGCCTTCTCGCCGCCGGAGAAGGGCTCGATCGGCGCGGTGGCCATGTCGCCGCGGAAGTTGAAGCTGCCGAGGAAGTCGCGCAGCTCCTGTTCGCGGGTGTCGGGCGCCAGGCGTGCCAGGTGCTGCAGCGGCGAGTCGTGGTCGCGCAGCGTCTCCAGCTGGTGCTGGGCGAAGTAGCCGATCTGCAGGCCCTTGCCCAGGCGCAGCTTGCCAGTAAGCGGATCTTGCGTGCCGGCCAGGGTCTTGACCAGCGTGGACTTGCCCTGGCCGTTGGCGCCCAGCAGGCCGATGCGCTGGCCGTTCTGGATCGACAGCGCCAGGTTGTGCAGGATGGTGACGGGCGGCTCGGCCTCGGCATAACCGCAGTCGACGCCGTCGAGCACCATCATCGGGTTGGGCGCGGCGTCGGGTTCGCGGAACTCGAAGGCGAAGCCGGCGGCCACGTGCACCGGCGCCAGCCGTTCCATCTTTTCCAGCGCCTTGACGCGGCTCTGTGCCTGGCGCGCCTTGGTCGCCTTGGCCTTGAAGCGCGTGATGAACGATTCCAGGTGCGCGATTTCCTTCTGCTGGCGCACGTAGGCGGATTGCTGCTGCGCCATCTGCTGCAGGCGCAGGGTCTCGAACAGCGTGTAGTTGCCGCCATAGCGGCGCAGCTGCTGGTTCTCGATATGCACGGTGACGTTGCAGATCGCGTCGAGGAATTCGCGGTCGTGCGAAATCATCACCAGCGTGCCGGGGTAGCGCGCCAGCCAGTCCTCCAGCCAGACGATGGCGTCCAGGTCCAGGTGGTTGGTCGGTTCGTCGAGCAGCAGCAGGTCGGACGGGCACATCAGCGCCTGCGCCAGGTTCAGGCGCATGCGCCAGCCGCCGGAGAACGAGGCCACCGGCTGCGACACCTGCGCCAGCGTGAAGCCCAGGCCCAGCAGCAGGGCCTCGGCGCGCGCCGGGGCGGTGTAGCCGTCGGCGTCGGCAAAGGCGGCGTGGGCTTCGCCCTCGGCGCTGCCGTCGCCGCTGGCCTGCGCGGCGGCTATGGCGGTTTCGATCTCGCGCAGGCGGGTGTCGCCATCGATCACGTAATCCACGGCGGTGCGGCTGACCGCAGGCGTTTCCTGCGCCACGTGCGCGACGCGCCACTGCGCCGGCACGATGACATCGCCCCCGTCCGGATGCAGTTCGCCGCGCAGCAGCGCGAACAGCGTCGACTTGCCGCTGCCGTTGGCGCCGACAAGGCCCACGCGCTCGCCCGGGTTGAGCGTCACGCTGGTGTGGTCGAACAGCACCTTGGTGCCGCGCTGGAGGACTAGCTGGTCGATTCGGATCACGAGAGGGGGAAATGCCTGAGTGAAAAACAGAAAAAGCGCTGAGAAAGCTGGCAACCGCCGGGTCTGGTGCGCTGGCCGGCATTGTAGCGTTTCCGGTGCGCCGCACGCCTTGGCGGTGCAAAACAGCCGGCCTACGTGCACCGCCAATGTGCCTTCATTTCTCGTGGATTCAGGGATTACCCTTGGTTTGGTAAAACTCTATTTTCTTGTTTGTGAGTTGCGTGTAAATTCATTTTCACGCAAACGACGTCCATCAGACGACGTCCAGACCAACCGCTTCCATCATGCCCAAAGGCCATTCGATCTCAGACCGCATTGCGCGCAGCTTGCCGACGCTGACGCCGGCACACCGCCGCATGGCGGAATACGTGCTGGCCAATCTGTTCCGCGCGGCGACCATGCGCATCGACGAATTTGCCGCGGCGGTGGAGGTGTCGGTGGCCACGGCGAACCGCTTTGCGCGGGCGCTGGGGTTCGACGGTTATCCGCAGTTCCGGGCCGAACTGGTGCGCGGCTTCGAAGCCACGCTGGCTCCGGTGGAGCGGCTGCGCAGCGAGCTGGAGCGGCCCGCGACCGTGGCCGAAGTCTTCGCCGCCTCGCTGGAAGATGCCGCGGCCAATGCGGAAGCCACGCGGCGCGGCATCGACCCGGAGGCCTGCGAGCGCGCGGTCTCGGCGATCCTGGCGGCGCAGCGGGTCTACGTGGCCGGCTTCGGCGCCAGCGGTTTCCTGGCGGGCCTGCTGCAGCACGGGCTGGAAATGCACTGTCGCATGGTGACCTCGGTGGCAGGCGCCGGCGGCGCCTCGCATGCGGCGCGGCAGCTGTTCAAGCAGCAGCCGAGCGACCTGCTGATCGTGATTGCCTTCCCGCGCTACGTCACAGACACCATCGAACTGGCTGAGCGGGCCAAGTCGCACGGCGGCCAGGTGCTGGCGCTGACTGACGGGCCGACCTCGCCGCTGGCGCCGCTGGCCGATATCGCGCTCTACGCGCAGGCCGGTAACCGGCTGTCGGCCAACTCCGATGCCACCGTGCTGGCGCTGATCGAGGCGCTGTGCGGCGCGGTGGCGCACCGGGCCGAGCGCCCGGTCAAGGCCGCCGCCGAAATGACTGAATTCCTGCTGCCGTGGCTGTACGGCACGCCGGCTGCGGAGTCCGCCGGCCGTGCCGCGCCCGGCACCCCGCAGTCCACCGAACCCACGGCTGGCGCCAGGCGCGGCCGATCCTCCAACACCCGGAAGTCCTGAGCATCCACATGCAACCAGCAGTCATTGCCATCCACGGCGGCGCCGGCACCATCACCCGCGCGGCGATGGACGCCGCCCGCGAACGCGAATACATCGAAGCGCTGCAACACGTGCTGCAAGCCGGCCAGCGCATCCTGGCCGAGGGCGGCAGCGCGCTCGATGCGGTCACCGAGGCCGTGCGCCTGCTGGAAGAGTGCCCGCTGTTCAACGCCGGCAAGGGCGCCGTGCTGACCCATGCCGGCACCTATGAGCTCGATGCCGCGGTGATGGACGGCGCCACGCTGGAAGCCGGCGCCGTGGCCTGCGTCACGCGCCTGCGCAACCCGGTGCTGGCCGCGCGCGCCGTGCTGGACCACAGCGAACACGTGCTCTTTGCCGGCGCCGGCGCCGAAGCCTTTGCGCAGTCGCAAGGGCTGGAACTGGTGAGCCCGGACTACTACTTCACGCAGGCCCGCCATGACCAGTGGCAGCGTGCGCTAGGCAACGCCGGCATGGCGCTGCTGGACCACGATGCCGCTGCGCTGGTGGCGCAAGGCAAGCCGCAGGCGGGCGACCCGATCGATCCGGACAGCAAGTTCGGCACCGTCGGCGCGGTGGCCTGCGACGGGCGCGGCAACCTGGCTGCGGCCACCTCCACCGGCGGCGTGACCAACAAGCGGGTGGGGCGCGTGGGCGATACCCCGGTGATCGGCGCGGGCTGCTATGCGGACGACGTGGCGGCCGTGTCCGCCACCGGCACCGGCGAGATGTTTATCCGCACCGTGGCGGCGCACGACGTGGCCGCACAGATGCGCTATGCGGGCCTGTCGCTCGAGGAATCGGCGCGGCGCGTGGTGATGGAGAAGCTGCCGGCCATCAACGGCCGCGGCGGCCTGATCGCGGTGGACCGCGCCGGCAACGTCACGCTGCCGTTCAACACCGACGGCATGTACCGCGGTTTCGCCCGGGTGGGCGAGGCCGTGAACGTGTCGATCTACGGCTGACGCCATCCCCCTGCATCACCCGGCAATACAAGGAGTTCCAGTGGCCACTTCCCCTATGCAAGCCTCCCAGTCCGGCATCGTACTGCCACCGCAGCGGGTAGTCTCGGTAAACGGGCTGTCCGTGCGCTTTGCTACGTCCGAGCGTACCGTCGAGGCCGTGCGCAACCTGTCCTTCCATGTCGAGCGCGGCGAGACGCTGGCGGTGGTGGGTGAGTCGGGATCGGGCAAGTCGGTGACGTCGCTCGCGCTGATGCGGCTGGTGGAGCATGGCGGCGGCAAGATTGTTGCCGGCAGCATGGCGCTGCGCCGGCGCGGCGGCGAGGTGCTCGACCTGGCGCGCGCGGATAACGCCACGCTGCGCAGCGTGCGCGGCGCCGACGTGGCGATGATCTTCCAGGAGCCGATGACCTCGCTCAACCCGGTGTTCCCGGTGGGCGAGCAGATCGCGGAATCGATCCGCCTGCACCAGGGCAAGAGCCGCGCGGCGGCGCGTGCCGAAGCGCTGCGCATGCTGGAGCTGGTGCGCATCCCCGAGGCGCGCCGCGTGCTGGAGCGCTATCCGCACCAGCTCTCCGGCGGCATGCGCCAGCGCGTGATGATTGCCATGGCGCTGTCGTGCAAGCCGGCGCTGCTGATTGCCGACGAGCCCACCACGGCGCTGGACGTGACCATCCAGGCCGAGATCCTGCAGCTGATCCGCGGCCTGCAGGCCGAGATGCACATGGGCGTGGTCTTTATCACCCACGACATGGGCGTGGTGGCCGAGGTCGCCGACCGCGTGCTGGTGATGTACCGCGGCGAGAAGGTGGAAGAGGGCACCTCGGACGATGTGTTCCGTGCCCCCGCCCATCCGTACACGCGCGCGCTGCTGTCGGCGGTGCCGCGCCTTGGCGCCATGAGCGGCACCGACCTGCCGGCCAAGTTCCCGTTGCTGCAGCTGGACAGCGCCAACCCCGAGCCAGTCGCGCCGCAGGACACCGTTACCCCGGGCGTTGCTCCCATCCTGCGCGTGCAGGACCTGGTGACGCGCTTCGACGTGCCCGGCGGCCTGTTCGGCCGCGTCACGCGGCGCGTGCATGCGGTCGAGCAAGTCAGCTTCGACCTCTATCCCGGCGAGACCCTGGCGCTGGTGGGCGAGTCCGGCTGCGGCAAGTCCACCACGGGCCGCTCGCTGCTGCGCCTGGTGGAAAGCCAGAGCGGCACCATCGAGTTCGCCGGGCAGAACATCAGCAAGATGGAAGGGCCGGCGCTGCAGACCCTGCGCCGCAATATCCAGTTCATCTTCCAGGATCCGTTCGCCTCGCTCGATCCGCGCGTGCCGGTGGGCTATTCGATCATGGAGCCGCTGCTGGTGCACAAGGTCGCCGGCGGCAAGGAGGCCGAGCAGCGCGTGGCCTGGCTGCTCGACAAGGTGGGGCTGGACGCAGCGCACGCGGCGCGCTACCCGCATGAGTTCTCCGGCGGCCAGCGCCAGCGCATCTGCATTGCGCGCGCGCTGGCGCTGAATCCCAAGGTGGTGGTGGCCGATGAATCGGTCTCCGCGCTGGATGTGTCGATCCAGGCGCAGATCGTCAACCTGATGCTGGATCTGCAGCGCGAGCTTGGCATCGCCTTCCTGTTCATCTCGCACGACATGGCGGTGGTGGAGCGCGTGAGCCATCGCGTGGCGGTGATGTACCTGGGCCAGATCGTCGAGATCGGGCCGCGCCGCGCGATCTTCGAAAACCCCCAGCACCCCTACACGAAGAAGCTGATGTCGGCGGTGCCGATCGCCGACCCGGCGCGGCGCCACCTGCGGCGCGAGCCGCTCAACGACGAGATCCCCAGCCCGATCCGCGCGGTCGGCGACGAACCGGTGGTGCTGCCGCTGGTCCAGGTCGCCGGCAGCGGGTCGCTCGGCCATTATGTCGCCCGGCATGCCGTCGGCGGCGCTTATTGAAGTCCTCGAAATCAAGAAGTTACCAAGGAGATTCGACGATGTCTGCACGTATGGTTTCGCCCCGATGGATGGCCGGTGCCTTTGCCGCCGGCGCGCTGGGCATGTTGGCTTCGGCCCCGGCCTTCGCGGCCAAGGATGCCGTGATGGCGGTGTATTCCACCTTCACCTCGCTCGATCCGTACGACTCGAACGACACGCTGTCGCAGGCGGCCAGCAAGTCCTTCTACCAGGGGCTGTTCGGCCTGGACAAGGACATGAAGCTGGTCAACATGCTGGCCGACAGCTACGAGGTCAGCAAGGATGGCCTGACCTACACCTTCAAGCTGAAGAAGGGCATCAAGTTCCACGACGGCACCACGTTCGATGCCGCCGCCGTCAAGGCCAACCTGGACCGCGTCACCAACCCGGCCAACAAGCTCAAGCGCTACACGCTGTTCAATCGCGTCGCCAAGACCGACGTAGTCGATGCCAATACCGTCAAGGTCACGCTGAAAGAGCCGTTCTCGCCGTTCATCAACGTGCTGGCGCACCCGTCGGCGGTGATGATCTCGCCGGCCGCGCTGCAGAAGTACGGCAAGGACATTGCCTTCCACCCGGTGGGGACCGGCCCGTTCGAGTTCGTTGAATGGAAGCAGCCCGACCACCTGAAGGGCAAGAAGTTCGCCGGCTACTGGAAGGCCGGCTACCCGAAGATCGACACCATCACATGGAAGCCGGTGGTCGACAACAACACGCGCGCGGCGATCATGCAGACCGGCGAGGCTGATTTTGCCTTCAGCATCCCGTTCGAGCAGGCCGCGGTGCTGAAGAACAGCCCGAAGGTTGAACTGATCTCGGCGCCGTCGATCATCCAGCGCTACCTGTCCATGAACACCATGGTCAAGCCGTTCAACGATCCCAAGGTGCGCCAGGCCATCAACTACGCGATCAACAAGGATGCGCTGGCCAAGGTCGCCTTTGCCGGCTACGCCGTGCCGTCCGAGGGCGTGGTGCCGCCGGGCGTGGACTTTGCGGAGAAGCTGGGCCCGTGGCCGTATGACCCGGCCAAGGCGCGCGCGCTGCTGAAGGAAGCCGGCTACCCGAACGGCTTCGAGACCACGCTGTGGTCGGCCTACAACCACACCACCGCGCAGAAGGTGATCCAGTTCGTGCAGCAGCAGCTGCAGCAGGTCGGTATCAAGGCCTCGGTGCAGGCGCTCGAAGCTGGCCAGCGCGTGGAGAAGGTCGAGAGCGTGCAGAAGCCGGAAGACGCCGGCGTGCGCATCTACTACGTGGGCTGGTCGTCGTCGACCGGTGAATCGGACTGGGCGCTGCGTCCGCTGCTGGCTTCCGAGTCGATGCCGCCCAAGTTGCTGAACACCGCGTACTACAAGAACGACCAGGTCGACGCCGATATCGCCGGCGCGCTGCGCACCACCGATCGTGGCGAGAAGGCGCGCCTGTACAAGGACGCCCAGGAACGCATCTGGAAGGATGCGCCGTGGGCCTTCCTGGTGACCGAGAAGGTGCTGTTCGCGCGCAGCAAGCGGCTGACCGGTGCCTATGTGATGCCGGACGGCTCGTTCAATTTCGACGAGATCGATATCAAGCAGTAATGGGTAGATGGTCGGGCGCCGGCAGTACCCAGGCGCCCGATCCACGCTATCCCATCCCAGAGCAGTAAGCAGTAAAGCAGTAAGCCGACAGATGGCCGCCTGCCCGCGACGCGGGGTTCGCAGGCGGGCGGCCCGCGGCCTTTCCTCTTGGTGTGTCATGCTGAATTACTTCCTCAAACGTGTGCTGGGCGTGATCCCCACGCTGCTGATCGTGGCAGTGCTGGTGTTCCTGTTCGTCCACCTGCTGCCGGGCGATCCCGCGCGGCTGGCGGCGGGCCCGGAGGCCGACTCGGCCACGGTCGAACTGGTGCGCAAGGACCTTGGGCTGGACCGGCCCATGCACGAGCAGTTCGTCAACTTCTTCTCCAATGCGGTCCGCGGCGAGTTCGGCCATTCGCTGCGAACCAAGCGTCCGGTGAGCGAGGAGATCGGCGACCGCTTCATGCCCACGCTGCTGCTGACAGTGGCGTCGATGGCCTGGGCGGTGGTGTTCGGCATGGTGATCGGCATCGGCTCGGCCGTGTGGCGCAACCGCTGGCCGGACCGGCTCGGCATGACGCTGGCGGTGTCGGGCATCTCGTTCCCCGCCTTCGCGCTGGGCATGCTGCTGATGGAGGTGTTCTCGGTGCAACTGGGCTGGCTGCCGTCGATCGGCGCCGACACCTGGAAGCACTACGTGTTGCCGTCCATCACGCTGGGCGCGGCGGTGGCCGCGGTGATGGCGCGCTTTACCCGGGCCTCGTTCGTCGAGGTCTTGCAGGAAGACTTTATCCGCACCGCCCGTGCCAAGGGCGTGCGCGAGACGCTGGTGGTGACCAAGCATGGCCTGCGCAACGCCATGATCCCGGTGGTGACGATGATGGGCCTGCAGTTCGGCTTCCTGCTGGGCGGCTCGATCGTGGTCGAGAAGGTGTTCAACTGGCCGGGCCTGGGGCGCCTGCTGGTCGATGCCGTCGAGATGCGCGACTACCCGGTGATCCAGGCCGAGGTGCTGCTGTTCTCGCTCGAATTCATCCTGATCAACCTGGTGGTGGACATGCTCTACACCGTGATCAACCCAACCATCCGCTACAAGTGAGGCCGGCATGACTGAGCTTTCCACGCCCGCCGCAAGTGAAGCGGCACCCGCCACCGCCCCCGTGCCGGAGGCCGTGCGCACGCCCTGGACCGAGTTCTGGCGCAAATTCCGCAAGCAGCACCTGGCGCTTGGCGCCGGCGCGTTCGTGCTGGTGCTGGTGGTGATTGCCATCGTGGCGCCGCATATCGTGCCGTACGACCCGGAGAACTTCTTCGACTACGACGCGCTCAACGCCGGCCCGTCGGCCGCGCACTGGATGGGAGTCGATTCGCTCGGACGCGATATCTTCAGCCGCATTCTGGCCGGCGCGCGCATCTCGCTGGCAGCGGGCTTCCTGTCGGTGATCATCGGCGCGCTGATCGGCACCGTGCTGGGCCTGCTGGCGGGCTACTACGAAGGCTGGTGGGACCGCATCGTGATGCGCATTTCCGACGTGCTCTTCGCCTTCCCGGGCATCCTGCTGGCGATCGGCATCGTGGCGATCCTCGGCAACGGCATGACCAACGTGATCTTCGCCGTGGCCATCTTCAGCATCCCCGCGTTCGCGCGGCTGGTGCGCGGCAATACGCTGATGCTCAAGCGGCTGACCTACATCGAGGCTGCGCGCAGCATCGGCGCGTCGGACTGGACCATCCTGATGCGGCATATCCTGCCGGGCACGGTGTCGTCGATCGTGGTGTATTTCTCGATGCGCATCGGCACCTCGATCATTACCGCGGCCAGCCTGTCGTTCCTGGGGCTGGGTGCGCAGCCGCCGACGCCGGAGTGGGGCGCGATGCTCAACGAAGCCCGCGCCGACATGGTGACCGCGCCGCACGTGGCGATCTTCCCGAGCCTGGCTATCTTCCTGACCGTGCTGGCCTTCAACCTCCTGGGCGACGGCCTGCGCGACGCGCTCGACCCCAAGATCGACCGCCGCTGAACATGACCGGATCGACAACGGGCGTGCCGCGTGTCGGCAACCTGCCGGCAGGTCCGCTGGACAGCATTGCCGACGTGGCCGGCGTGACGGTCGGCCATTGCACGCTGGCGGATGGCGCCGTGCAGACCGGCGTCACCGTGATCCGTGCGCATGGCGGCGATCCCTACCGTGACAAGGTGCCCGCCGCGGCCACCGTGCTCAACGGCTTTGGCAAGAGCATCGGACTGGTGCAGGTGGACGAACTGGGCGTGCTGGAAACGCCGCTGGCGCTGACCAATACCTTTTCGGTCGGCGCGGTGGCGCAGGCGCAGATCCGCGCGGCGGTGGCGGCCAATCCGGAGATCGGCCGCGCGCTGCCGACAGTCAATCCGCTGGTGTTCGAGTGCAATGACGGCTACCTGAACGATATCCAGCGCATGGCGGTGGAGGGCAGCCACTATGAGGCGGCCCTGGCCGCTGCCGGCCATGACGTTGCGCAGGGCGCGGTCGGCGCCGGGCGCGGCATGTCGGCATTCGGCGTCAAGGGCGGTATCGGCGCCGCTTCACGCCTGGCCGGTGGCTATCGCGTGAGCGCGCTGGTGCTGGCCAATTTTGGCACGCCGGAATCGTTGACCGTGGCTGGCCGGCTGGTCGGTCCGGAACTGGTGCAGCGCCTGGCGCAGCCCGACGCGGCGGCGCAACCGGAAAAAGGATCGATCATCATGATCGTCGCCACTGACGCTGCGCTGGACGCGCGCCAGCTGCGCCGGCTGTCGCTGCGCGCCGGCGCCGGGCTGGCGCGTACCGGCTCGGTGTTCGGGCATGGCTCGGGCGATATCGCACTCGCGTTCTCGACCGCGTATACCGTGCCCCACGACGCCGCCCGGCCGATGCCCGCCGTCGCCATGCTGCATGAAACCCGACTCGACCCGCTGTTCCGCGCCGCGGCCGACAGCGTCGAGCAAGCTATCCTGCATGCCCTGTGGCATGCCGCACCGGTGCAGGGCCGCGATGGCCACGGCCGGCGCGCACTGCTGGACGTGATGCCCGAACTGGGCCGGACCGCCTGATGAAGATCCTTGTTTCCACTGATATCGAAGGCGTGGCTGGCGTCTTCCACGCCGAACAGACGCGCCCCGGCAACGGCGAATACGAACGCGCCCGGGCCTGGATGACCGGCGAAGCCAATGCTGCGGTCGAAGGCGCCTTTGCCGGCGGGGCCACCGAGGTGCTGGTCAACGATTCGCACGGCGGCTTCCGCAACCTGTTGCCGGACCAGCTCGATCCGCGCGCGCGGGTGGTACTGGGCAAGCCGCGCTACCTTGGCATGATGGCCGGGGTAGAGGCCGGTGTCGAAGGCGTGCTGATGATCGGCTACCACGGCCGCGCCCAGAGCCGCGGCGTGCTGGCGCACACCATCAACAGCGGCGCCTTTGCGCGGGTCTGGCTCAACGGCAAGGAACTGGGCGAGGCGGGCCTGTACGCCGCGCTGGCCGGCGAGTTTGGTGCGCCGGTGCTGATGGCCAGCGGCGATGATGTCTTCGTGCAGGAAACCCATGCGCTGATGCCGTGGGTGCGCTATGTCGAGACCAAATCCGCGGGCGGTTTCGGCAGCGGCACCTCGCTGTCGCCGGCGGCGGCGCGCGAGGCCATTGCCGCGGCGGCGGCAGCCGCGGTGCGCGAACGCGCGCAGGCGCAATGCCTGCGCATCGCCGCACCGGTGACTTGCACCCTGCAGACCCTGACGCCCGCGCACGCAGACCTCTTCTGCCAGTGGCCGACGCTGGAGCGCCGCGACGGCGTGGCGCTGTCCTTCCAGGCCGACTCGGTCCAGGCCGCGGTGCGCATGCTGAACTGCCTGTCGGCGATGTCGTTCATGCTGAAGTAGGGCAGGGCAGATTGACCGGGGCGATCGCGCAGATCGGCGACAATGGCGGGTCTAGCAATACAGGCATGACCCGCATCGCATGACCCAGGCAAACAACGGGGGCTGGATCCCCTTGCGCAAGGACTTCGTCGACCCCGCCACGCGCTGCCATGCGCGGGGCGCGAGCCGCCGCCACCATGGCTTTCCGGCCGGCCAGGCTTATATCCTGCGCGACGCCGCAGGGCATGAATATCCCTTTGGCGACGACTGCGCGCGCGCCGCGGTGCCGCATCCGGGCCTGCTGCTGCAGGTGCCGGACTACACCGAGCGCGATGTGGTGCCGCGCATGGCCTTGCCCGAGGCAGCGCCCCCCGCCCGCCGGCGCGATCCCGCCCAGGCGCTGGCCGCCGAGCGTGCCGCCGCGATCCGCTACCTGGTGCTGCGCATGGAGAAGGTGGCCGCAGTGCCGCGCGTGCAGCCGACAGTGCGCTTCCCGGCGCTTGAGGGCGTCTACGAGCAGTACCAGCGCACCGGCGACATCGGCATGGCGCAGGTGCGCCGCATCCTGGCGATCGAGCGCAGCCCGGCCACGCCGCCGCGGCTGCGCGTCACCAACCTGCTGGACGTCTATACCGCGCATGTCAAGCTGGAATGGCTGATCGCGGGGTCCAACAGCGTCGACAACATCCGCTTCCTGCGCAGCCTGCACGACTGGCTGGCCCGTCACCTGGTGCTGACCGCCGGCCAGCTGGCCGCGGCCGGGATCGAGATGCATCCGCAGGCGTTCACCTCGCCCGGCATCTGGGGCCCAGGGACGGAGCCCGCGCCGGCATCGCCCGGGTATTCATCCGGATCGGTGTTCTAGCGGCGGGTGGCAAGACCTGCGGATTTGGCGTCTAATGCCTGCATCGCATCCGCCGGTCACGCCATGAGCCATTTTTCTCGCAGCTACGCCGAAGCCCGCCAGAAGTTCCTTGACGCCGCGCGCACGGCGGGGGCCGCGCTGGCGCAGTTCCCGCATCCGACCAAGCGCGGCAGTGCCGGCGAGGACCTGGCGATCGACGTGGCGCTGGCCGGCCCGGCCGACGCCCGCCGCTGCCTGATGGTGACCTCGGGCACGCACGGCGCCGAGGGCTTTGCCGGCTCCGGCGCGCAGGTGACGATGCTGCACGACGCCGCGCTGCTTGCCGATTGCGCCGCCGCCGACACCAGCCTGCTGCTGGTGCATGCGGTCAATCCTTACGGTTTTTCCCACCTGCGCCGGGTCAACGAGGACAACGTCGACCTGAACCGCAATTTCATGGACTTCACGCAGCCGCTGCCGCACAACGAGGCCTATGCCGAGATCGCGCCGCTGCTGGTGCCGGCGCAATGGCCGCCGTCCGACGCCGACCAGGCGCAGCTGATGAAGGCCGTGGCCGAGCGCGGCATGCCGTGGTACCAGGCCGCGGTCAGCCGCGGCCAGTACCAGGACCCGGGCGGCATGTTCTACGGCGGCGACAAGGCCACCTGGAGCAACTACACGCTGTGCCGCATCCTGGCGCGCTTCGGCGCCGGGCGCGAGGCGCTGCGCTGGATCGACGTCCATACCGGGCTGGGCCCCTGGGGCTATGGCGAGCCCATCCACATGGGCCCGGACACGCCGCAGTCGCTCACGCGCACGCGCGCGATCTGGGGCGGGCGGGTGACCTCGATCTACGATGGCTCGTCGACCTCGGCCAACCTCACCGGGCTGGCCTGGCACGCGGTGCTGCAGACCCTGCCCACGACGGACTATGCCGGCATCGCGCTTGAGTTCGGCACGCTGCCGGTGGGCGAGGTGCTGGAGGCGCTGCGCGGCGACCACTGGCTGCACCAGCACCCGGAAGCCGACGAAAACCAGCGCGCGCTGGTCCGCCAGGCGATGTGGCGTGCCTTCTACGGTGATGCCGACGACTGGCGCGACGGCGTGGTGGCGCAGGTGACCGACGCAGTGCGGGACACCATTGCCTCCGCCTAGCCGGCGCTGGCAGCAAGCGCCTTCTGGTAATGTCTCGAGGTTGGCGCTAGAGTGCTGAGCCAGGCACTGGCGCCATGCCTTGGCCGGCACGTGCAGCAGCCGGGCCGCAGTCAGAAAATAACCAAGAACAAGACGGAAGAGGTCGGGGCGGGCCGGGGCGCATGATCCTGCGCGTCGCCGCGGCCTGGCGCACGGCGTCGCTTCCGGCATCAGCTCGGCAGGGAGGCCGGTGCGATGACCCTCTATGAACTGAAGCCCAGGTTCCAAACCTGGTTGCGCCCCATGGTGCTAGACCTGGCGCAGCGCGGCGTGACTGCCAACCAGGTGACGCTGGCCGCCACGGCCGGCTCCCTGGCGGTGGGCGTGCTGGCCACGCTGGGCATGCTGGTGGCCCAGACCCCGGCGCTGTACCTGCTGTTTCCCCTGTGGTTGTTCCTGCGCATGGCGCTCAACGCCGTCGACGGCATGCTGGCGCGCGAGCACGGCCAGCAGAGCGTGCTGGGTGCCTACCTGAACGAGCTTGGCGACATTGCCTCGGACCTGGCGCTGATCCTGCCGCTGGCCGCGCTGCCGGGCTTCAGCCTGGGCCAGGTCGGCACCTTCGCGCTGCTGGCGGTGATCGTCGAGGCCGCCGGGCTGATCGGCCCGCAGGCCGGGGCCAGCCGGCGCTACGACGGCCCGCTGGGCAAGAGCGACCGCGCCTTCGCGGTCGGCGCGGTCGCGCTGTGGGCCGGTGTTGGCCTGGGCTTTGGCGCGGCCGGCAGCTGGCTGTGGCTGGTGCTGTCGCTGCTGTCGCTGTTCACGATTGCCAACCGGGTGCGCCGCGGTGTCGCCGAGGCCCAGTCCCGCACTGCGGAGTAGCGAGATGGACCGGCCGTCGACCCGCCAGCCGCAAGCGCGGCACTTCGAGACCCACGACCGCCAGACGCTGTTCTATCGGCACTGGCCGGCCGTGGAGGGCCCGGCGCGCGGCGCCGTGGTGTTGTTCCATCGCGGCCATGAGCATTCCGGCCGGGTCGCCCACCTGGCCGACGAGCTGAACCTGCCCGGCTACGACATCTTTGCCTGGGATGCGCGCGGGCACGGCAATTCGCCCGGCGAGCGCGGCTACAGCCCCAGCCTGGCTGACTCGGTGCGCGATATCCAGACCTTCACCACCCATATCGCCGAGGTCCACGGCATCCCGCCGGAACGCACTGCAGTGATCGCGCAGAGCGTGGGCGCGGTGCTGGCCGCCACCTGGGTGCACGACTACGCGCCGCCGATCCGCGCGCTGGTGCTTGCTTCGCCGGCGTTCAAGGTCAAGCTCTATGTACCGTTTGCGCGGCCGGGGCTGAAGCTGATGCAGCGCCTGCGCGGCAAGTTCTTCGTCAACAGCTACGTCAAGGCCAGATTCCTCACGCACGATCCAGAGCGGATCGCCAGCTACGACAGCGATCCGCTGATCACGCGCGCGATCGCGGTCAATATCCTGCTGGACCTGTACCAGACCGCGGAGCGCATCGTGGCCGATGCCGCGGCGATCACGGTGCCGACGCAGCTGCTGATCTCCGGCGCCGACTGGGTCGTGCATCGCGGGCCGCAGGACCGCTTCTATGAGCGCCTGGGTTCGCGCACCAAGGAGCGCATCGTGCTGGACGGCTTCTATCACGACACGCTCGGCGAGCGTGACCGCAAGTTGGCGGTCGACGCCGCGCGCCGCTTTATCCTGCGCGAATTCGACACGCCGTCGGCACCACGCTCGCTGCTGGATGCCGACCAGATCGGCCCGTTCCGCGAGGAATCCGACCGCCTGGCGTCGGCGCCGGCCGGGCTGGCCGCCTGGTACTGGCGCGCGGCGCGGGCTAACCTGAAGCTGGGCGGGATGCTGTCGGACGGGGTGCGGCTGGGCCACCAGACCGGCTTCGATTCGGGCTCGACGCTCGACTACGTTTACCGCAACACGCCGTCGGGCCGCGGCACGCTCGGCCGGCTGGCCGACCGGCAGTACCTGGACGCGATCGGCTGGCGCGGCATCCGCCAGCGCAAGGTGCACGCCGAGGCGTTGATCGCGGAGGCCGTGCGGCGGCTGCGGGCGGCCGGCATGCCGGTGCGCATGGTCGATATCGCCGCCGGGCACGGGCGCTACGTGCTTGAGGCCCTGGGCGCGCTGGATGGCGGCGCGGCCGCGGTCGAGTCGATCCTGTTGCGCGACTACAGCCCGCTGAACGTCGAGCAGGGCCGCGCCCTGATCGCCGCCAAGGGCCTGGCGGACGTGGCCCGCTTCGAGCAGGGCGATGCCTTCGACGGCGACAGCCTGGCGGCGCTGGCACCGGCGCCGACACTGGCGGTGGTCTCCGGCCTGTACGAACTGTTCCCCGACAACGCGATGGTGCGGCGCTCGCTCGATGGCCTGGCGCGCGCGGTGCCGCCCGGCGGCTACCTGGTCTACACCGGCCAGCCCTGGCATCCGCAGCTCGAATTCATTGCGCGCGCGCTCACCAGCCACCGCGCCGGCGCCGCCTGGGTGATGCGCCGCCGCTCGCAGGCCGAGATGGACGAACTGGTGCGGGCCGCGGGCTTCGACAAGGTGACCCAGCGCATCGACCCGTGGGGCATCTTCACCGTCAGCCTGGCGCGCAGGCGCGGCGCATGAGCACAGTGCCGACGGAGGTTGGCGCCGGGGCGCGTCCGGACCCGCCGGCGGGGCAGCGGCCCTGCGGGCTGGCTTGCCTGCTGCTGGCGCTGGCCGGCGCGTTCTTTTTCTCCAGCTACGGCTTTGCCAACTGGCTGGCGAGCCAGCGCGCCAACGTGCCGGCGGTCTATTTCGAATGGGAGCGGGGGATTCCGTTCCTGCCGTGGACCATCCTGCCGTACTGGTCGATCGACCTGCTGTACGGCATCTCCTTTTTCCTGTGGCGCACGCGCGCGACGCTGCTCACGCACGTCAGGCGGCTGGTGCTGGCGCAGCTGGTGTCGGTGGCATGCTTTATCGCCTTCCCGTTGCGCTTCAGCTTTGCCCGGCCTGAGGCCGACGGCCTGCCGGGCCAGCTGTTCACGCTGCTGGGCGGTTTCGACTTGCCGTTCAACCAGGCGCCGTCGCTGCATATCAGCCTGCTGGTGATCCTGTGGGTCGCCTTTGCGGCGCACCTGCGCGGCGGCTGGCGCTGGCTGCTGCACGGCTGGTTTGCGCTGATCGGGGTCTCGGTGCTGACCACCTGGCAGCACCACCTGATCGATGTGCCCACCGGCGCGCTGGTGGGCTGGCTGTGCGTTTACCTGTTCCCGAGGCAACTGCCCGCGGCCGCGGCCGGCGCGCCGGATGCGCGCACGCGCCGGCTGTCACGCCGCTATACCGCGGGCGCGCTGGTGGCGTTGCTGTGCGCGGTGCTGGCGGTAGGTGCGTCGGTGACGCTGGCGTTCCTGCTGCTGTGGGCCGCGCTGGCGCTGGCTTGCGTCGCCCGGATCTACGCGCTGGCCGCGCCGGCGTGGTTCCAGAAGGACCGCGACGGGTCGATAGCGCCGGGCGCGCGCTGGGTGCTGGCGCCTTACCTGCTGGGTGCCTTCCTCAATTCGCGCTGGTGGACGCGGCGCGCGCCGCAGCCCAGTGCCATAGCAGACGGCATCTGGGTTGGCCGCTTCCCGACCCGCGCCGAACTACGCATGATCGGGGCGGACGCAGTGCTCGACCTGACGGCTGAACTGCCGCGCGCAGCCTGTGACCCGTCGCTTGTGTATCGTTGCGTGCCGGTGCTGGACCTGACCGTGCCGACGCCGCAGCAGTTGGACCAGGCCGTGGCTCAACTCGACGCCTGGCACCGGCAGGGCCGCCGCGTGCTGGTCAGCTGCGCGCTCGGCTATTCGCGCAGCGCGTTGGTTGCCGCCGCATGGCTGGCGCGCCGGCAGGGACTGCGCGACGCCGGCGCTGCGCTGGCGGCACTGCGCCAGCATCGCCCGGCGGTGGTGCTCGGGCGCCAACATGCCGAGGCACTGCAACGCTGCCTGGACCGCTCTGCCATGCCGGAGCCCGATGATGGACGCTGAGTTCACGCAACGCACTGATGCCTGGATCGCGCACGCCGTCGCCGGCGCGCTGTCGGGCGCGGTGTGGATCGGCGGGGCCGGGCTGGCTTTCGCCGTAGCCACGGCATGGGCGGGGGTGGCCACGCCGGTCCCGCGCGTGCTCGCGGCCGCGTCGTTGCTGCTGGCGCTGCCCCAGCTCTGGCTGCTGCTGCGCGTTGCCATCGACCGCCGGCTGTTCGATGCGCTCGCGGCCGCGCAGCAAGGCCAGCCCGACCTGGCGGGATTGGATGGCGCGCTGCGCGAACTGGGCTGGATGCCAGCGCAACGCGCCGGCCGCCCGTTGCCGGACCGCGCCCGCGGCGCGCTGCGCCTGGTGCGCGCCAGTGCCGCGCTGACGTTATGCCAGCTGGCCCTGGCCTTGCTGACCCTGATCCTGAGGTAACCAACCATGTGGCTTGCCCGCGCGACCGCGCGCGCCATCATCGTCTTCGCCCGGCTGCTGACCGGCATGCGCGCCAACTGGCAGGGCTGCATCCCCGCCGCGGTGCAGCGCGTCTACTTTGCCAACCACAGCAGCCACGGCGATTTCGTGCTGATCTGGGGCTGCCTGCCGCCCGACCTGCGCACCGTCACGCGCCCGGTGGCCGGTGCCGACTACTGGGAGCGCTCGCCGCTGCGGCGCTTTATCGGCCGCGACGTATTCCACGCGCTGCTGATCGACCGCACCCGCAGCGATCCGGGCAGCGATCCGGTGGCGCTGATGCGCGGCGCGCTGGAGTCCGGCGACTCGCTGATCCTGTTTCCCGAAGGCACGCGCAATACCACTGACGCGCGCCTGTTGCCGTTCAAGAGCGGCATCTACCACCTGGCGCGGGCCTGCCCCGGGCTGGAGTTCGTGCCGGTGTGGATCGACAATCTCAATCGCGTGATGCCCAAGGGCGAAGTCGTGCCGGTGCCGCTGCTGTGCACCGTGACCTTTGGCCAGCCGGTGCTGCTGGCCGCTGAGGACAGCAAGGAAGCCTTCCTTGCCCGCTGCCGCGACGGCCTGATCGCGCTTGCCCCGGAGCTGGAATGACCGCCATGCCCACTTTGCACTGGAGCCCCGAGACCTGGCTGTTGTTCGGCGGCCTGTTCGGCGTGCTGCTGCTGGCCTCCACCGTGACCGCGCTGCTGCGCTGGCGGGTGGCCGGCGGCGGCCAGCACGCGGTGATCGACAACCTGGCGCAGCGCGTCTGGGCCTGGTGGTGGATGATCGGCATCATGGGCGTGGCCTTTGCGCTGGGGCGCACCGCGGTGATCGTGCTGTTCTGGCTGCTGTCGTTCTTCGCGCTGCGCGAGTTCGTTACCATCATCACCACGCGGCGCGGCGACCATCACGCCATCGTCGCCGCCTTCTTCGTGTTCCTGCCGCTGCAGTACGTGCTGGTCTATATCGGCTGGTACGGCATGTTCTCGATCCTGATCCCGGTCTATGCCTTCCTGATCCTGCCGATCCTGGCGGCGCTGTCGTCCGAGACCACGCGCTTCCTGGAGCGCTGCGCCGGGGTGCAGTGGGCGGTGATGGTCTGCGTGTTCTGCATCTCGCATGTGCCGGCACTGCTGACGCTGCCGATCCCGGGCTTCGAAGGCCGCAACCTGCTGCTGATCGCCTTCCTGGTGATCGTGGTGCAGGGCAGCGACGTGCTGCAGTACGTGTGGGGCAAGTTGTGCGGCAGGCACAAGATCGCGCCGCTGCTGTCGCCGTCCAAGACCGTCGAGGGGTTTGTCGGCGGCGTGGCCAGCGCCACCGCGCTGGGCGCGGCGCTGTGGTGGATCACGCCGTTCTCGCCGTGGCAGGCCGGCGCGATTGCGCTGGTGATTGCGCTGATGGGCTTCCTGGGCGGGTTGGTGATGTCGGCGATCAAGCGCGACCGCGGCATCAAGGACTGGGGCCACATGATCCAGGGCCACGGCGGCATGCTGGACCGGCTGGATTCAGTGGTGTTCGCGGCGCCGGTGTTCTTCCATATCACGCGCTACTGGTGGGTGCCCTGAGACCCCCGGCACTCACAACTCCATTTCTTCGCACCACGTCACCACCGCATCGCGGAAGTCCTGGCAGATCGGCGACAGGTAGCCATCGGCGCGCCACAGCACGGCCAGCTCATGCTGCCACGACATGCCCGGCGCCTCGATCGCGGCCAGCCCCTGGCCCTCGGCCTGGCGCAGCATGCGCGGCGGCATGATGCCAAGCAGGTCAGAATGCCGCAGCAGCTCGCCGAAGGCCACCGGCGACGCCGTGCTTTCCACCGCCACGCGCGGCGGCGGCAGCCCGACCGAGGTAAACCGTTCCTCCAGCCACTGGCGCAGGTAGAGCGAGCTGGCCGGCACCACCCAGCGCTCGCCGCTCAGGTCGGCCAGCGTGCGGAAGCTCTCGCGGCGCGGATGCGCGCTGCGGGACACGATCTGCATGCTGAGCGGCCCGAGCGGCAGCCAGGCGATGTCCGGCGGCAGGGTGGACGGGCGAGCGGCCAGGATCAGGTCGGCTTCGCCGTTGTGCAGCATCGCCATCAGGCGCGCGCTCAGGTGGGTCTCGATCGAGAACGTGGCCAGCGGCCGGCTCAGGAAGAAGCGGGCCAGCAGCGGCGACAGCAGCGACGGCAGCAGGTAGGGGATGGCGCCCAGGCGCACCGTGCCGGCGCGCGCCGCGCGTTGCTCGGCCAGTTCGTTGCGCATGTCGCCCGCGGCCAGCGAGATCCGGCGTGCATGGGCGGCCAGGGTGCGGCCCACGCTGGTCGGCACCAGTCCGCGCGGGGTACGCTCGAACAAAGGCATGCCGGCTTCGCCTTCCAGCCGCGCCAGCGTCTTGGACAGGCCGGACTGGGTCATGGCCAGGGTGTCGGCGGCGCGGTGCAGGTTGCCCTGTTCGATGACAACCAGGAAGGCTTCTAAATCCTCGAATCGCATTGGGGGCGTGACGGCGCTGGGGAGGTGCGGGCCATTGTAGCGCCGCGCCACCTGCTCCGGTCACGCGGGTCTTACTGCGGCTCGGGCTGGCGTCAGGCAGTGCAGGAACCCCGCTTCCAGCTCGATGCCGAGCGGCTCGGCGCGCCGCACCAGGTCGACGCCGGCCTCGGTCAGGAACAGGCACACCTGGCGCGCGTCTTCCGTGCTGATCTCGCGCTGCACCAGGTCGCGCTTGACCAGCGCCCCGACCAGCTTGGACGCCAGCGAAGCGCGGGCTGGGGATGAGGGATTTCCCGGGGTAGGGCAATGCGGCACTGCGCCATGCCCGGCAGGACTTGGCCGGCGCCGCGCGGGAATCACGCCGGCCCGGGCGCTGGCCTAGACTGCATTGCATCCCTCGCGCGCCGCACCTGCGGCACCACAGAAGGGAGCCAGCACAGGAGACAAACGATGCAACACCGTTGCGCACGGCTGCGCGCCGCCGTGGCCGCCGTGGCCGCCATGCTGCTGGCGGCCATTCCTGCGGCCGCCGCCGATCCCGCCTCTGCCGAGCCTTACCCGTCGCGGCCGCTGACCATCGTAGTGCCATCGGTGGCGGGCAACGTGAACGACGCCGTGGCGCGGCTGATCGGGCAAGAGCTGACCAAAAGCTGGGGCCAGCCGGTCATCGTCGACAACAAGCCCGGCGCGGGCGCCACCACGGGGACCAAATACGTGGCCAGGGCCGCGAAGGACGGCTACACCGTGCTGCTGACCTTCACCGCGCACGTGCAGAACCCGTCGCTGTACCGCGGCATCGGCTATGACCCGATCACGGACTTCGCGCCGGTGAGCGAGGTGGCGGTCTCGTCGACCATCCTGGCGGTGTCGCCGGACTTCCCGGCGCGCACGCTGCCGGAGGTGGTGGCGCTGCTCAAGGCCAATCCCGGCAAGTACCCGTACGGCTCCTATGGCGCCGGCACGACCGGCCATATTTTGGGCGAGCTGCTCAAGCGCGATGCCGGCCTGCAGGCGGAGCACGTTGCCTACAAGGGCGGCGCGCCGCTGGCTACCGACCTGGCGGCCGGCCATGTGAAGCTGGGCTTTATTGCCGTAGGCACGGCCATGCCGCTGCTGCAGGGTGGCAAGCTGGTGCCGGTGGCGATCGCAGGCACGGAGCGCTCGGCCTTGCTGCCGAAGGTGCCGACCTTCCGCGAATCTGGCTACCAGGGCTTCGAGCCGGATGCGTGGATGGGCCTGCTGTTCCCGGCCGGCGTGCCCAAGGCGCGGGTCGATGCCTTGTCGCGCGAGGTGGCGCGCATCGTGCGCCTGCCGGAGATCGCGAAGAAGATGCAGGACCTGAACCTGGTGCCGATCGGCGGCACGCCGGAGGCCTTCGCCACGGTCATGAAAAACGACCGCGACAAATGGCGCCGCATCATCAGCGATGTCGGCATCACGCTCGAATGACAGGATTGGCGATGCAAGCAGACGATTACCTGGGGCTGGTCTGTTCCCGCTGGTGCCACTGGAGCGAGCTGGCGCTGCAACGCATCCCGCGCCGGCCGCTGGCGCCCGGCCAGGTGCGCATCCGCGTGCGGCACGCTGGCGTGGGGTTTGCGCTGAGCCTGTTCGTGTCCGGCAAGTACCAGCGCAAGCCGCCGCTGCCGTTCACGCCCGGCACCGAGGCCGCGGGCGAAATCATCGAAGTGGCGGCCGGCGTCACGCAACTGCGCCCGGGCCAGCGCGTGGCCGCGGCGCTGGACTGGGGCGGCTTTGCCGAGGAGGTGGTAGCGGCCGCCGATACGGTCTACCCGGTCCCTGAGGGTCTGGACCTGGCGCACGCAGCCGCGCTGCCCGTCACCTACGGCACGGTCTGGGGCGCGCTGGCCTGGCGGGCCGCACTGCAGCCCGGCGACACCATGCTGGTCCATGGCGCCAGCGGCGCGCTCGGCACGGCCGCGGTGCAGGTCGGCCGCCTCATGGGCGCGCGCGTGATCGCCACGGCCAGTACGGAGGCCAAGCGCGAGGCGGCGCTGCGCAATGGCGCGGCGCATGCGTTGCCGTCCGACGCGGCCACGCTGGCTGCATCGGTCAAGGCGCTGTGTCCGGGGGGCGGGGCCGACGTGGTGTTCGACCCGGTCGGCGGCGATCTCTTTGACGCTTCGCTGCGTTGTGCCGCGCCCGGTGCGCGGCTGCTGTCGATCGGCTATGCCAGCGGGCGCATCCCGGAGGTGCCTGCCAACCTGCTGCTGGTGAAAAACCTGGCGCTGATCGGCTTCAACTATGGCTACTACATCGGCTGGGGCCTGACCGACGAACGCCGGCGCTTTGCACCTCGGGTGCAGGCCATGGTGGGCGAGATCATGCAGGCGGCAGCCAGCGGCAGGCTGGCGCCGCCGGTGCTGCAGCACTTCCCGTTGAGCGACTGGCTGAACGCGGTCGACACCACCATGTCGCGCCGCGCCATCGGCAAGGTCATGCTGGATATCTGAATGGAGCGAACCAATGCACCACGCACAAGCGGCGATGGACGATGCCATGCTCGATGGCCTGACCGTGCTGGACTTGAGCCAGGGCATCGCGGGCCCGTACTGCGGACTGATCCTGCGCCAGCAGGGCGCGCGCGTGATCAAGGTGGAGCCGCCGGGCGGCGACTGGTCGCGGCAGATGGGGCGCATCCGGGCGGGCCAGACCGCGATCGCGGTCGCCTGCAACGCGGGCAAGGAGAGCGTGCTGCTTGACGCGCGCAGCGACAGTGGCCGGGCCGCCATCGCCAGCCTGGCAGAGCAGGCCGACGTGGTGATCCAGAACTTCCGCCCCGGCGTGGCCGAACGCATGGGGGTTGGCTATGAGGCCCTGGCCGCGCGCAACCCGGCGCTGGTCTATGTCTCGATCTCGGGCTACGGCCATGCCGGTCCGATGGCGAACATGCCGGCCGTGGACACCACCATGCAGGCCTTCAGCGGGCTGATGCACCTGAACCGCGACGCCGCCGGGCAGCCGCGGCGCATTGCCTTCTACATGGTCGACCTGAGCACCGGGCTCTATGCAGCCCAGCATGCGTCGGCAGCGTTGTACAAGGCGGCGCGCCACGGCCGCGGCCGGCATGTGCGGCTGTCGCTGCTGGAGACCAGCGCCGCATTGCAGTCTTACCTGATGGTGGACCACGCCATGTTCCCCGACGCGGAGCTGGCCGTGGCCAACGCGCCGACCGGGCTGTTCGAGGCGGCCGATGGCCGGCTGTACCTGAGCATGCTCAACGACGCCATGTTCGTGCGCCTGGCAAGGCTGCTGGGCTTCGACGACTGGCTGGCCGATCCGGCGCTGCACACCAGCGCCGGCCGTTTGCCGCGCGCGGCGGAGCTGGGCCGGCGCGTGGCGCAGGCCATTGCCGCACAGCCGCTGGCGCACTGGGAGGCGTTGCTGACCGAGCAAGATGTGCTGTTCGCGCGCGTGGGCCATGCGCGCGACCTGCTGGAGAGCGCGCAATGCGCGCAGGCGGGCGTGTTCGGGCGGCTGCCGCTGGCAGGGATCGGCGAAGTGCCGTGGGCCAACCTGCCAGGCATGGCAGGATCGGAGCGGCCGGCAGGGAATGCGCCGGTGCTGGGCCAGCATACCGAAGCGGTGCTGGCGGAGTTCGGTATCGGCACCTGAAACCGGCGCCGGCAAAGAAAAACGGACGGTGCGCGATGCGTACCGTCCGTGTTCCGTTGTGCGTTGGTAGGCTCGATTGGACTCGAACCAACGACCCCCACCATGTCAAGGTGGTGCTCTAACCAGCTGAGCTACGAGCCTAGCGAAGGCGCGAATTATAGAGACGCGTTTTCGATTGCGCAAGCACCCCCACGAACTTTTTGCGTGGATGCCTGTGTGCGTGTGCCGTGCGCAGCGCGTCAGGCGCCGCTAATGCGGTCGCGCAGTTCGCGCTTGAGCACCTTGCCGATGGCGCTGCGCGGCAGGCTCTCCACCTCATGGATCGCGGCCAGCCGCTGGGTCTTGCCCAGGTGCTCGTTGGCCCAGGCCAGCACGTCCTGCGCCGTGGCGCCGCCGCCGGGGCGCAGCGCGACAAAGGCCACCGGGGTCTCGCCCCAGCGCTCCGACGGCACGCCCACCACCGACACGTCGGCCACCGCCGGGTGTTCGCGCACCACTGCCTCGAGATCGCTTGGGTAGATGTTGAAGCCGCCGGAGATGATCATGTCCTTCTTGCGGTCCATCAGCACCAGGAAGCCGTCTTCGTCAAAGCGGCCGATATCGCCGGTGCGGATAAAGCGCTGGCCCTGCGCGTCGTGCCATTCGGTCTCGGCCGTCTTCCCGGGCTGGTTGTGGTAGCCGTTCATCATCGCGGCCGAGCGGCCCACCACTTCGCCGGTGCTGCCGGGCGGCAGCTCGCGGCCCTCGTCGTCGATGATGCGAACGTCGGCGCCGGTGGCGGGGCGCCCGACGGTATGCAGCTTGTCCGGGAACTGGTCGGCGAACAGCAGGCAGCCGCCGCCGCCTTCGGTCATGCCGTACAACTCCGTCAGCGCACCCGGCCAGCGCCGCAGCACTTCAGCCTTCAGGGCCGGGCTGAATGGCGCGCTGGTGCAGAATTTCTGCCGGAAGGACGACAGGTCATGGCGGTCGAACTCCGGATGCGCCAGCAGCCGCTGGTACTGCACCGGCACCAGCATGGTGTGCGTGACGCGATGCTGCTGCGCCAGTGCCAGATACTGGCCGGCATCGAACCTGGACATCAGGATCGCCGTGCCGCCCAGGCCGATGGTCGGGAAGAAGCTGGCCAGCGTGGTGTTGGAATACAGCGGCGTCGACAGCAGCGTGACCGCATGCGTGCCGTAGCCGGTGGCGGCGCCGCGCGACACATGGGCCCAACGCATGCCGTGCGACTGCACGATGCCCTTGGGGGTGCCGGTGGTGCCGGAGGAATAGATGATGTTGAGCGGCATCTCCGGGCGGATACCGGGCTCCGCCACCGGCGTGCCGGCGGGTGTCAGCCAGGCCTGGTACGGCTGGCCTGCGTCGCTGTCGTCCAGCGTGACGATGGGCGTGGCGGCCAGCCTGTCGCGCACGGGCTGCAGCACGTCGGCCACGGTGGCATCCGTGAACAGGATGCGCGCGCCCGCGTCGGCAACCATGCCGGCCAGGCTGTCCGGCGTGGATGACGGCGCCAGCGGCGCCACCACCACGCCTGCGCGCACCGCGCCCAGGTACACCGCGGCGTATTCGATCGAGGACGACGCGCAGATGGCGATGGCTTCGCCGGGGCGCACGCCGTCGCGGGCCAGCGCCGCGGCAATGCGGTCCATGGCGGCATCGAGACCGGCATAGTCGAGCACGCGCTCGCCATGCATCAGGGCGCGCTGCGCGGGGCGCTGCGTGGCGTGCTCGCGCACGAGCACGGACATGGTGGTGAAGGGGCGTTGGAGCGGGGTCGGTTGGGTCATGTTCGGCAAGGGAATGCGGGTGCCGGCGTGGCGCACCCGAAAAGCAATGATGGATCGAAGCAGACTTACTGGATCTGTGCGCCGGAGTCCTTCACCACCTTGCTCCAGCGGTTGATCTCGGCATCGATATGGGTGCGCAGCGCGGCGGGCGTCGAGCCCACCGGCTCATAGCCGTTGGCGGCCAGCGTGGCCTTCAGTTCGGGCTGGCGCAGCACCGTGGCAATTTCGGTGCTGAGCCGGTCGATCACCGGCTGCGGCGTGCCGGCCGGTGCCAGCACCGCGTACCAGCCGGTGATGCTGATGCCCGGCACGCCGGCCTCGGCCAGCGTCGGCACCTCGGGCGCGACCGCGGCCCGCTGGCTGCCGGTCACGGCCAGTGCGCGCAGCTTGCCGCTCTTTACATGCGGCAGGGTCGTGGAGATGCTGTCGAAGGTCAGCTGGACCTCGCCCGACAGCATCGCCGTCACCACCTGCGCGCTGCCCTTGTAGGGCACGTGGGTCATCTTGATGCCCGCCACGGAATCGAACAACTCGCCCGCCAGGTGGCCGGTATTGCCGTTGCCGGCCGAGGCGAAGGTCAGCTTGCCGGGCGCGGCCTTGGCCTCGGCGATCAGCTCCTTCACATTGGTGGCCTGCAGCGACGGGCTGCCGGCCAGGATCATCGGCAGGTTGGCCACCAGCGACACCGGCGCGAAATCCTTGCGCGTGTCATAGGGCAGCTTGGGGTAGAGGCTGGCATTGATGGCATGGGCGGCCAGCACCATGATCAGCGTGTAGCCGTCGGGCTTGGCCCGCGCCAGCGCCTGGCTGGCAATGGTGCCGCCGGCGCCGGGGCGGTAGTCCAGCACCACTGGCTGGCCCAGGCGCTCCTGCAGCCTGGCTGCGGCGGGGCGCGCCAGCAGGTCGGCGCTGCCGCCCGGCGGATAGGGGATCAACAGCTGGATCGGGCGCGCCGGCCAGCTCTCGGCGCGGGCGCCGGACGGCAAGGCAGGTGCGGCGGCCGTGGCGACCATGGCCGCCAGCCATGCGCGGCGGCCCCAGGCGGGGCGCAATAGGAATGCCATCAGGTCGTCTCCTCGTTATGCCGGCCGCAGGCGCGGCGGTGTCCCTTGTCGCCCGGCGGGCTGGGACGTTGGTGCCACAAACGGTAACGGCGTAAGCCCGCCAGCGGAATTCTTAAATCGATAAGTCTGGCTTTTTGCCGGCGAAGCGGTAAAAGCGGCATCGGTGCGTCGAACCCGTAACCATGGTCAAAATCGTTGTGAACGAGGAGATTTTCGCGCCGGGCCGCGCTTGGAAGCTAAAATCTTTGCAATCAGGGAGATTTATTGATTTTCCAGCCCGCAGACACTAAAGTCTTTGCATTCAAGGAGATTTCTGTGCAACTGACCCTCACCGAACCCGGCGAAATCGGCGCCTTCGTGCGCGCGGCCCGAAAGGCGCAGGGCCTGCGCCAGGACGATGCCGCAGGCGCCATCGGCGTCAGCGAAAACTTCATGGTGCGCGTCGAGAACGGGGCCGAAGGCATTCAGTGGGGCAAGCTGTTCCAGGTGCTGGACGGGCTTGGTCTGCGCGTGGTGGTCGACATGCCCGAGGCCGCGGCCCCGCTGGTGGAGGCCGAACGCGCCAAGCTCGGCCAGCGCCAGGCGCGCAGCCGCAACCGGCGCGCCGCCACGGGAGGTGGCGAGCATGGCTGAGCGGGTCTTGGTGGCCAGTATCAACGGCACGCCGGTGGGCGAACTGCACGAGGCCAGCGATGCCTGGTCGTTCCGCTATGACGCAGCGTGGCTCGGCGATCCGCACGCCTTCGCCCTGAGCCCGGCGCTGCCGCTGCAGACAGGTGCGCTTGTCGATGGCAGCACGCTGCGGCCGGTGCAGTGGTACTTCGACAACCTGTTGCCCGAGGACGGCCAGCGCGCGCTGCTGGCCCGCGATGCCAGCATCCGCAACGAGGCCGATGCCTTTGCCTTGCTGGCGCACTACGGGGCTGAGTCTGCCGGCTCGCTGACGCTGCTGCCGCGCGGCCGCGAGCCGGCCACGGCGCCAGCGCTGCGCCCCTTGAGCGACGCCGCGCTCGACGCCCGCATCCACAGCCTGCCCAGCGTGCCGCTCACGCATGGGGCGGTCAAGCGCATGTCGCTGGCCGGCGCCCAGCACAAGCTCGCGGTGGTGCTGCAGGACGGCGCGCTGTTCGAGCCTGGCGCGGATACGCCATCCACGCACATCCTGAAGCCGACGCACCAGATGCAGGAGATCTATCCGCATTCGGTCATCAACGAGTGGTTCGTGATGTCGCTGGCCGCGCGGCTGAAGCTTGTCGTGCCTTCGGTGCACCGGCGCTATGTGCCGTCGCCGGTTTACCTGGTCGACCGCTTCGACCGCCACCTCACGCCGCAAGGGCAGTGGCAGAGGCTGCATGCGATCGATGCCTGCCAGTTGCTGAACCTGCCGCGCACCTTCAAGTACGACCAGGGCAGCATCGAGCGGCTCGCCGAGCTGGCAACGCTGTGCCGTGCCCCCGCGGTGGCGCGGGCGCGGCTGTTCGACTGGCTGGTGTTCAACATCCTGGTTGGCAACTCCGACGCGCACCTGAAGAACCTGAGCTTCCTGGTGTCCGATGCCGGCATTGCGCTGGCGCCGTTCTATGACCTGCTCAGCGAGGCCGCCTACGCCACCCGCACCTGCGACAAGACCGGCTGGCCGCAGGCGCACCGCTTTGCCTGGCCGGTGCTGGGCGTCGAGTTCTATGGCGATTTCTCGCGGGCGCTGGTGCTCGAGTCAGGGCGCGCGCTGGGTATGACCAGCGTGACCGCCGGGCGGCGGCTGGATGCGATGCTGCGCGGCGTCGGGCCGGCAGCGCAGGCGCTCTACGAACAGGCCGAGCAGCAGAACGCCGCCATGGCGCGCGAGCGCCCGGCGCTGACCGGCGGGTTTGCCGGCGAACTGGCTTGCCTGCGCGTGATCCGCTTCACCATCATTGCCGATATGGTGCGGGCGCTGTCCGGTGCCTGAAGCCAGCTATCGGCTGGTGGGATGCGGCGGGCTGAAGAAGTAGGGCACCAGCGCGGCGGCGATCAGCACGGCCGCCGACAGGAAGATCGCCGCATAGGTGGACGGCAGCGGCCAGCCGCGCATATGGCCGGCATTGGCGATCAAGCCAAAAGCCCATGACGTCAGCGCCGATCCCAGGAACACGAAGGTATTGAGCAGACCCAGCCCGCGCCCGCGCTGCGACGGGGGGATCAGCCCGCGGCCCTGTGCCATCACCAGCGGGTGCAGCATGCCGATGGTCGACAGCAGCGCCATCATCGCCACGCCATAGCCGATGCCGTTGTCCGGCCACAGCGCCAGCAAGATCGCACCTGCCATGGCAAAGCACGACCAGCCGGCGATGGTGCCCTTGAGCGTACTGCGCCGGACCAGTACCGGCAGCAGGAAGGCGGTCAGGAAGCCGGCCACGCTGAGCAGCGTCAGGGCCACGCCGCGCGGCGCCGAGCCCAGGCCGAACACGTCGGCCAGATAGGGTCCGCTCCAGGCGTTGCGGAAGGCGGTGCCGGCGGCCATTGCCGCGCACATCGGGATCAGCGTCCACAGCGGCGCCAGCTTCAGCAGTTGCGTGCTTTCCGACAGCATTGACGGCCACGACGCGCTGCGCGCCTCGGCATGGCCCTGGTCGCGCACGAAGCGCCACACGCCATAGCAGGCCGCCACCATGCCCAGCGCCGATACCGCCATCGACGGGCGCCAGCCGATCAGCGAGATGGCCCAGCCCAGCGGCGCCGTGGCGCACAGCGCGCCGATCATGCCCATGGCATTGGAGCGGCTGACCACGCGGGTGTAGTCGCGCTCGGACAATTGCTCGGAGGCGAAATGCAGCAGGCCCATGAACACCGGCGCGCACGCCAGCCCCAGTCCCACCTGCGCCAGCGTGGCCGCCGCGCCGTTGGGCGCCAGCACGAACAGGATCGACGACACCGCGCCCACCGCCAGCAGCAGCGCGGTAGGCCGGCCCACGCCGTATCGGTCGAAGGCAATACCCACCGGGATTTGCGCCACCGCAAAGGCGAGGAAGAACGACGAAGACAGCGCCCCGAAGCCCGCCGGCGACAGCCCGAAATCATGCTGCAGCTCGGGCACCATCACCGCGAGGCACGAGCGGAAGAACTGGCTGAGGGCAAAAGCGAACGTCAGCAGGGCGATGCCGCGCGCGGCGTGCGCTGCCGGAGCATGGGCGGGCAGGGCGTCGGGCGATGCGGGGAGGCGGGTGTTGCTGGGGGTCACGGCTTCAGGGTTCGCCGCCGCAATGGCTGCGGGGCGAAGGCGCTGTGGTTGGCGGGTATCTGCAGCGAGTGTAGAGCGGGCGCGGTATTCATGGCCGGGGGATGGCCGGTGTTCGCCCAGTTTGCGCGTGGTGGCAGTTGAATGGTTTGTCCAAGGCGGCGTGGCATCACAGACCAGAGGCCGGCTCCCTCTCACCTCAGTGGGAGAGGGGAGCAAACAATGGCCCGGATCAATTACCCCGGCAGCGCGTCGTACGTCAGCAAAAACACCTGCTCATCCCCCGCGCTGACCGGCAGCCAGACGATTTCCAGCTCCGGGAACGCCGCTTCCACGTTGGCGTGCTCGTTGCCGATCTCCACCACCAGCACGCCGCCCGGGTTCAGGTGCGCCTTGGCGCCGGCGATGATCCGCCGCACCACGTCCATGCCGTCGTCGCCGCCGGCCAGGGCGATGCGCGGCTCGGCCAGGTATTCCGGCGGCAGCGCCTGCATCGAGCCTTCGTTGACGTAGGGCGGATTGGTCAGGATCACGTCGTAGGTGGCGCCATGCGGCAGCGGCGCGTACAGGTCGCCCTCATACAGCCGGATGCGGTCGTCCATCTTGTAGTCGGCCACGTTGCGGCGGGCCACGGCGAGCGCGTCGGGCGAGATGTCTACGGCGTCGATCTTCGCGTTCGGCCAGACGTGCGCGGCCACGATCGGCAGGCAGCCGGAACCGGTGCACAGCTCCAGCACCTGACCGATGCTGTCGGTCTCGCCGACCCAGGGCTCCAGCCCGTCCTGCAGCAGTTCGCCGATAAAGCTGCGCGGCACGATCACGCGTGAATCGACGTAGAAGCGCAGGCCGTGCATGAAGGCCTCGTGCGTGATGTAGGCGGCCGGCACGCGCTCATTGACGCGGCGGTCGATGACCTTGAGCACGGCATCGACTTCCTCGGGCAGCAGGCGCGCGTCCAGGAAGGGATCGAGCGTGTCGAGCGGCAGGCTCAGCGTATGCAGCACCAGGTAGGCGGCTTCGTCATAGGCATTGGCGCTGCCGTGGCCGAAGGACAGGCGCGCGGCGGTAAAGCGCGAGACTGCGAGACGCAGCAGGTCGCGCACGGTGCGCAGGGGAGAGGGCGTTGCCATGTATGGGTGTCTTTCGGCGAAAAAAATCAGGCGACGAGACGTTCCAGCACGCCGCGGTAAACGTTCTTCAGCGGCTCGATGAAGCGCACTTCAACGTGCTCGTCGATCTTGTGGATGCTGGCGTTGGGCGGGCCGAACTCGATCACCTGCGGGCAGATCCTGGCGATAAAGCGTCCGTCGGAAGTGCCGCCGGTGGTCGACAGCTCGGTCTTGACGCCGGTCTCGGCCTCGATCGCCGACGACAGTGCGTCGGACAGCTCGCCGCGCGGGGTCAGGAAGGGTTCGCCGCCCAGGGTCCAGTCCAGCGCGTATTCCAGCTGGTGGCGGTCCAGGATTGCATGCACGCGCGCCTTCAGGCCTTCAGGCGTGCTGGCGGTCGAGAAGCGGAAGTTGAAGTCGATGGTGACGTGGCCCGGGATCACGTTGGTGGCGCCGGTGCCGCCGTGGATGTTTGACATCTGCCAGCTGGTCGGCGGGAAGTACTCGTTGCCCTGGTCCCAGACCTCGGCGGCCAGCTCGGCCAGCGCCGGCGCGGCTTCATGGATCGGGTTGCGGCCCAGGTGCGGGTAGGCGATATGGCACTGGATGCCCTTGACCGTGAGCTTGCCCGACAGCGAGCCGCGGCGGCCGTTCTTGACCATGTCGCCAAGCGTGTCGACCGAGGTCGGCTCGCCGATCACGCAGTAGTCCAGGCGTTCGCCGCGCGCGGACAGCGCCTCGACTACCTTGATGGTACCGTCATGCGCGGGGCCTTCTTCATCGCTGGTGATCAGGAAGCCGATCGAGCCGGCATGCGCGGGGTGCGCCTTGACGAACTCTTCCACCGCCACCACGAAGCCGGCGATCGAGGTCTTCATGTCGGCGGCGCCGCGGCCGTACAGCTTGCCGTCGCGGTGCGTCGGCGCAAACGGGTCCGAATGCCACTGCTCCAGCGGGCCGGTCGGCACCACGTCGGTATGGCCGGCAAAGACCAGCAGCTTGCCGTCCTTGCCCTGCGTGCCGCGCCTGACCGCCCACAGGTTGGTCACGCGGAAATCGTCGGGGCCGCTGACGAGCGCTTCGCAGTCGAAGCCGAGCGCCTTCAGGCGGGTTTCCAGGATGGCCTGGCAGCCTTCGTCGGCGGGCGTGACGGAGCGGCGGCGGATCAGGTCTTCGGTGAGGGCGAGGGTGGCGGTCATCGGACTACGTGAGTGGAAATCAGAACTGGCCGGCGTACTGGTCGGCGGAGAAACCGACCATCACCTTGCCATCGTGGGCCAGCACCGGGCGCTTGATCAGCGACGGGCTTTGCTGCATCAGCGCGATCGCGCCGGCTTCCTGCTCGGCGCGGGTCTTGTCGGCGTCCGACAGCGCGCGCCAGGTGGTGCCCTTGCGGTTGAGCAGCGTGGCCAGCGGCACATGCCTGAGCCAGCCGCGCAGCATGGCTTCATCCACGCCCTGCTTCTTGAAGTCGTGGAAGGTGTACGCCACGCCGTTGGCATCCAGCCAGGTGCGGGCTTTCTTGACGGTATCGCAGTTGGGAATGCCGTATAGCAGGACGGTCATGGCTAGTCTTGATGGATTGGATTCAGCGGAACAGCAGGTTCAGCGCGATCACGAGGCCGCCCAGTCCAAGCGCCACGCCGCCCATTGCCACCGCGGTCATCAGGCGCAGGCGGCGGTCCAGCCGTGCGGCTTCCTTGCGCAGCGCGTCGATGGTGATGGCATGTTGCTCGGCCAGCAGCTTGACGGCCTCGGCCTGCTGCACGGCAGCGGCTTCCAGCTCGGCAATGCGGGCCGCGGGATCGCGCGTGTCGGCCACCGCGCCTTCCGGCGTTCCATCCTTGCGCTTGTTCTTCTTCAGTTTCTCGATGGTCTTGTTGGCCTGCTCGAGAATGGTGGGCAGCAGGGAGAGCACGGTACTGACGGTGGTGGGATCCAGGGCCATGAGTCGCTTGCGGAGGGAAGGCATGTTCAGCCTGGCCAGGCGGGGTGACAACGGAAATACTGCCCCGGGGCCGGGCCCGGGGCGGCGCAGCCGTTGCGGGCTGCGCCAGGCGCGGTCAGTCGCCGCGCAGCAGGTCGTTCAGGCTGGTCTTGGCGCGGGTCTGCGCGTCGACCTTCTTCACGATCACGGCGCAGTACAGGCTGTACTTGCCATCCTTGGACGGCAGGTTGCCCGCCACCACCACCGAGCCCGCCGGCACGCGGCCATAGTGGATCTCGCCGGTCTCGCGGTCATAGATCTTGGTCGACTGGCCCAGGTACACGCCCATCGAGATCACCGAGTTTTCTTCCACGATCACGCCTTCGACCACTTCCGAGCGCGCGCCGATAAAGCAGTTGTCTTCGATGATGACCGGGTTGGCCTGCAGCGGCTCCAGCACGCCGCCGATGCCCACGCCGCCCGACAGGTGGACGTTCTTGCCGATCTGCGCGCACGAACCGACCGTGGCCCAGGTGTCGACCATGGTGCCTTCGTCGACGTAGGCGCCGATATTGACGTACGACGGCATCAGCACGGCATTCTTCGCGATAAACGAACCGCGGCGGGCCACGGCCGGCGGCACCACGCGGAAGCCGGCGCGGGCGAAGTCGTCGGCGCTCCAGTTGGCGAACTTGGTCGGCACCTTGTCGTAGAACTGGGCAAAGCCGCCGGCGCTCATCGGCGCGTTGTCTTCCAGGCGGAACGACAGCAGCACGGCCTTCTTGACCCACTGGTTGACGATCCAGTCCTGGCCTTGCTTCTCGGCCACGCGCAGCGCGCCGGAATCCAGCTGGCTGATGACGTTGGCGACGGCCTCGCGGATGTCGTTGGGGGCGGACTTGGGCGACAGGCTGGTGCGGTCTTCCCAGGCCTGGTCGATCAGGGCTTGCAGAGCTTGCGTCATATGCGTTTCTTCAGTGGTTATCGGATAAAGGCGCAGCGGTCAGGCTGCGCCACGGTCATGGGTTGGCGCTCAGCCGAGCGCGCGGCAGAACTCAACGATCCGGCGCGCGCCTTCCAGGCATTCCTCCGGCGTCGCCACCAGCGCCATGCGCACGCGGTTGGCGCCGGGGTTGATGCCGTCGGCTTCGCGCGCCAGGTAGCTGCCGGGCAGCACGGTCACGTTCTGGCCGGCCAGCAGGCGCGCGGCGAATTCGGTATCGGTGAGGCCGGTGCGCGAGACATCCGCCCACAGGTAGAAGCCGGCATCGGGCAGCGCCACGTCCAGCACCTCGGCCAGCATCGGCGTGACTTCGCTGAACTTGCGCACGTAGGCGGCGCGGTTTTCGCGCACATGGGCCTCGTCGTTCCAGGCCGCGATGCTGGCGGACTGCACCGCGGGGTTCATGGCGCCGCCGTGGTAGGTACGGTATAGCAGGAATTTCTTCAGCAGCGCGGCATCGCCGGCCACGAAGCCCGAGCGCAGGCCCGGCACGTTGGAGCGCTTGGACAGGCTGGAGAACATCACCAGCCGTTCAAAGCCGCGGCCGAGCTTGTGCGCGGCTTCCAGCGCACCCAGCGGCGCGCGGCCTTCGTCGAAATAGATCTCTGAGTAGCACTCGTCCGAGGCGATCACGAAGCCGTAGCGGTCCGACAGCGCAAACAGCTGCTTCCAGTCTTCCAGCGACAGCACCGCGCCGGTCGGGTTGCCGGGCGTGCACACGAACAGCAACTGCACGTTCTGCCAGACATCGTCGGCGATGCGGTCGAAGGCCGGAGCGAAGTTGCGCGCCGGGTCACTGTTGGCGAATACCGGGGTGGCGCCGGCCAGCAGCGCCGCGCCTTCATAGATCTGGTAGAACGGGTTGGGGCACAGCACCAGCGCGCCCGGGCGGGTGCCGTCGACCACGGTCTGGGCAAAGGCGAACAGCGCCTCGCGCGAGCCGGTCACCGGCAGAACTTCGGTGGCGGCGTTGACCTTGGGCAGGCCGTAGCGGCGTTCCAGCCAACCGGCGATGCACTGCCGTAGTGCATCGGAACCTGCCGTTGTGGGATAATTCGCCAGCCCCGCGAGCGACTCTGCCAGCGCTTGCTTGATGAATTCAGGCGTCGGATGCTTGGGTTCGCCGATGCCGAAGCTGATGGCTGGCTTGTCGGCAGGCTTTACCTGCGCAAAGAGCGCCCGCAGTTTCTCGAACGGGTAGGGCTGAAGCTGGTCGAGGCGCGGATTCACAGTGTCAGTCGGGGCCGGTTAAAACGACGCATTATAGAGGAACGGCGCGGGTTTCCGTGCGCCGGCCCGGCCCGCGCGGCCGGCCATGGGCACGGATGGCGGGCATCACGCCCTGGTGATGCCGCCGGCGCCGTCCGGACGCCGCCCGCCTGTCACCGGCCGGCGGCCTGGCTCGCCTCGCACGGATTCCCTTATGAGCACAAGTACTGTTGCAGCGCAGCATGCGCCGGCCGACCGCAATGCGGTCAAGGCATCGCTTTCCATCCTGATCGGCGCCTCGGTCTGGGGCATCGCCTGGTTCCCGTACCGCGTGCTGGCGGGCTGGGGCCTGGGCGGCATGCACGCCGCGGCGCTGGTCAGCTCGGTCGCGGCCGTGCTGTCGCTGCTGGCCTTCCGCCGGCACCTGGCCGGCCTGCGCCCGCACTGGCTGTTCGTCGCCATCGGGCTGGCGGCGGGCGTGACCAACGCCGGCTTTGTCTGGGGCAGTGTCAACGGCCATGTGATGCGCGTGCTGTTGCTGTTCTATCTGACCCCGGTCTGGACCGCGCTGTTTGCCCGGCTGTTCCTGGGCGAGCGGCTGTCGGCGGCAGGGCTGTCGCTGGTGGCGCTGGCCCTCTTCGGCGCCGGGCTGATGCTGTGGACGCCTGAGGTCGGCGTGCCGCTGCCAGGCTCTGCCGCGGAATGGTCCGGTCTGATCGGCGGCATGGGCTTTGCCGTCAACAATGTGCTGTCGCGCCGCGCCGGCCAGCGCTTCCCGGACATGGACGCACGGGTGCGCACGGTGGTGGTCTACCTGGGCTGCACGGTGGTGGGGGTGCCGGCCGCGCTGCTGCTGGATGGCCCGTCGGTGACCATCGTCCAGGGCGCGCAGGTGAGCGTGGGCATGCTGGTGCTCGGCCTGGCGGCGGTGCTGGTGGTCAGCAACTCGGTGGTGCAATACGGGCTGCAGCGGCTGCCGGCCAATCGCGTGTCGCTGCTGATGCTGTTCGAAATCGTCATCGCGGCGCTGTCGTCGTGGTGGCTGGCGACCGAGGTGCTGAGCTGGAAGGAAGCGGCCGGCGGCCTGTGCATTATCGCCGCCGGCGCCTTGTCGGGGCTGGTGCACCGCAGCCGCGCGCCGGCGCCGGCCGCCGCAGGTGCCGAGGCAGCAGCATGTCACTGAACCGGTGCGCGGCTCAGTGCAGCATGACCCGCGACACCACTGCCACCAGCGGCGCTCGCACCGCGCGCTCCAGGCCGCGGTGCAAGTGCAGCGGCCGCAGCAGCATCTTCACGGTCATTTCGATGGGGATGTTGCGCCGGATCACGCCGGACACGCGCGTATTGAGCGCGCGCACCTCGGCTTCCGGCACCGCTTCCACGCCGCGCTCCATGCGCAGCACGTTTCGCAGCGCGATTGCGGTATCCTCGTTCTTGATCTCCAGCAGCCGGCGCGCCAGCGCACCCAGCACCCGCAGCCGGCCTAGCCGCTCAGATTCGGCGAAGCGGTTGAAGAAGTGATAGAAGTGCTTGTAGTGCCGCACTTCGTCGTTGGAGATGCGCCGCGTCAGGTCGCGCAGCACCGGTTCGTCGCTGGCCTGTTCCAGCGCGCGGTAGTAGGCGGCGGTGCCGGTTTCCACCACGCAGCGGGCTGCCATTTCCAGGCCCTCGGTCGGCTCGAACTGGTCGATCGAGCAGGTCTTGCTGTACTCGTCGAAGAAGCGTGCATAGCCGCGCTCCCAGTCGAATTCCGGCCAGACATGCTCGACATAGCGCCGCAGCGCCAGCCCGTGCTGCAGTTCCTCGGCTTCCCAGCGCTCGGAAAGCCAGTCGGCGGCGTCGGGCACACGGGCGTAATAGGTGGCAAGGTTGCCGGCGTAGGTGTCGGACCCGCTCTCGATGAACGAGGCTGACACCAGCAGGTAGAACAGGTCGCGGTCGCCGCGTACGCGTTTCACGTCGATCGCCTGGTAGTTGATGTCGCTGACAGACCACGGCCGGGCGGCCGCTGACGGTTCACTCATGCTCTGTCCTCCTGGTTGGTCACGGGCTGCGAGGGGCGCGTTCATGGGTGCGCGACCCCCCGGAGGGCATCCGGGGTCACGCCGACAGATGAAAGACTAGCATTTACCCTAATTAGTTTCCCGAACGATTGGCCGCCACGGACGGCTGACAGCGCCCGCGGCACCTGTCAAAGTGCATGCGGAATCGCTTGTAAGGGGCGGAACAGCAAGGGAAATCGGTCATGGGATATGACGCCGGGGCGACTGCCAAACGGGCCGGCGAAGGCATCTGCGATGGTATGATTAGCCCCAATTCTCGGGCCCGAGGGGTATTTTGAGGTGCTGGCGTCACGCCGCGCCGGCTCCCGCGCAGCCCGGCTTTCTGAACAGTGCAATAGCCCCGATACCAGGCCGACCCCGGTTCCCATACCGGAGTGGCCGATACCACACGAGAAACCGTGCGACTATCCTCGATCAAGCTGGCGGGCTTCAAGTCATTTGTCGATCCCACCAATTTTCAAGTGCCCGGCCAGCTGGTCGGCATCGTAGGTCCCAACGGCTGCGGCAAATCGAACATCATCGATGCGGTGCGCTGGGTGCTGGGTGAGTCACGTGCGTCAGAGCTGCGTGGCGAATCCATGCAGGACGTCATCTTCAACGGCTCCACCGCGCGCAAGCAGGCCGGCCGGGCGAGTGTCGAACTGGTGTTCGACAATGCCGAGGGCCGCGCTGCCGGCCAGTGGAGCCAGTACGCCGAAGTCGCGGTCAAGCGCGTGCTGACCCGCGACGGCACTTCGTCCTACTACATCAACAACCAGCCGGTGCGCCGGCGCGACATCCAGGACATCTTCCTGGGCACGGGCCTGGGGCCCCGCGCCTACGCCATCATCGGGCAGGGCATGATCTCGCGCATCATCGAGGCCAAGCCCGATGACATGCGCATCTTCCTGGAAGAGGCCGCGGGCGTGTCCAAGTACAAGGAACGCCGCCGCGAGACCGAAAACCGCCTGTCCGATACGCGCGAGAACCTGACCCGCGTTGAGGACATCCTGCGCGAACTCGGCAGCAACCTCGAGAAACTGGAAGGCCAGGCCGAGGTGGCGCAGCGCTTCAAGACGCTGCACGCAGATGGCGAAGAAAAGCAGCACCTGCTGTGGCTGCTGCGCAAGCGCGAGGCCCAGCAAGAGCAGGAACGCCACCAGCGTGCCATCGAGCAGGCCCAGATCGACCTGGAGGCGCAGACCGCGCAGCTGCGCCATGTCGAAGCCGAGCTCGAAACCATGCGCGCCGCGCACTACGCGGCGTCCGATGGCATGCACGCCGCGCAGGGCAAGCTGTATGAGGCCAATGCCGAAGTCAGCAAGCTGGAAGCCGAGATCCGCTACGTGGTCGAATCGCGCAACCGTGTGCAGGCCCAGATCGCCGCGCTGACCGGACAGCGCGAGCAGTGGCAGGGCAAGGCCGAACAGGCCACCGACGAACTCGCGCAGGCCGAAGAAAACCTGGCCGTGGCCGAAGGCCGCACGGTCGAGGCGCAGGAAGCCGTCGCCCACAAGAACGACGAGCTGCCGACGCTGGAAGCGCAATGGCGCGACGCCCAGCAACTGCTCAACGAGCAGCGCACCGGCATCATGCAAGCTGAGCAGGCCCTGAAGCTCGAAGCCGCGCAGCAGCGCAGCGCCGACCAGATGCTGCAGCAGCTGGAACAGCGCCGCGAACGCCTGTCGGCAGAAGAAAAGGGCCTGGACCGCCCCGACGAGACCCGCCTTGAGCAGGCCCGCGCCGAGCTGGCCGAGCAGGAAGCGCTGGTCGAGGAAGCCCAGGCCGTGCTGGCCGACGCCGAAGAGAGCGTGCCGCGCCTGGACGAAGCGCGCCGCGCCGCGCAGGCGCGCGTGCACAGCGAAGCCGCCGCCATTGCCACGCTGGAAGCGCGCCTGTCGGCGCTGCGCCAGCTGCAGGAGAACGTGCAGACCGACGGCAAGGTGCAGCCGTGGCTGGCCCGGCATGAGCTGGCCGAGCTGCCGCGCCTGTGGAAGAAGGTCCATATCGAGCCGGGCTGGGAAAACGCGCTCGAATCCGTGCTGCGCGAGAAGCTGGCCGCGCTGGAAGTGTCGAACCTGGACTGGGTCAAGGCCTTCCTGTCCGACGCGCCGCCGGCCAAGCTGGCGTTTTACTCGCCGCCGGCCGCCGCCCGCCCGCTGGAAACGCCTGCCGGCCTGCGCCCGCTGATGTCGCTGGTGCAGATCACCGAGCCCGGCATCCGCGCCGTGATGCAGGACTGGCTGGCCGATGTCTATGTCGCCACCGACATGGCGCAGGCGCTGGCCGCGCGCAACACGCTGCCGGATGGCGCGTCGTTCGTGGTGGCCGAGGGCCATCTGGTGGGCCGCAACGCCATCCAGATCTACGCCGCCGATTCCGAGCAGGCCGGCATGCTGGCACGCGAGCAGGAAATCGAAAACCTGCAGAAGCAGGCGCGCGCGCAGCTGCTGCTGTCCGACGAAGCCAAGACCCAGGCGGTGCGTGCCGAAGCGGCCTACACCCAGGCCAGCCAGGGGCTGGGCGATGCCCGCGCGCGCGCCGAGCAGGCTACCCGCCGCGTGCACGCGTTGCAGATGGATGTGCTCAAGCTGTCGCAGGCGATGGAACGCTATTCCGCCCGCAGCGGCCAGATCCGCGAGGAACTGGACGAGATCCACGCGCAGATCGAAGAGCAGCGCGCCATCCGCGCCGAATCCGAAGCCAGCTTCGAGCAGCACGACGCCGCGCTGGCCGAGATGCAGGCCACGCATGAAGACCAGCAGATGGCCTTCGAGGCGCTGGACAGCAAGCTTTCGGGCGCGCGCCACCAGCTGCGCGACTTCGAGCGCGCCGCACAGGAAGCCCTCTTTGCCGAGCGCAACCTGACCAGCCGCATCGACGAGCTGCGCCGCAATATCCAGGTGGCCGCCGACCAGGCCGAACGCATTGCCGAATCCCTGGAAAACGCCCGCGCCGAGCTGGAGACCATCAACGAGCAGACCGCGCACACCGGCTTGCAGGAAGCGCTGGAGCGCCGCGCCGAGAAGGAAGAAAAGCTCACCATCGCGCGCACCGAGCTGGATGCGCTGTCGGCACAGCTGCGCCAGTTCGACGAACAGCGCCTGGCCGCCGAACGCAGCCTGCAGCCGCTGCGCGACCGCATCACTGAACTGCAGCTCAAGGAACAGGCCGCGCGCCTGAATCAGGAGCAATTCAGCGAGCAGCTGACCACGGCCGAGGTGGACGAGGCCGCGCTGGCCGACAAGCTGACCGGCGACCTGAAGCCGTCGTACCTGCAGGGCGAAGTCACGCGCATCAACAACGCCATCAACGCGCTGGGTCCGGTCAACATGGCCGCGCTCGACGAGCTGGCCGCGGCGCGCGAGCGCAAGACCTTCCTCGATGCGCAGTCGGCCGACCTGAACGACGCCATCAATACGCTGGAAGACGCGATCGCCAAGATCGACCAGGAAACCCGCGCGCTGCTGCAGGGCACCTTCGATCAGGTCAACCATCATTTCGGCGAGCTGTTCCCGTCGCTGTTCGGCGGCGGCCAGGCGCGCCTGATCATGACCGGCGAGGAGATCCTCGACGCCGGCGTGCAGGTGATGGCGCAACCCCCGGGCAAGAAGAACTCGACCATCCACCTGCTGTCGGGCGGCGAGAAGGCGCTGACCGCGATCGCGCTGGTGTTTGCCATGTTCCAGCTCAACCCGGCACCGTTCTGCCTGCTGGACGAGGTGGACGCGCCGCTGGACGACGCCAACACCGAACGCTACGCCAATATGGTGGCGCGCATGTCGGACAAGACTCAATTCGTTTTCATCTCACATAACAAGATTGCCATGGAAATGGCTCATCAACTCATTGGCGTGACCATGCAGGAGCAGGGCGTTTCGCGTATCGTGGCCGTGGATATGGACGCGGCGGTTTCGATGGCGGAGGCAGCATGAAACTGAACATGGACCTGCAGACCGCGCTGATCGTCGCGGGCCTGGTTTTCGTGGTACTGGTGTTCGGCTACAACCAGTGGCAGATCCGCAAGGCGCGCCGCCCGCGCGAGCTCAGCCCTGAAGACGACCTGCCGCCGATGCGCGAGCCGGTGGTCGGCCAGAGCACCGCGCCGGAAACCGCCGCGCACCTGCACGAAGCCGCTGCCGAGCAGGCACCGCGGCGTGAGCCGACGCTATCCCCGGCGCCGGCCATGGCCGGTGCCGCGGTGGCGACGGACAACAACCACGCGGCTGCGGCCGCCGCGGCCGCCGCAAGCACCGCGGACGCCGACGAAGTCGTCGCCGAGGAAGTGTCCGTCGCGGCCGCCGCGAGGCATGCCGAGGCCGCCGAGGACGAGGCCGAAGCCGAGGCTACTCCGGCCCCGGTTCCCGCGCCGGCTCCGGCCCCGGTGGCCGCCGTGCCCGATGGCCAGCCCACGCCGGCCTTGATCGATCCGCTGATCGACTGCATCGTGCCCCTGCACCTGGAGCGCAAGGCCTCCGGTGACCGCATCCTGCCGCTGACCGGCCGGCTGCGCCGCGCCGGCACCAAGCAGGTCCATATCGAAGGCCTGCGCACCGAAGCCAATGCATGGGAGCCGGTCACCGCCGGCCACCAGTACGAAGACCTGCAGGTCGGCGTGCAGCTGGCCAACCGCGGCGGTCCGCTCAACGCGCTGGAGTTCTCGGAATTCATCACCGCGGTGGAGTCGCTGGCCGAGTCGCTCGATGCCTCGGCCGACCTGCCTGACATGAGCGAGACCGTCGCCAATGCGCGCGAGCTGGATGGCTTTGCCGCCGGCTGCGATGTGCAGCTCGGCGTCAACGTGATCTCGGATGGCGCGCCGTGGTCGGCGGCGTACGTGCAGAACGTGGCCACGCAGGACGGGCTGGTGCTGTCGCGCGATGGCACCCGCTTTATCCGCTACCAGGCCAACGCCGAGGGCGTGCAGCGTCCGCTGTTCACGCTGCAGTTCGGCGACACCAACTTCTTGCGCGACGACCTGACCGTCAAGGCCGGCCGCCAGATCACGCTGCTGCTCGACGTGCCGGTGGCCGACCAGGCCGCCAGGCCGTTCAAGACCGTGTGCGAGTACGGCCACACGCTGGCCCAGCGCATGGGCGCGCAACTGGTCGACGACAATATGCGGCCGCTGACCGAGGCCTCGTTCGTCGCGATCTTCAGCCAGCTTGACACGCTGTACAACAAGCTGGAGGCGCGCGGCATGCCGGCCGGGTCGTTGGTGGCGCTGCGCCTGTTCAGCATCTAGCCGGAGCCTGTCATGACCGCAACACACCGCGGCGCGCAGGCAGATGCCTCCGCGCCCGTCGGCGCCTTGCCGCCCGAAGCTGCCGCCAGGCGCGTGGCCTGGCTGCGCGACGAGCTGGACCGCCACAACTACCAGTACTACGTGCTGGACGCGCCTACCATTCCCGACGCCGAGTACGACTCGCTGTTCAGCGAACTGCAGGCGCTGGAGCTTGAGCATCCCGAACTGCAGACGCCGGACTCGCCCACCCAGCGCGTGGGCGGCGAGCCGTTGTCGGCCTTCGACTCGGTGCGCCACCGCGTGCCGATGCTGTCGCTCAACAACGGCTTCGCCGACGACGACGTGCTGAACTTCGACCGCCGCTGCGCGCAGGGCCTGGGCCGCAGCGCGCCCGCCGCCGGCGAGCAGGACCTGTTCAGTGCCGCCGACGCGGTCGAGTACGCCTGCGAGCTGAAGTTCGACGGCCTGGCCATGTCGCTGCGCTATGAGGATGGCCGCCTGGTGCAGGCCGCCACCCGCGGCGACGGCGAGACCGGCGAGGACGTCACCATCAACGTGCGCACCATCAAGGCAATCCCGCTGAAGCTGCGCGGCCAGGCGCCCGCGGTGCTGGAAGTGCGCGGCGAGGTCTTCATGTTCCGCCGCGACTTCGACAAGCTCAACCAGCGCCAGGCCGAGGCCGGCGAGAAGACCTTCGTCAACCCGCGCAACGCCGCCGCGGGTAGCCTGCGCCAGCTCGATCCGCGCATCACCGCCAAGCGGCCGCTGTCATTCTTCGCCTATGGCCTGGGCGAGCTGCAGGGCGTGGACCGTCCGCCCACCCACAGCGCCATGCTCGACGGCTTTGCCGCGTTGGGCCTGCCAGTGTGCAAGGACCGCGCGGTGGTGAAGGGCGCGCAGGGCCTGCTGGATTTCTACCGCGATATCGGCCAGCGCCGCGACGCGCTGCCGTATGACATCGACGGTGTGGTCTACAAGGTCAACGCACTGGCCGAGCAGGAGCGCCTGGGCTTTGTCTCGCGTGCGCCGCGCTTTGCGCTGGCGCACAAGTTCCCGGCGCAGGAAATGACCACCATCGTCGAAGACATCGAAGTGCAGGTCGGCCGCACCGGCGCGATCACGCCGGTGGCGCGGCTCAAGCCCGTCTTCGTCGGCGGCGTGACCGTGACCAATGCCACGCTGCACAACGAGGACGAGATCCGCCGCAAGGACGTGCATATCGGCGACACCGTGATCGTGCGCCGCGCCGGCGACGTGATCCCGGAAGTGGTCGGCGTGGTGACCGAGCGCCGCCCCGCCGACGCGCGCGCCTTCGTGATGCCGACCGCCTGCCCGGTGTGCGGCTCGCATATCGAGAAGCTCGAGGACGAAGCCATCGCGCGCTGCACCGGCGGCCTGATCTGCGCCGCGCAGCGCAAGCAGTCGCTGCTGCATTTCGCACAGCGGCGCGCCATGGATATTGAAGGCCTGGGCGACAAGCTGGTCGAGCAACTGGTCGACCAGGGCATCGTGCGCACGCCGGCGGACCTGTTCAAGCTGGGCGTGGCCAAGCTGGCCGCGCTGGAACGCATGGCCGACAAGTCGGCGGCCAACCTGGTGGCGGCGATCGAGACATCGCGCGAGACCACCATGAACCGCTTTATCTTCGCGCTGGGCATCCGCCATGTGGGCGAAGCCACCGCCAAGGACCTGGCCAGGCATTTCGGCAAGCTGGATGCGCTGATGGCAGCCGACGAAGCCGCGCTGCTGGAAGTGAACGACGTCGGCCCGGTGGTGGCGCAGTCGATCGCGCACTTCTTTGCCGAGCCGCACAACGTCGAGGTCATCGAACAACTGCGCGCCGCAGGCGTACACTGGACAGAAAGCGAGCCGGCGGCGAAGGCCCCGGCGCCGCTGTCGGGCAAGACTTTCGTGCTGACCGGCACGCTGCCCACCATGTCGCGCGAGGACGCCAAGGACCTGCTGGAAGCCGCTGGCGCCAAGGTAGCGGGTTCGGTATCGAAGAAGACCGACTATGTGGTTGCAGGCGCCGAGGCAGGCAGCAAGCTCGACAAGGCCGAGGCGCTGGGTGTGCCGGTGCTGGACGAGGCCGGCATGCTGGCGTTGCTGGCAGAGGCCGGCGCCGCGCCGGCACAGCAATAACCGGGGAAACAACTATGATCCGCGAGATTCTCAAGATGGGCGATCCGCGCCTGCTGCAGGTGGCGCGGCCGGTCGAACGCTTCAATACGCCGGAGCTGCGCACGCTGATCGAAGACATGTTCGACACCATGGACCACGCCAACGGCGCCGGCCTGGCCGCGCCGCAGATCGGCGTGGACCTGCAGGTGGTGATCTTTGGCTTCGACCGCAACCCGCGCTATCCGGACGCGCCTACCGTGCCCAAGACGGTGCTGATCAACCCGGGGCTGGAATTGCAGTCCGACGAGATGGAGGACGGCTGGGAAGGCTGCCTGTCAGTGCCCGGCCTGCGCGGCGTGGTGCCGCGCCACCTGCGGCTGAAGTACAGCGGCTACGACCTGATGGGCAACCGCATCGAACGCGTGGCCGAAGGCTTCCATGCGCGGGTGGTGCAGCATGAGTGCGACCACTTGCAGGGGATCCTGTATCCGATGCGGATCAAGGATTTCAGGCAGTTTGGGTTTACGGAGGTGTTATTTCCGGATTTGCCGCCGAATAGTGACGATTGACGAGCTGTGCGGCGCGGTATCGATACCGCGCAAGGCGCAAAAAAACCGGTCCTGGGGACCGGTTTTTTGTGTCGGCAAATTCCGGAATCAGAACTTCTCAAACTGCCCCAGGAACCGCCACTTGCCCGGCGGCAAATCCCCCAGCACCACGCGTCCCATGCGCACGCGCTTGAGGCCGACCACCTGCAGCCCGACCTGTTCGCACATGCGGCGGATCTGGCGCTTGCGGCCCTCGCGCAGCACGAAGCGCAACTGCTCCTCGTTCTGCCAGCTGACCTTGGCCGGCTTGAGCGGCACGCCATCCAGCGACAGCCCGTGGCGCAGCAGCTCGAGATCATCGGCCGGGAATTCCGCGCTGATATTGCGCTCGACCACGCCCTGCGGCGAGTGCCAGACCACACGCACCAGGTATTCCTTCTCGACGGTCGAATCCTCGCCGATCAGCGCGCGCGCGACGCGGCCGTCCTGCGTCAGCACCAGCAGGCCCGTTGAGTCGATATCAAGTCGGCCGGCGGGTGCCAGGCTCTTGCGTTGCCACGGGGCAAAGCGCTTGCGCGTGGGGTCGCCTTCCCACTGGTTCTCGGGGGCGAACAGCACCGCGGCCGGCTCGTAGCCGTCCTCGGCCTGGCCGGAGACGTAGCCTACCGGCTTGTTCAGCAGCACCGTGACACGCTCGCCTTGTTCGGAGCGCGCTTCCTGCATGATCTCGATCTCGGCGTCGGGGCGGATGCGGCTGCCCAGTTCGGTCACGGGCTTGCCGTCGACCAGCACCCAGCCGTGCGGGATCCATTCGTCGGCTTCGCGGCGCGAGCACAGGCCCAGTTCGGACATGCGCTTGGACAGGCGCACCAGGCCGTCGTCGTGGCTGGACTCGGCGCGGGCGGGCGCGGGCTTTTCCTGGCGCGCGGCCGGTGCCTGCTGGCGTGCCGGGCCGGCGGTGCGGATGCGGTCGGCGGCGTCGCTGAAGCGGCGCGCCGGCGCGGTGCCTTCGCGGCGGCGCTCGCCCGAGGGCGCGGGACGCGGGCGCTTGTCGTCGTCGCCATAGCGGCGCGGACGCGAGTCGGCGCCTTCGAAGCGGCGGGGGCGGTTCTCGTCATCGCCATAACGGCGCGGACGCGAGTCGGTGGCTTCGAAACGGCGGGGACGGTTCTCGTTATCGCCAACGCGGCGCGGACGCGAGTCGGTGCCTTCGAACCGGCGCGGACGGTTGTTGTCCTCGCCAGCACGGCGCGGCGGACGCGCTTCGCCGCCTTCGAAACGGCGCGGACGTGCCTCGCCGCGATCATCGCCTGTGCGGCGGGGGCGGTTGTCGTCGTCGCCGAAGCGGCGCGGCGGGCGCGCTTCGCCGCCTTCAAAACGGCGCGGACGTGCCTCGCCGCGATCGTCGCCCATGCGGCGGGGGCGGTTGTCGTCGTCGCCAAAACGGCGCGGCGGGCGCGCTTCGGCGCCTTCAAAGCTGCGCGGGCGTGCCTCGCCACGGTCATCGCCCGTGCGGCGCGGGCGATTGTCGTCGTCGCCAAAACGGCGCGGCGGGCGCGCTTCGCCGCCTTCGAAACGGCGCGGACGTGCCTCGCCCCGGTCGTCGCCATAACGGCGGGGACGGCTTTCGTCATCGCCGAAGCGGCGCGGACGCGCCTCGCCACCTTCCGGGCGGCGCGGGCGTGCCTGGCGTTCGCCGTCAGCGGGACGCGGCGCGCGGGGCTTGCGCGGTTGGGCTGCGCCGGCCTGCGGTTCGCCCTGGGCCGGACGGCCGCCGGTCTTGCCGCCGGCGCGCTCCTGGGCGCGCTTGATGCCTTCGGAGACGGCTTGCACGCGCTTGCGGTTCAGGTCGGACACGCGCACGGGGCGGGTGCCGGTCTTGCGCGCGGCCGTGCCGGTGTCGCTGGCGGCCTTGATACCTAGCGTCTTGCGCTTCGGCGAATTGCTGTCGGTCATATGTTGATGCTGCCCGCCCGCCTCAGATGGCGAGGGCGGCGAGCAAGTCCTGTTCAAGCTGAATCTGCAATCGGTTGTCGGCGGCCAGGCGGCTGCCGTCGACCAGGAACACGTCTTCGACGCGTTCGCCCAGGGTGTTGATGCGTGCCGTGTGGACGGATACGCGATGCCGTGCCAGTACGCGGGCGATGGCGTACAGCAGGCCGGTGCGGTCGTTGGCGGACAGCGACAGCAGGTAATACTGGCCGCGCTCGTCCGGGCGCAGGTCGACGCGCGGCTTGATCGGGAAGCTGCGCGACTGGCGCGACAGCCGTCCCTGCGCGGGTTCGGGCAGTGCGCCTTGCAGGCGCAGCCGCTCGCACAGTTCGTGCTCGACCAGCGCGATGATGTCGCGGTAGCTGCCGCCGTCGCCGGCCATGCCGGGGTCGGTGACCTGGAACGTGTCCAGCGCGTAGCCGTGGCGCGTGGTGTGGATCTTGGCGTCCTGGATCGAGAACGCCTTGCGCTCGAAGTAGCCGCAGATGCGCGCGAACAGGTCGGGCTGGTCCTTGACGTAGACCGCCACCTGCAGGCCTTCGCCGGCGGGGGAGACGCGTGCCTTGACCACCGGCGTGGGGCTGTCCACCTTGTTGTACAGGTGGCGCGTGAGCCAGGCGATATCGTGCGAATCGTGGCGCAGGAAGAAGGCCACGTCGAGCTGCGCCCACAGGGACTTGCCCAGCGCCGGGTCGAAGGCCTTCAGGCGCAGCTCGGAGATGGTGTCCTCCTTGCGCTGCGACCACAGCGAATGTGAGTCCACGCGCGCGCCGCCCAGCACGCGCAGCGTGATGTGGTACAGGTCTTCCAGCAGCTTGCCCTTCCACGCGTTCCATACCTTGGGGCTGGTGCCGCGGATGTCGGCCACGGTCAGCAGGTAGAGCGCGGTCAGGTAGCGTTCGCTGCCGACCACGCGGGCAAAGGCGTGGATCACGTCGGGATCGGTCAGGTCCTGCTTCTGCGCCACGTGGCTCATGGTCAGGTGGTGCTCGACCAGCCAGCAGATCAGGTCGGCGTCTTCGCGCGCAATGCCGTGCTGCTTGCAGAAGCGGCGCGCATCTACGGTGCCTAGCGTTGAGTGGTCGCCGCCGCGGCCCTTGGCGATGTCGTGGAACAGCGCTGCCACCCACAGCACCCACGGCTTGTCGAAGCTGGCCATCAGCTGGCTGCAGAACGGGAACTCGTGGGTGTGCTCGACGATGGCGAAGCGGCGCATGTTGCGCACCACCATCAGGATGTGCTGGTCCACGGTGTAGACGTGGAACAGGTCGTGCTGCATCTGGCCGACGATGCGCCGGAAGTTGATCAGGTAGCGGCCCAGCACGCTGGTCTGGTTCATCAGGCGCAGCGCGTGGGTGATGCCCTGCGGCTCCTGCATGATGGCCAGGAACAGGCGGCGGTTTTCCGGATCGTTGCGCCAGCCCGCGTTCATCACGGTGCGTGCGTTGTACAGCCCGCGCAGCGTGCGCGGCGACAGGCCTTTCACGCCGGGCGTGCGCTGGTATAGCAGGAAAGTTTCCAGGATCGCGTGCGGGTCGCGTTCATAGACGTCGTCGCTGGTGATCTCCAGCATGCCCTGGCGCTCGACAAAGCGCTCGTTGAGCACGCGCGTCACCTGAGACTCGCTCGGGAACAGCATCGCCTCGATGTTCAGCAGCAGCACGCTGTTGAGCTGCGTGACCGCCTTGGCCGCCCAGTAGTAGCGGCGCATCAGTTGTTCGCTGGCGCGCTTGTTGGTGGTCTGGCGATAGCCGAAGGACTCCGCCAGCGCGGTCTGCAGGTCGAATACCAGCACGTCCTGGCGCCGGCCAGCCACCAGGTGCAGGCGCGCGCGGATCGTCTTGAGCAGGCGCTCGTTGCGCGCCAGCTCCTGCGCTTCGCGCTGTGTCAGCAGGCCGCGCTCGAACAGTTCTTTCCAGCTGTCGCCCAGGCCCGCCGCCTTGGTCATCCACAGGATCACCTGCAGGTCGCGCAGGCCGCCCGGGCTTTCCTTGCAGTTGGGCTCGAGCGCGTAGGGCGTGTCCTGGTATTTGGCGTGGCGCTGGCGCATTTCCAGCAGCTTGGCCTGGAAGAACGCGGCCGGGTCCAGGTCGGCGAGGTAGCGCGTACGCATCGACTCGAACAGCTTGCGGCTGCCGGTCAACAGCCGCGCTTCCAGTAGCGAGGTCTGGATAGTGACGTCCTGGCGCGACTCGCGGATGCAATCGCCCACCGTGCGCACCGAAGAGCCGATCTCCAGCCCAAGGTCCCAGCACAGGCCGATAAAACGCTCCAGGCGCCCGGTGGTGTCCTGGTCGGGCTCGGCGGGCAGCAACAGCAGCACGTCGACGTCGGAGTATGGCAGCAGCTCGCCGCGGCCATAGCCGCCCACCGCCACCAGCGCTGCGCCGGCGGGCATTCCGAGGCCGCGCCAGGCTTCCACCAGCGCGGCGTCGACGGCGCGGCGCAGCCGCGTGATCAGCGTGCCGACATTGGCGCTGGCGTTGAAGTCGGCAAACAGCGCCTGCTTGTCGGCTTTGAGCTTGTCGCGCACGCGCGCGGCAAGCAGCAGTTCCGGCGTGGTGTCCATGGAGATGGCAGGCTCGAGGAGCGGGTTGGTGGGCACGGCTGGAAAAAGAAAGGCGCCCGGTCAGGCGCCCCTGGCTACAGTGCGGCCTCAGGCCGCGACGGAATCGGTGATAAAGGCCGGCGGGGCCGGGGTCCCGGCGGATACCGTCAGGACCTCGTAGCCGGTTTCCGTGACCAGCACGGTGTGCTCCCACTGCGCCGACAGGCTGCGGTCGCGGGTCTTGACCGTCCACTGGTCGGGCATGGTGCGGATATCGCGCTTGCCGGCGTTGATCATCGGCTCCACGGTGAAGATCATGCCGGCCTTGATCTCGGCGCCGGTGCCCGGGCGGCCGTAGTGCAGGATCTGCGGGTCTTCGTGGAAGTTCTTGCCGATGCCATGGCCGCAGTACTCGCGCACCACGCTGTAGCCGGCGGCTTCGGCGTGCACCTGGATGGCGTGGCCGATGTCGCCTAGGCGGGCGCCGTGGCGAACCTGCGCGATACCCTTCCACATGCATTCATAGGTCACTTGCGCCAGGCGCTTGGCCAGGATCGAGCCCTCGCCGGCGATGAACATGCGGCTGGTGTCGCCGTAGTAGCCTTCCTTGGTGATGACGGTGATGTCCAGGTTGATGGCATCGCCGCCCTTGAGCACCCGGTCGCCCGGGATGCCGTGGCAGATCACGTCGTTGACCGAGGTGCAGATCGCGCCGGGGAAGGGCGGGTAGCCGGGCGGGGCGTAGTTCAGTGGCGCCGGCACGGTGCCTTGCACGTCACGCATATAGGCGTGGCACAGGCGATCCAGCTCGCCGGTGGTAACGCCCGGCTGGACAAAGGGCGTGATGTAGTCGAGGACTTCGGAGGCAAGGCGGCAAGCCACGCGCATCTGGGCGATGTCTTCGGCGGTGTTCAGGTAAATGCTCATGCTGCGTCGCCAGAAAGTGATGGCGAGGCCACTGGCCGCGCCGGAATCGAAAGATCAATGTGGGATTATCGCACCATCGGGACCAGATCGCAGCCTGTGTGCGGCCGTCCTGGGCTGAGTCCACAGGCCGTCAGGGCACCGGGCGGCTTGAGCGGGCCGCACTTTTATTGCTACAATAGCGGGCTGACTTGGTTGCGGCGCAGCATTGCGCGCGCCAGGCTCGGAATTTTGCAGGATATTCCTGCCGTTGTTTGAAATCGCTGGCCCGCCTATCCGGGGTGTTCCTTTTCAGGAATGTCGGGGCGGGCTTCAGACCTAACCCTTTGGAGATTTACATGTCCGTTACCATGCGCGAAATGCTGGAAGCCGGTTGCCACTTCGGCCACCAGACCCGCTTCTGGAACCCGAAGATGGCCCCCTTCATCTTCGGCCATCGCAACAAGATCCACATCATCAACCTCGAAAAGACGTTGCCGATGTTCCAGGACGCAATGAAGTACGTGCGTCAGCTGGCAGCCAATCGCGGCACCGTCCTTTTCGTGGGCACCAAGCGCCAGTCGCGCGAAATCCTGGCTGAAGAAGCTGGCCGTGCCGGCATGCCCTACGTCGACGCCCGCTGGCTCGGCGGCATGCTGACCAACTTCAAGACGGTCAAGATCTCGATCAAGCGCCTGAAGGACATGGAAGCCGCCAAGGAAGCCGGCGCGCTGGAAACCATGAGCAAGAAGGAAGCGCTGATGTTCGAGCGCGAGATGCTGAAGCTGGAAAAGTCGATCGGCGGCATCAAGGACATGGGCGGCGTGCCGGACGCGATCTTCGTGGTCGACGTCGGCTACCACAAGATTGCCGTGACCGAAGCCAACAAGCTGGGCGTGCCGGTGATCGGCGTGGTTGACACCAACCACTCGCCGGAAGGCATCGACTACGTGATCCCGGGCAACGACGACTCGAGCAAGGCCGTGGCCCTGTACGTGCGCGGCGTGGCTGACGCGATCCTGGAAGGCCGTGCCAACGCCGTGCAGGAAGTGGTCGAGGCCGCGCGCGGCGGCGACGACGAATTCGTCGAAGTGCAGGAAGGCTGATTGCCCGCCGCCTGATTGCCGGAAAGGAACCCGCTAGCGCGCATCGTCACCGCACGACAGACAGGCAACGCTTGCGGCCCGTCACCACGGGCTGCGCGCAAGGCGAAAGCCGGGGTACGCCGGCAGCCGGGCAAGAAGGGCAATAAAAAAGGGGGCACATCTGGCGCCCCCTTTTTTTGAATTTGAATTGTTGTCATCCGCCGCAGGCAGTATCTGCCGCGGGTGTGCTGTAGACCCACCGACCGGGTGCCGCAGGCGACTGCCGGCAGCCGGCGTGAACCATTCAAGGAGTGACAAATGGCGGCAATTACCGCAAGCATGGTTGCAGAACTGCGCGCGAAGACCGACGCGCCGATGATGGAATGCAAGAAGGCCCTGACCGAGGCCGACGGCGACCTGGACAAGGCCGAAGAGCTGCTGCGCGTCAAGCTGGGCAACAAGGCCAGCAAGGCCGCGTCGCGCGTGACCGCTGAAGGCGTGGTCGCATCGTTCATCGACGGCACCACCGGCGTGCTGGTCGAACTGAACTGCGAGACCGATTTCGTCTCCAAGAATGACGACTTCCTGGCTTTCTCGGCCAAGGTTGCCGAACTGATCGCCAAGCAGAACCCGGCCGACGTGGCCGCCCTGTCGGCGCTGGAAATCGACGGCGTGAGCGTTGAAGCCACCCGCACGGCCCTGATCGGCAAGATCGGCGAGAACCTGACGGTCCGCCGCTTTGCCCGCTACGCCAACGGCGGCAAGCTGGTTTCGTACCTGCACGGCACCCGCATCGGCGTGATGGTCGAGTTCGATGGCGACGAAGCCGCCGCCAAGGACGTGGCCATGCACGTGGCCGCCATGAAGCCGGTGTCGCTGTCCGCCGAGCAGGTCCCCGCCGACCTGATCGCCAAGGAGCGCAGCATTGCCGAGCAGAAGGCTGCCGAGTCGGGCAAGCCGGCCGAAATCGTCGCCAAGATGGTCGAGGGTTCGGTGCAGAAGTACCTGAAGGAAGTCTCGCTGTTCAACCAGCCGTTCGTGAAGAACGACAAGCAGACGGTTGAGCAGATGCTGAAGGCCGCCAACACGACCGTCAAGGGCTTCACGCTCTATGTCGTGGGCGAAGGCATCGAGAAGAAGCAGGACGACTTCGCCGCTGAAGTGGCCGCCCAGGTGGCCGCTGCCCAGAAGGGCTGATGTCCGGGGCGCCGCGGATGGCCCAGCTGGGCCGGTCCGGGCGCCTATAATGCCGCAGGGGCGCCGCAAGGTGCCCCTCTGCATAAGTAGTGCCGCGCGGCCCATGTCGCGTTGCACTGCAGCAGTCAGTTTTCGTGGTGGTCCGTCCGTACTGGCCGGGGCACCCCGAAAACCGGCTTTCTTCCGCCGTCGGCGCGACGACCCGCGCCGACGGTGCCAAAAACAATACATCTCAAGATCGTCTCAACCGAGCGATTTGCTCCTGTCCGAGGGTGAACATGCCAGCCTACAAGCGCGTCCTTCTGAAACTGTCCGGTGAGGCCCTGATGGGTGACGATGCCTTCGGCATCAACCGCTCCACCATCGAGGCGATGGTGAACGACATTGCCGAGATCGTGAAGCTCGGCGTGCAGGTCGCGGTGGTCATCGGCGGCGGCAACATCTTCCGCGGCGTCGCCGGCGGTGCCGCCGGCATGGACCGCGCCACGGCTGACTACATGGGCATGCTGGCCACCATGATGAACGCCCTGGCGCTGCAGGACGCAATGCGCCACGCCAATATCGAAGGCCGCGTGCAATCCGCGCTGCGCATGGACCAGGTGGTTGAGCCCTATATCCGCCCGCGCGCAATCCGCCAGCTGGAAGAGGGCAAGGTGGTGATCTTCGCCGCCGGCACCGGCAACCCCTTCTTTACCACCGACACCGCGGCCGCGCTGCGCGGCGCGGAGATCGGGGCTGAAATCGTGCTGAAGGCCACCAAGGTCGATGGCGTGTATACCGCCGACCCGAAGAAGGACCCCAGCGCCACGCGCTACACCACCATCACCTTCGACGAGGCCATCTCCCGCAACCTGCAGGTGATGGACGCCACCGCCTTCGCGCTGTGCCGTGACCAGAAGCTGCCGATCAAGGTGTTCTCGATCGTCAAGCCGGGCGCGCTCAAGCGGGTGATCTTGGGCGAGGACGAGGGTACCCTGGTGCACGTGTGAATCCGGCGCCGGATGCCGCGCTGCAACGCTGGTGTCCGGCCGGGCTAAGAGTAGAATGATTCATTTCCGATCCCCGCCAGGGGATCATGGTTGGCTGATTTCCGGAGGTAAAAATGAGCGTCGCCGACACAAAGAAGAGCGTCGAGCAAAAAATGCAGAAGTCGATCGAAGCCTTCAAGGCCGATCTGGCGAAGATCCGCACCGGCCGTGCCCACACCGGCCTGCTCGACCACGTTCAGGTGGATTACTACGGCTCGATGGTGCCGATCAGCCAGGTCGCGGCGATCGGCCTGGCCGATGCGCGTACCATCACGGTGCAGCCCTGGGAAAAGAAGATGGTAGGCGCGGTCGAGAAGGCCATCCGCGACTGCGACCTGGGCCTGAACCCGGCCACCATGGGTGAAGTGATCCGCGTGCCGATGCCCGCACTGACCGAGGAGCGCCGCAAGGAGCTGACCAAGGTCGTCAAGGGCGAGGCCGAGGGCGCCAAGATTGCCGTGCGCAACCTGCGCCGCGATGCCAACGAGCAGTTCAAGAAGCTGGTCAAGGACAAGACCATCTCCGAGGACGACGAGCGCCGCGGCCAGGACGAAGTGCAGAAGCTGACCGACAAATTCGTGGCCGAGATCGACAAGATGGTCGCCGAGAAAGAGAAGGAGATCATGACGGTCTGACCCCGTCCCGGCATGGCCGGGGCAGTCAACGACCGTCTGCCATCATGCAGCACATCAGTTCAACGCTCGACGTACCCGATACTTCCTACGTCCCCCGCCACGTTGCCATCATCATGGACGGCAATGGCCGCTGGGCGACCCAGCGGCACCTGCCGCGCGTTGCCGGGCATACCCGGGGGCTGGACGCGGTGCGCGCGGTGGTGGAAGCCAGCGCCGCCCGCGGCGTGCAGTTCCTGACGCTGTTTGCCTTCAGTTCCGAGAACTGGCGGCGCCCGGCGGACGAGGTCTCGTTCCTGATGCGGCTGTTCATGATGGCCCTGCGGCGCGAGGTGGTGAAGATGCACGCCAACAACATCCGGTTGCGGGTGGTGGGCGACCTGGACCGCTTCAGCCCCCGCATCCAGCGGCTGATCAGCGATGCCGAGGCGCGCACGGCCGGCAACACCGGCCTGACCGTGACCATCGCCGCCAACTACGGCGGCCGCTGGGACCTGCTGCAGGCCATGCGCAAGATGCTGGCGCGCTCGCCCATGCTCGACCCGGCCTCGATCGACGAATCGGTGCTGGCGCCGCACCTGGCGATGGCCTATGCGCCGGAGCCGGATCTCTTCATCCGCACTGGCGGCGAACAGCGCATCAGCAACTTCCTGCTGTGGCAGCTGGCATATTCCGAGCTGTATTTCACCGACGTTTTCTGGCCGGATTTCGACGCCGCCGAACTGGACAAGGCCTTCGCCTCGTACCGCCAGCGCGAACGCCGTTTCGGCCGCACCAGCGCACAGCTGGTCGCCCAGGGACTATCGGGTACGGCCTGACCCTGGCAACTCCAACCTCTCACGGGACCGCAGCGCATGCTCCTCACCCGCGTCATCACCGCCCTGTGCCTGTTGCTGCTGATCCTGCCAATCCTGTTCCTGGCGCCGCCCGCGGCTCTGGCCGGGCTGGTGGCCTTGATCGTGCTGCTGGCCGGCTGGGAGTTCGGCCGCCTGATCGGGCTGGGCGGGCCGTGGCCCTACGTCTATGCGCTGGCGTGCCTGATCGTGGTCATTGCCTGGCATGACCTGCCGCTGCGCCACGCCACCACCTGGCTGCTAGAAGCCGCGGTGGTCTGCTGGGGCTTCGCGGTGGTGCTGCTGGCGCGCGGCGTGCGTACCGCGACGCCGTCGTTTACCGCCCTGGGCGCGGTGCTGGGGCTGGTGATGCTGCCCGCATTCGCCCATGCCACCATGATCCTGCGCGGCGCCGGCATCGGCGTGCTGCTGACCGCGGCCGTGCTGGTGTGGGCGGCCGATATCGGCGCATATTTCACCGGCAAGGCCATCGGCCGGCGCAAGCTGGCGCCTGGCATCAGCCCGGGCAAGTCCTGGGAAGGCGCTATCGGCGGCTGGCTGCTGGCGCTGGTGATCGGCCTGGCGCTCGCCGCCACCCATGCGTTTGCACCGACGTGGTTCTCCATGATGGGCGACCGTGGCGGCCTGGCCTACGTGGCCGTGCTGACCACGCTGCTGGTCGCGGCGAGCGTGGTCGGCGACCTGTTCGAATCGCTGCTCAAGCGCCAGGTCGGCAAGAAGGACAGCAGCCGGTTGCTGCCCGGCCATGGCGGCGTGCTGGACCGCATCGACGCCTTGCTGCCAGTGTTCCCGCTGGCGGCCCTGATGCTGATTTTTCTCTGAAGCCGTCTGCTATGCATCGCATTACCATCCTGGGCGCCACCGGCTCCATTGGCGAAAGCACGCTCGACGTCATCAGGCGCCATGCCGACCGCTATGCGGTGCATGCGCTGACCGCCCACCGGCAAGTGCGCAAGCTGGCTGACCAGTGCATCGAATTCCGCCCGGCCCACGCCGTGGTGGGGACCGCTGAGGCAGCGGGCGAACTGGCAACACTGCTGCGCGATGCCGGCGTGAAGACCGAGGTCAGCCACGGCGAAGCCGCGCTCGAATCCGTGGCCGCCGATGCGCAGACCGACGCGGTGATGGCCGCCATCGTCGGCGCCGCAGGCCTGCGCCCGACGCTGGCGGCGGCACGTGCCGGCAAGCGCGTGCTGCTGGCCAACAAGGAAGCGCTGGTGATGTCCGGGCGCATCTTCATGGATGCGGTGCGCGAGCACGGCGCCACGCTGCTGCCGATCGACAGCGAGCACAATGCCATCTTCCAGTGCCTGCCGGCCGACGATCCGCGCTATGGCCGGGGTGTCGCCAAGGTGCTGCTGACCGCGTCGGGCGGGCCGTTCCGCACGCGCGACCCGGCCACGCTGCACGATATTTCCCCCGACCAGGCCTGCGCCCATCCCAACTGGGTCATGGGCCGCAAGATCTCGGTCGACTCCGCCACCATGATGAACAAGGGCCTCGAGGTCATCGAGGCGCACTGGCTGTTCGGCGCCCCCGCCGAGCGCATCGAGGTACTGATCCATCCGCAGAGCATCGTGCATTCGATGGTGGCTTACACCGATGGTTCGGTGCTGGCGCAGCTGGGCAACCCGGACATGCGCACGCCGATTGCCTATGGCCTGGCCTATCCGGAACGGATCGATGCGGGCGTGAAGCCGCTCGATCTGACGGTGGCCGCAGGCCTGCACTTCGAGAAGCCGGACCTGGTGCGCTTCCCGTGCCTGGGCCTGGCCTTCGATGCACTGCGCGCTGGCGGTGTGGCGCCGGCGGCCCTCAATGCGGCCAACGAGGTGGCGGTCGAGGCATTCCTGGGCGGTAAAGTGCGCTTCACGGACATTGCCGGCATCGTGGCACAGGTGCTTGAGGCGGCACCTCAAGGGCCTGCCGACTCGCTCGAAGCGGTGCTGTCAGCCGACGCGCTGGCGCGCGAGGCGGCACGCGCTGGCGTGGCCGCCCTGGCTGCAAAGCGCTGATCCGGCGGGGCGGCTTTCCGCATCTGCGACAATAGCGGCTGCGGCGGCCCCGGGTTTCCTGGGGACCGGCGCGCCAGTCCAGCCATCGTTACCGACGTCCCGACGCCATGCAAACCGTACTCGCTTTCATCGTTGCCCTGTGCGTGCTGATCTATGTGCACGAAATGGGGCACTACCTCGCCGCGCGCGCCTGCGGCGTGAAGGTGCTGCGTTTCTCGATCGGCTTCGGGCGACCCTTGTTGCGCTGGATTTCGAAAAGCCGCGACCGGACTGAATGGACGGTGGCGGCGATCCCGCTGGGCGGCTACGTCAAGATGCTGGACGAGCGCGAGGTCGACCCCGAGCGCGATACGCCGATCGACCCGGCCGATCTGCCGCGGGCTTTCAACCGCCAGCCGGTCGGCAAGCGCTTCGTGATCGTGGCAGCTGGCCCGCTGGCCAATTTTGCGCTGGCAATCGTGCTGTATTTCGCGCTCTTTGCCGGCGGCATGCGCGAGCCCGTGCCGGTGGTGGCCGCGCCCGCGGCCGGCACCACGGCGGCGCAGGCCGGCGTGCGCGAAGGTGACCGGGTGCTGTCGCTGACCGCCAATGGCCATACCGAAGCGGTGCGCTCCTGGAATGACCTGCGCATGGCCGTATTCGCCGAGGGCTTTGGCGATGTGCGCGCCGTGCTGCGCGTGCGTGGCGCCGACGGGGCAGAGCGCGACGTGACGCTGCCGCGCCTGCCCAATACCGGCGGCAATCCCGAGCAGGATCCGCTGGCCACGCTGGGCCTGAACCTGAAAGGCGGGCCGGTGACGATTACCGAGGTGCTGCCGGACTCGGCCGCCGAGCGCGCCGGGCTGAAACGGGACGACCGCATCGTTGCCTGGCAGGGCAGCCCGCTCACGCAGGCCAGCGCACTGATCAAGGCGGTGCGCAGCCAGCCCGGCCAGACCGTGACACTGGGCATCGAGCGCGACGGCAAGCGCCTGGACGTGCCGGTGACGCTCGACACCGCCGTGGCGCGCGATGGCGCCAGGGATGCGAGCGGCGCCACCCCGGCGCCGGCGGGCAAGCTCGGCGCGGCGCTCAGCCAGGCGGTGCAGATGGAAACCGTGCGCTACCGGCCGGACCAGGCGCTGGCGCGCGCGGCCGGCCAGGTCTGGGACACCAGCGCGCTCTCGCTAAAGCTGCTGGGCAAGATGCTGGTGGGGCAGGCTTCGCTGCAGAACCTGAGCGGTCCGCTGACTGTGGCGGATTACGCGGGGCGTGCCGCAAACCTTGGCCTGCAGGCCTTTGTCAGCTTCCTCGCACTGGTCAGCGTAAGCCTTGGTGTACTCAATTTGTTACCCATTCCGGTTCTGGATGGGGGGCATTTGCTGTATTATTGCGTGGAATTTTTGACTGGCCGGCCCGTCCCAGACCACTGGCAGGCAATGCTGCAGAAGGTTGGCATCGCCTGCATCTTGCTCCTGACTTCGCTCGCTTTGTTCAATGACGTCAGCCGAATGTTTCTGGCGAACGGCTAGAAACGTGTGTCGGCAAGGGGGCGGTGGTGTCGTCGGGCACCGTCGCCAGGGACGCCATTTGCCAGGCGCAGTCCAATAAGGCATCGGAGCGCAATCCTGGATGGAATCAAAGAGGGGATCAACATTGATCAGACATAAGCGCATTTCGCTGGGCTTGCTGGCGAGTGCCGTTATTGCAGCCTGGAGCCCGGCGGGCTGGGCTGCCGATCCGTTCGTCGTCAGGGACATCCGCGTTGAGGGCCTGCAACGCGTCGAGCCGGGTACCGTGTTTGGCTACCTGCCGGTGCGCGTCGGTGAAACCTTCACCGATGACAAGGGCGCCGACGCCATCCGTGCCCTCTACAATACCGGCTTCTTCAAGGACGTGCAGATCCGCGCCGAGGAAGGCGTGCTGGTGGTCCAGGTCGAAGAGCGGCCGGCGATCTCGCAGCTCGAATTCGTCGGCATCAAGGAATTCGACAAGGACACGCTGCGCCGTTCGCTGCGTGCCGTTGGCGTGGCCGAAGCCCGTTACTACGACAAGGCACTGATCGACAAGGCCGAGCAGGAGCTCAAGCGCCAGTACGTCGCGCGCGGCTACTATGCGGCCGACGTGCAGACCACGATCACGCCGGTGGACCGCAACCGCGTCTCGGTCGTGTTCAACGTGGAAGAAGGCCCGGTCGCCAAGATCCGCCAGATCAATATCGTCGGCAACAAGGCTTTCAAGGAAGGCACGCTGCGCGACGAGATGCAGCTGTCCACGCCGAACTGGCTGTCCTGGTACACCAAGAACGACCTGTATTCGAAGCAGAAGCTGACCGCCGACCTGGAAGCGCTGCGCTCGTTCTACCTGAACCGCGGCTACCTGGAGTTCGCGATCGAGTCGACCCAGGTGTCGATCACGCCGGACAAGAAGGACATCTTCCTGACGCTGAACATCAAGGAAGGCGACCAGTACAAGGTGTCCGACGTGCGCCTGGCGGGCGAGCTGCTCGGCAAGCAGGAGGAAATGGAAAAACTGCTGCAGCTGAAGAAGGGCGATATTTTCTCGTCCGAGAAGCTGACGCAGAGCACCAAGGCCATCACCGACCTGCTGGGCACCTACGGCTACGCGTTCACCACCATCAACCCGCAACCGCAGATCGACAAGGAAAAGCGTGAAGTCGCGCTGACCCTGATGGTCGACCCCGGCCGCCGCGTCTACGTGCGCCGCGTCAACGTGGTGGGCAACAGCAAGACCCGCGACGAAGTGGTGCGCCGCGAGATGCGCCAGATGGAAAGCTCGTGGTTCGACAGCGAGAAGCTGACGCAGTCGCAAGCCCGTATCAACCGTACCGGCTACTTCACCGACACCAACATCACCACCGAAGACGTGCCGGGCGCGCCTGACCAGGTCGATGTGAACGTCAACGTGACGGAAAAGCCGACCGGCCAGATCAGCCTGGGTGTGGGCTTCTCGTCCACCGACAAGCTGGTGCTGCAGGCCGGCCTGCGCCAGGACAACGTGTTCGGCTCCGGCACCAGCCTGGGCCTGGACGTGAACACGGCCAAGTCGTTCCGTACCATCGCGCTGACGCAGTACGACCCGTATTTCACGGTGGACGGCATCAGCCGCTCGACCGACATTTACTACCGTACGTCGCGTCCGCTGTACTACACCGGCGACCAGGACTACAAGATCGTGTCCGCCGGCGGTGGCTTCAAGTTCGGCGTGCCGTTCTCGGAAGTCGATACGGTGTTCTTCGGCATCGGCTATGAACGGACCCAGGTTTATACCTCGGTCAACACGCCGGCCCAGTACACCGACTGGCTTAACAAGATCGGCAAGCAGAGCGGCGACGGCATCAACAACTTCCCGTTCACCATCGGCTGGGCGCGCGACCGTCGCGACAGCGCGCTGGTGCCGACCAAGGGCCCGTACACCCAGGCCAACCTGGAAGTCGGCCTGCCGGGCGGCGATACGCAGTACTACCGCGCCAGCGTGCAGCAGCAGTACTTCTATCCGATCTCGAAGTCCTTCACGCTGGCACTGAACGGCGAAGTCGCTTACGGCCACGGCTACGGCAACACGCCGTTCCCGGTGTTCAAGTACTTCTACGCCGGCGGTATCGGCTCGGTGCGCGGCTACCAGACCAGCACGCTGGGCCCGAAGGACCAGAACGGCAACCCTGTGGGCGGTGCCTCGAAGATGATCGGCAACGTCGAGTTCATCTTCCCGCTGCCGGGCTCGGGCGTGGACCGCACGCTGCGCCTGTTCACGTTCTTTGACTTCGGTAATGTCTACCAGGAAGGTCAGCCGCTGAGCTTCAGCGAGCTGAAGTACTCGACTGGCTTTGGCATGTCGTGGTTGTCGCCGATTGGTCCGCTGAAGATCAGCATGGGCTTCCCGCTCAATCGCGACACCAATGACAAGGTCCAGCGCTTCCAGTTCCAGATCGGCACGGCATTCTGATTCTGATAAAGGATCTGTTTTATATGACTACAACATCCAAACTGGTCAAATCCCTGGGCGCCGCCGCGCTCGCCACGGCTGCCATCTGCGCCGCGGTGCCGGCCTCGGCCCAGGAGGCGACGCGCATTGCCGCCGTGAACTCCGAACGCATCCTGCGTGACTCGCAGCCGGCCAAGGCTGCCCAGGTCAAGCTGGAGCAGGAATTCTCCAAGCGCGACCGCGAGCTGCAGGACATGGCCCAGAAGATCAAGGGCATGGCCGACAAGCTCGACAAGGACACGGCGGTACTGGCCGACTCCGACCGCCAGCGCCGCCAGCGCGAAGTGGCTGACATGGACCGCGAGTTCCAGCGCAAGCAGCGCGAGTTCCGCGAGGACCTGAACCAGCGCCGCAATGAAGAACTGGCACAGGTGCTGGAGCGCGCCAACCGCGTGATCCGCCAGCTGGCCGAGCAGCGCAAGTACGACCTGATCGTGCAGGAAGCGGTGTACGTGAATCCGCGCATCGACATCACCGACGACGTGATGAAGGCGCTGAACGCCGGCGCCCGCTAAGCCGCACCGGTTCTCACGTTCTTTCGTCTTTCGTTTTTTTAGGAAGTACCGCCATGCAGACACCCACACTGGGTCAGCTCGCCACCGAGAACGGCGCGCAGGTTGTGGGTGACCCCGACCTGGCGATCGTCGGCCTGGCTCCCCTGGACCAGGCCGGACCGGGCGAGCTCTCGTTCCTGTCCAATCCGCTCTACCTGCAGCAGGCGCTGGATTCGCAGGCCGGCGCCGTGATTGTCTCGGCAGCCGACCTCGAGCGCGTTCGCGCCGAGGGCAGGGCGGACGGCCGCAACTGGCTGGTGGCGCGCAATCCCTATGTCTGCTTTGCCCGCGTGGCGCAGCGTTTCGACAGCGCGGCCAATACCGATACCCGCACCGGCATTGATCCGCGCGCGACCGTGGCGCCTGATGCGGTGGTGCCGGCTTCGTGCTACATCGGCCCCAACGTGGTCATCGAGCGCGGCGCGCGCCTGGGCGAGCGCGTGCGCATCCTGGCCAACGGCTATGTCGGCGCGCAGGCAGAGATCCGCGACGATTCGCTGCTCTATGCCAATGTTACGGTCTACCACCATTGCGTGGTCGGCGCCCGCGCCATTCTGCACAGCGGCGTGGTGATCGGCGCGGACGGCTTCGGCTTTGCCCCGGACATCAGCGCAACCGGCGTGGAATACGTAAAGATCCCGCAAACGGGACGCGCGGTGCTGGGCAATGACGTGGAGGTCGGCGCCAATACGGCAATCGACCGCGGCGCCATGGCCGACACCGTGATCGAAGACGGCTGCAAGATCGACAACCAGGTCCAGATCGCGCATAACGTGCGTGTCGGAGCCCATACGGTCATTGCAGGCTGCGCCGCGGTATCGGGCAGCACGCACATCGGGCGCTTCTGCGTGATCGGCGGGGCGGCCAATTTTTCCGGCCACCTGAATATTGCCGACCGCACCACCGTGTCGGGCGGCACCTCGATCACCAAATCCATTACCAAGCCCGGGGGGCATTTCACCAGCGTCTTCCCGTTCCTGCCGCACGGCGAGTGGGAACGCAATGCAGCCATCGTGCGCGGCCTGACCAGGCTGCGCGAACGGGTGGTGGCGCTGGAACGCCGCCTGCGCGGCCAGGCCGCCGGGTCCCAACCCTCACAAGACTAAGAGAAATCATCATGACCGCAGCCGACATCGACATTCGCAAGATCCTCAAGCTGCTGCCGCATCGATATCCGATGCTGCTGGTCGACCGCGTGCTGGAGTTCGATCCGCAGAAGCGCATCAAGACGCTGAAGAACGTCACCATGAACGAGCCGTTCTTCCAGGGCCACTTCCCGGGCCATCCGGTGATGCCTGGCGTGATGATCCTGGAAGCGCTGGCGCAGTCGGCCGGCCTGCTGACCTTCGGCGCCGACATGGAACGCAAGGAAAACGCGCTGTACTACTTTGTCGGCATCGACGGGGCCCGCTTCAAACAGGTGGTGTACCCGGGTGACCAGCTGCACATGAACGTGACGGTCGAACGCTATATCCGCGGCATCTGGAAGTTCAAGGCATTCGCCACGGTGGACGACAAGGTCGCCTGCGAGGCAGAGCTGATGTGCACCGTGAAGCAGGCAGAGTGAGGCCGCCCGCGGCCGGCGGCACCGCCGCCGGCTGACTGCCGTGCCCCCATGCAACGGGGCAAGCGGCCCGGACGGGAACCTTTGCCCCGCGCATTGGCCCATCCTTCACCAGACACACCACAGGACAGGACGTATGACGCAAATCCACCCCACCGCGCTGGTCGACCCGAAAGCAGAGCTGGCATCCGACGTGACCGTCGGCCCATTCTCCATCGTCGGCCCCAACGTGCGGATCGGCAGCGGCACCCGGGTCGGCTCGCATACGACGGTCGAGGGTTACACCACGATCGGCGCGGGCAACACGATCGGCCCTTACGCATCGGTCGGCGGCGTGCCACAGGACATGAAGTACCGCAACGAGCCGACCCGGCTCGAGATCGGCGACCGCAACACCATTCGCGAATTCACCACGATCCACACCGGCACGGTACAGGACCGCGGCCTGACCAGCCTCGGCAACGACAACTGGATCATGGCCTACGTGCATATCGCGCATGACTGCACGGTCGGCAACCACACTGTGTTTTCCAGCAACGCGCAGATTGCCGGCCATGTGGAAGTGGGCGACTGGGCGATCCTGGGCGGCATGAGCGGCGTGCACCAGTACGTGCGCATCGGCGCCCATGCGATGCTGGGCGGCGCCTCGGCGCTGGTGCAGGACGTGCCGCCGTTCGTGATCGCCGCCAGCGACAAGAGTGGCAACAAGGCCACGCCGCACGGCGTCAATGTCGAGGGGCTGCGCCGCCGCGGCTTCGACGCGGGCCAGATCGCCGCGCTGCGCCAGGCCTACAAGCTGCTTTACAAGTCCGACCTCAGCTTCGACGAGGCGCGCAACGAGATCGCGGCCTTGCTGGGCCAGGCTGATGCAGGCACGGCGGCGCCGCTGCAAGCGTTTGTCGACTTCCTTGCCGCCACCCAGCGCGGCATCGTACGCTGAGACCGGGCCGCAATGGTCGACGCCGCAATTCGGGGTGGCTTGCCCACGGGCAACGGTAGCGCCGCGGACAAGCGCGGCACCATCGCCATGGTGGCCGGCGAGGCCTCGGGCGACCTGCTGGCATCGTTGATGATGGGCGGGCTGCAGTCCCGCCTGGGCGATACGGTCGAGTACGCCGGCATCGGCGGCAAGCGCATGATGGCGCAGGGCTTCAACTCGCGCTGGCCGATGGAAACACTGTCGGTCAACGGCTATGTCGAGGTCCTGGGCTCGCTGCGCGAGATCCTGGCCACGCGGCGCGCGGTGCGCGACTGGCTGCTGGCCAATCCGCCGCAGTGCTTTATCGGGGTTGACGCCCCGGACTTCAATTTCGGCCTGGAAGTGCCGCTGCGCCGTGCCGGCATCCCGGTGGTGCATTTTGTCAGCCCGTCGATCTGGGCCTGGCGCGGCGGGCGCATTCGCACCATCGCGCGCGCGGTGGACCACATCCTGTGCCTGTTCCCGTTCGAGCCGGAGATCTACGCCAAGGCCGGCATTCCCGCGACCTACGTGGGCCATCCGCTGGCCGATGTGATTCCGATGGTGCCTGACGTCGCCGGTGCGCGCGCCGAGCTCGGCCTGCCCGCCGGGCACCGGGTGGTGGCGGTGCTGCCGGGCAGCCGCCAGTCCGAGGTGCGCAACCTTGGCGCCACCTTCTTTGCGGCGATGGCGCAAATGCAGCGCATGGACCCGAACCTGGCGTTCGTGCTGCCGACGGCGAGCGCGCCGCTGCGCACCATTATCGAAGCGCTGCATGCGCAGTATCCCGAACTGCGCCTGACCATCGTCGACGGCAAGTCGCACCAGGCGATGGAAGCGGCCGACGTGGTGCTGCTGGCCAGCGGCACCGCTACGCTGGAAGCGGCGCTGTACAAGAAGCCCATGGTGATCTCCTACAAGGTGCCCTGGCTGACCGCGCAGATCATGAAGCGGCAGGGTTACCTGCCGTACGTGGGATTGCCTAATATCCTTTCAGGGCGCTTCGTCGTGCCGGAACTGCTGCAGGACGATGCCACGCCCGAGGCGCTGGCCCGCGAAACGCTGCTGCAGCTCAACGACGAGGGCAACACCGCCTTCCTCTACGAGCATTTCACCCGCATGCACGAGACGCTGAAGTGCAATACCGCGCAACTGGCCGCCGATGTGGTGGTGGACCTGATGCACAGCCGGGGGACCGTCTGATGGCGCGCCGCAATGCCGCTTCTCCCCAGATGGGCCTCGATCTCGCCCCAGCCGCTGCCGCCGTGCAGCGCCTGTGCGGCGTTGACGAAGCGGGCCGCGGCCCGCTGGCCGGCCCGGTCTATGCCGCCGCGGTGATACTGGACCCGAAGCGTCCGATTCGCGGGTTGGCCGATTCCAAGATCCTGACTGCCGCCAAGCGCGAGCAGCTCTACGAAAAGATCTGCGAACGCGCGCTGGGCTGGCATATCGCCTTTGCCACGGTCGAGGAAATCGATACGATCAACATCCTGCACGCCAGCATGCTGGCGATGCAGCGTGCCGTGCAGGGGCTGGCCGCCAGCGGCATCGTGCCGGACCTGGTGCAGGTCGACGGCAACCGCTGCCCGCAGGTGGCATTCCCGGTGGAAGCCATCGTCAAGGGCGATGCGCTGGTCAAGGCGATTTCGGCGGCGTCGATCCTGGCCAAGGTGGCGCGCGACCGCGAGCTGAAGGTGCTGCACGAGCGCTATCCGCAGTACGGCTTCGATTCGCACGTCGGCTATGGCACGCCGCAGCATCTGGCTGCGCTGGCTGAGTTCGGCGCCACGCCGCACCACCGCCGTTCGTTTGCGCCCGTGCGCGAGGCGCTGGAGCAGCGGCCCATGTTTACCGCGGTGGCCGAAGTTACCGAAGTTACCGAAGTCATCGAAGTCACCGGGGCCAGCGCCTCGGTATCGGTCACGGTCGCGCCCTGAAGGGCAACCGGCGTATCCCGACAATTCCCGCATCGTGAAGCACGTCACCTCGCGCGACAACGCGCTCTTCAAGCATCTGAAGGCCCTGGCCACTTCCACGCACCAGCGCCGCAAGGCAGGGCAGTCGCTGCTCGACGGCGTGCACCTGGCGCAGGCCTATGTGGCCGCGCGCGGCCAGCCCGTCACCTGCGTGGTGTCGGAACGGCACTACGACCACGCCGAGGTGGCGCCGGTGCTGGCGCTGATTGAGGCCGAGCGCGTGGTTGTGCTGGCCGATGCACTGTTCACGCAGATCAGCGGCGTGGTCAATGGCATCGACCTGATGCTGGTGATCGAGACGCCGGTCGGGCACCTGCCGGCGCGGATCGAACAAGACTGCATCATCCTGGACGGGGTGCAGGATGCCGGCAATGTCGGGTCAATCCTGCGTAGCGCCGCCGCCGCCGGCATCCAGCATGCCTTCCTTGCCACCGGCTGTGCCTTTGCCTGGTCGGTCAAGACGCTGCGTGCGGGCATGGGCGCCAACTTTCACCTGAATATCGTCGAGCACTGCACGCTTGAGTCGCTGGCGCCGCGCCTCGCGGTGCCGCTGCTGGCGACTTCGTCGCACGCGGATGCCGCGGTATTCGATACCGATCTGCGCGCGCCGGTGGCCTGGGTGGTCGGCAACGAGGGGGCGGGGGTCAGCGACGCCTGGATGGCGCACGTCACGCGCAAGGTGGGCATCCCGCAGCCGGGGGGGCTGGAATCACTGAATGTGGCGGCGGCGACCGCCATCTGCCTGTTCGAGGCAGTGCGCCAGCGGCGCGCCGCCTGAGGATGCGCAGGCAGGAGCAAGAAGAAAGCGGCCTGAGCGGCCGCTTTTCTTGCTTAGTAGTTGTCGCGATCGACCTTGATCTCTTGCAGGATCGTGGTCGCGATTTCCTCAATGGATTTGTGCGTCGATGAGAGCCATTTGATGCCTTCGCGCCGCATCATTGCCTCGGCCTCGTTGACCTCATAACGGCAGTTTTCCAGCGCTGCATACTTGCTGCCGGGGCGGCGCTCGTTGCGGATCTCGGTCAGGCGCTGCGGATCGATCGACAGGCCGAAGATCTTCGGCTTGAACGCATACAACGCCGATGGCAGCCGGCCGCGCTCGAAATCGTCGGGGATCAGCGGGTAATTGGCCGCCTTCAGCCCGTATTGCATGGCCAGGTAGAGGCTGGTAGGGGTCTTGCCGCTGCGCGACACGCCCACCAGGATCACATCGGCTTCTTCCAGGTTCTTGTGTGACTGGCCGTCATCATGCGCCAGCGAGAAGTTGATCGCCTCGATCCGGTTCTTGTAGGCCTCGGTGTCCGCATTCTGGTGGAAGCGGCCGATGGCGTGGGTGGACTTCAGGCCCAGTTCTTTCTCAAGCGGCTCGATGAAGGTCTGGAACATGTCCAGGATCATTGCCTTGGCGCGGCGCAGTGCCTTGTTCGCTTCCTGGTTGACCAGCGTGGTGAAAACAATGGGCGGCACGCCTTCGTTGTGGAATGCCTCATTGATCTTGCCGACGGCGATATGTGCTTTTTCCGGGGTATCGACGAAGGGCATGCGCACCTTGCGGAAACGCATTTCAAACTGGGCCAGGATGGAGTGGCTGAACGTCTCCGCCGTGATGCCGGTGCCATCCGAGACGATAAACACGGTGCGGACCGCAGGGCGCTCGCCGGCCTGGGTCGTGGCGGTGGCGGGGGCTTCAGGCTGCGTTCCAGGCTGGGGTGCGGACATTGCCGCCCCGGGCACTTCTGGCAAGGACATGGGGATTGCGCAATAAATAGATTCAATCTTCCGCAGAAAAGTGCGGCGCAGCACGGTAGAATAGCGGCGATCTTTTCGCTAAGCAATTCCGCAAGGTGCCCACCCGTGCAACAAACCGGGTCCGGAATTGTCGACAATGTGCGCTGCGCGATGAGAGCCGTAGCGCCTAGGTCCGCAGCGCCAGTTCGGGGTTGCTTAGCCAAGCGATCAGTCCGGGAACAGAACACCAAGAACATACCGGGCATGCGCGACAAGTTTCCTACTTTGTTTTGAGGCTCTCATGACTAACCAGGCAGATAACGGCGCCTATGTGCTGCCGTTCGAGCAGTTGCGCATGGCTGACGTGGAAATCGTCGGCGGCAAGAATTCGTCGCTGGGCGAGATGATCTCCCAGCTGGCGGAAGCCGGCGTCCGGGTTCCCGGCGGCTTTGCCACCACCGCGCTCGCCTTCCGCGACTTCCTTGCCCACAACAACCTGACCGAGCGCATTTCCCAGCGCCTGAAGACCCTGAACGTCGACGACGTCAAGGCCCTGGCAGAGGCCGGTGCCGAGATCCGCGGCTGGGTCGCCTCCGCGCCGTTCCAGCCGCGGCTGGAACAGGAAATCCGTGAATCCTACGCCCGCGTGGCCGAGCGCGAAGGCGCCGAGGCCTCGTTCGCGGTGCGCTCGTCGGCCACAGCCGAAGACCTGCCCGACGCCTCGTTCGCCGGCCAGCAAGAGTCCTACCTGAACGTCAGCGGCATCGACGACGTGCTCGACAAGATCAAGCACGTGTTCGCCTCGCTGTACAACGACCGTGCCATTTCCTACCGCGTGCACAAGGGCTTTGCCCATGACGTGGTGGCGCTGTCGGCCGGCATCCAGCGCATGGTGCGTTCGGACCTGGCCTCTTCGGGCGTGATGTTCACCATCGATACCGAATCCGGCTTCCCCGACGTGGTCTTCATCACCTCCAGCTACGGCCTGGGCGAAACGGTGGTGCAGGGCGCGGTCAACCCGGACGAGTTCTACGTCTTCAAGCCGACGCTGCAAGCCGGCCAGTACCCGATCATCCGCCGCTCGATCGGCTCCAAGCTGATCAAGATGGAATTCACCAAGCCGGGCGAAGCCGGCCGCGTGAAGACCGTCGACGTGCCGGGTGAGCTGCGCAACCGCTACTCGATCACCGACGAGGACGTGACCGAGCTGGCCAGGTACGCGATGATCATCGAGAAGCACTATGGCCGCCCGATGGACATCGAGTGGGGCAAGGACGGCAAGGACGGCAAGATCTACATCCTGCAGGCGCGCCCGGAAACGGTGAAGAGCCAGTCGGCCGGCAAGGCCGAGCAGCGCTTCAAGCTCAAGGGTACCGCTCCCGTGCTGACCAGCGGCCGCGCCATTGGCCAGAAGATCGGCACCGGCCCGGTGCGCGTGATCAACGACCCGTCCGAGATGGAACGCGTGCAGCCCGGCGACGTGCTGGTGGCCGATATGACCGACCCGAACTGGGAACCGGTGATGAAGCGCGCCTCGGCCATCGTCACCAACCGTGGCGGCCGTACCTGCCACGCTGCCATCATCGCGCGTGAACTGGGCGTGCCGGCCGTGGTCGGCTGCGGCGACGCCACCGACATGCTCAAGGACGGCACGCTGGTGACCGTGTCGTGCGCGGAAGGCGACGAAGGCCGCATCTACGACGGCCTGCTGGAAACCGAAGTGACCGAAGTCCAGCGCGGCGAGATGCCGGACATCGACGTCAAGGTGATGATGAACGTGGGCAACCCGCAGCTGGCGTTCGACTTCGCGCAGATCCCGAACCACGGCGTCGGCCTGGCCCGCCTGGAATTCATCATCAACAACAACATCGGCGTCCACCCGAAGGCCATCCTGGACTACCCGCAAGTCGATGCCGACCTGAAGAAGGCCGTGGAAAGCGTGGCCCGGGGCCATGCCAGCCCGCGCGCGTTCTATGTCGACAAGCTGGCCGAGGGCATCGCCACCATCGGCGCGGCGTTCTATCCTAAATCCGTGATCGTGCGCCTGTCGGACTTCAAGTCCAACGAGTACAAGAAGCTGATCGGCGGTTCGCGCTACGAGCCGGACGAGGAAAACCCGATGCTGGGCTTCCGCGGCGCGTCGCGCTACATCGCCGAGGACTTCGCCGAAGCGTTCGAGATGGAATGCAAGGCCATGAAGCGCGTGCGCGACGAGATGGGCCTGACCAACGTCGAGATCATGGTGCCGTTCGTGCGCACGCTGGGCCAGGCCGAGAAGGTCATCGAGCTGCTGGCCAAGCACGGCCTGAAGCGCGGTGAGAACGGCCTGCGCATCATCATGATGTGCGAAGTGCCGTCCAACGCGATCCTGGCCGAAGAGTTCCTGCAGTACTTCGACGGCTTCTCGATCGGCTCGAACGACCTGACCCAGCTGACGCTGGGCCTGGACCGCGACTCCGGCATGGAGCTGCTGGCCAAGGACTTCGACGAACGCGATCCGGCAGTGCGGTTCATGCTGTCGCGCGCCATCGAGGCGTGCATCCGCCTGAACAAGTATGTCGGCATCTGCGGTCAGGGTCCTTCGGATCATCCGGACTTTGCCGAGTGGCTGGCCAAGGAAGGCATCAAGTCGATCTCGCTGAATCCGGACTCGGTGGTCGAGACCTGGCAAAAGCTGGCTTCCTGAAGCATTTGACGTCACAATAACGATATTGCCGGCGCCTTCTGGCAGCCGGCAGGCACCGGCCCTGCGTCAGGTGTTGCTACTGCCCCGCAGACGCTGAAAGGCGCTGCGGGGTTTTTACTTTTCGGGATGTATCTGGACGAACGGGAGCTTGGATGGCGTACTACATCTGGTTCGTGGCAGCGGTCGCGCTGGTAATCATCGAGCTGAACACCGGCACCTTTTACCTGCTGATGGTAGCGGTGGGGCTGGCCGCCGGCGGAGTGGGAGCCCTGCTGGGGTTGTCGCCGGCCGCGCAGACGCTGGTGGCAGCACTGGTCGCGGCGGTGCTGATCGCCGGCCTGCGCCGCACCCGCTTTGGCAAGCTGCAGCGCGGCAATGCCGCCGCCGATCCCAACGTCAATATCGATATCGGCCAGGAGCTCGACGTGCCCGGCTGGGACGCCAACGGGCGCGCCCGCGTGCCGTACCGCGGCGCTGACTGGACGGTGGAGCTGGCGCCCGACTGTGCCGCCGCGCCAGGCCGCCACCGCATCGTCGCGGTGCGCGGCAGCACCCTGGTCGTGTCTCCCCGCTGAAGCCCTGTCTTATTGCGCAGCGCGGCAGTTGTTGCGCTGCGATCCGCCTGCCGCCGCCTGGCGGCTCCGTTGTGCTGTCTTCTGTCTGGAGGGTCGTTACATGCTCGCATTTCAGCTTGGTTTGTTGCCGCTGATCATCCTCATTGCCGTCATCGTGCTGATTGCCAAGGGCATCAAGATCGTGCCGCAGCAGCATGCCTGGGTGCTCGAGCGCCTTGGCCGCTACCATGCGACGCTGACGCCGGGGCTGTCGATCGTGGTGCCGTTCGTCGATCGCGTCGCCTACAAGCACGTGCTCAAGGAAATCCCGCTGGACGTGCCCAGCCAGGTCTGCATCACCAGGGACAACACGCAGCTGCAGGTCGATGGCGTGCTGTACTTCCAGGTCACGGACCCGATGAAGGCATCGTATGGGTCGAGCAATTTCGTGGTGGCGATCACGCAGCTGTCGCAGACGACGCTGCGCTCGGTGATCGGCAAGCTGGAGCTGGACAAGACCTTCGAGGAGCGCGAGTTCATCAACCACAGCGTGGTCAACGCGCTGGATGAGGCTGCCGCCAACTGGGGCGTCAAGGTGCTGCGCTACGAGATCAAGGACCTGACCCCGCCCAAGGAGATCCTGCACGCGATGCAGGCGCAGATCACCGCCGAGCGTGAAAAGCGCGCGCTGATCGCCGCGTCGGAGGGCAAGCGCCAGGAGCAGATCAACCTGGCCACTGGCGCGCGCGAGGCGGCGATCCAGAAGTCAGAGGGCGAGCGGCAGGCCGCCATCAACAGGGCGCAGGGCGAGGCGAGCGCGATCCTGGCGGTGGCCGAGGCCAATGCGCAGGCGATCCAGAAGATCGGCAATGCGATCCGCACCGAAGGCGGCATGGATGCGGTCAACCTGAAGGTGGCCGAGGAATACGTGGCCGCGTTCGGCAACCTGGCCAAGCAGGGCAATACGCTGATCGTGCCGGGCAATATGGGCGAGATGAGCAGCATGATCGCGTCCGCCCTGCAGATCGTGAAGGGGCAGCAGAAGGCTGCCTGAAGGGACTGACGGACGCGCCGCGGCAGCGTGGTGCCGGGGCTCAGTCCTTGGTGTCGCCCTTCATGATGCGGGCCTTCTCGCGCTGCCAGTCGCGCTGTTTCTCGGTCTCGCGCTTGTCGAACTGCTTCTTGCCCTTGGCCAGCCCGATCTCGCATTTGACGCGGCCGCGCGTGTAGTGCAGGTTCAGCGGGACCAGCGTGTAGCCGCGCTGCTCGACCTTGCCGATCAGCTTCTTGATCTCGTCAGCCTTGAGCAGCAGCTTGCGGGTTCGCACCGGGTCGGGATTGACGTGGGTGGAGGCGCTTTGCAGCGGGCTGATATGGGCGCCGATCAGGAACATCTCGGCGTCGCGCACCACCACGTAGCCCTCCTTGATCTGCACCCGCCCGGCGCGGATTGCCTTGACCTCCCAGCCTTCCAGCACGATCCCGGCCTCATAGCGCTCCTCGATGAAGTAATCGAAGAAGGCCTTTTTGTTATCTGCAATGGTCATGCGTGCGGGTGGGGTGCGGTAGGGTGGAATTCAGCCGTTTCGCTGCAGCGCCACATGGCAGGATGCCGCGGGGCGCGCGTGTCGGCTAAAATCCGAATTCTAGCAAACCAGCCCCGGCACAGGCGCATGCCTGCCGCGCATAGCGTGCGGCATGGCCGCAAGCCAGATTTTCCCATTCATGGCAGACGTCCATAAATCCGTACTGCTCGGCCACTCCGCCGCGCAGATGTATGACCTGGTCACGCGCGTGGAGGACTATCCCAAGTTCCTTCCATGGTGCGGTGGCGTGGAGGTGTTCGAGCAGACCGATACCATGCTCGACGCCAAGATCCATATCCACTTCAAAGGGATCCAGCAGTTCTTCCACACCCGCAATACGCAGGAACGCCCCACGCGCATTGACATGACCTTTGCCGACGGGCCGTTCAAGACCTTCAACGGCGCGTGGCGCTTTACGCCACTGCGCGAAGACGCCTGCAAGATCGAATTCCATCTGCACTATGAGTTTTCCAGCCTGCTGCTGGAAAAAATCATCGGCCCGGTCTTCAGCATGATTGCCAATACCTTTGTCGACGCCTTCGTCAAGCGGGCCGAGGTGGTCTATGGCGCCAACTGACACCGGCGCAGGGACGGTGCATATCACGGTCTGCTATGCGCGGCCCGATACCGTCTTCCTGAAGGAGATCGACGTGCCTGCCGGCACCACGATTGCCGCGGCCATCGTCGGCTCCGGGCTGCAGCAGGCCTGTCCGGAGGTTGACCCATCGACCATGCGGGTGGGCATCTTCGGCAAGCTCAAGACGCCGGAGACGGTGGTGCGCGAAGGCGACCGCGTGGAGGTTTACCGGCCTTTGACCGCCGATCCCAAGCAGGCGCGCCGCAAGCGGGTGCAGAAGCAGCGCGCGGGCGGCACGCGCGAAGGCCAGAAGTGGTTGCGCGGCAGCAGTTGAGCAGAGCTTGCCAGGCATGCAAACGGGGCCGATGCGCCCCGTTTTTCATTGCCTTCAGCTGCAGTTTTTCTCGAGGCTGGCGTTGGTCTTGAGCATCTCGGCCTGGCGCTGGTCGCTGTTCAGGTGCTGCAGCGAGCCGTCCGGACCCGCCACCGCGGCGCGCATGCCTTGCTGCAGGCCGTTGGCGTAGCTGCGCAGCTGGGCGCAGCGGGCCTCGCGCTCAGCCGCCTCGGTTTCCTTGCGGGCCTCTTCGGTGGCGGCTTTCAGGCTGGCCTCGCGGCGTTTCTGGAAGGCTTCTTCGGCCGTCGGCGCCGGGGCCGCGGCGGGCTTGGCCGAGGCTTTGGCCGGAGGCGGGGCAGCAGGGGCAGCAGTGGCGGGCGCCGTGGCATTGGCGGCGTCCACCGGCTGGAACTCGCCGGCAAAGCGGCCCGGGGCGCGCAACACCTTGGCTGCCGCCGCCGACGGCGGCACGTCGCTGTAGACCATGCGGCCGTTGGCGTCGCGCCATTGCCAGTAGGCAAGGGCCTGGACGGGAACGGCGAGAGTGGCGGCGGCAAGCAGGCACAGCGCGGACGATCGTTTCATGGCGAGGCGTCTTAAAGTGACTCGGAAGTAACGCTTGGAATCCTTCTGGGCCGCCGGCTGCGCGCATGGCGATGCCGCGGCAGGACAGCCGCGGCGATGGCTTGGCGCCCGCCTGGCATCAGGTCCGTAGCGCCGGTTTGACCCTGGTAAAGCTGTTGTTCGTGGTGCGTGTGACCCCCGCGCCATCGTTCGCTAGTCTACGCAGACTTGTCGGTGGCGTGCAAGCGCACCGACCAGGCCACGCCGACCATCAGCAACACGATGGCGGCGATTTCCAGCGGCCGCGGCCAGCGCTGGTCGAAGACAAAGCCGTAGGCCAGCGCGAACAGTGTCTCGAACACGATCATCTGGCCCGAGAGTGTCAGCGGCAGCCGCCGGCTGGCAATGTTCCAGAGGTTGTTGCCGATCAGCGACGCGCCCAGCGCCACCGCGGCGTTGACCATCCAGAACCACTGCCAGTCACGGCCGCTGTCGCCCGCGGTCAGCGTGTCGCCCGCCAGCAGCCAGCCGATCACGGCCAGCACCGCCGACACCGCGCCGGTCGACAACCCGTACAACGCCGACCATTCATTGCCGCTGTAGTGCGGGTTGCGCTGCAGGTAGCGTGCGTTATCGACCGCGTAGAGCGTCCAGCAGACCAGCGCGCCGGCCGCGCAGCAGACCCCGGCCAGTTTCTGCCAGACCGGCCGGACTGCCGCGCCGGCTGCCGCCGCGTGGGCGCTCTGGCCGCCGCCGAACAGGTCGATATTGATGCAGGCGATGCCGGCGGCCACCACCAGCAGCGGCCACATCAGCCGCGACAGCGGCACGGCGCCGTGGTCGCGCCGGCCCATGATGGTGACGGAGATCGGCAGGATGCCAATGATCAGGGAGGTGGGGCCCACCCCGGCGAGCTGCACGCCGAAGGCCAGCAGCACGTAGTAGAGCAGGTTGCCGGTGAAGGCCTGGCGCAGCAGCGCCACGCAGTCCGCCCGGGTCAGCTTGCGGGCGATGCGCGTCATCAGCGGCAGCGCGGCCATGAAGGCGACCAGCCCGTAGGCCAGGTAGCGGCCGATGGCCAGCTCCCACGGCGAGAACACGGGCAGCAGCTTGGGGGCGATAAAGACCATGCCCCAGAAGGCGCCTGCCAGCAGCCCGCACAATACGCCGATTCCCATACTTCGCTTCGCCCGAACAAAAGGACAACGAGCATAGCAGACGACATGGAGGAATCCCTTTTGCAGTGCATCAGCAAAGCGCGCATTCCTGTATAATTCGGTTTTGCGCCTAGAGGATTTGCTATGCGTCTTGTCCAGAAAGCACTCACATTCGATGACGTGCTGCTCGTCCCGGCCTATTCGGCCGTCCTTCCCCGGGATGTCTCCCTCCGCACCAGCCTGACCCGCTCCATTGAACTGAACATCCCGCTGGTATCCGCGGCGATGGACACAGTGACGGAAGCGCGTCTGGCGATTTCCATGGCGCAGGCCGGCGGTATCGGCATCGTCCACAAGAACCTGAAGCCCGCCGACCAGGCCCGCGAAGTTGCGCGCGTGAAGCGCTATGAGTCGGGCGTATTGCGTGATCCGATCACCATTTCGCCGGACATGAAGGTCCGCGATGTGATCGCGCTGTCGCAGCATCACGGCATTTCCGGCTTCCCGGTGCTGGAAGGCAAGGCCGTGGTCGGCATCATCACCAACCGCGACCTGCGCTTCGAGGAAGAGCTCGACGCCCCGGTGCGCGCCAAGATGACGCCGCGTGAAAAGCTGGTGACCGTGGCCGAAGGCGCGCCGCTGGAAGAAGCCAAGCGCCTGATGAACCGCCACCGCCTTGAGCGCGTGCTGGTGGTCAACCAGGCTTTCGAGCTGCGCGGCCTGATCACGGTGAAGGATATCCAGAAGGCAGTGGACAATCCGCTGGCCAGCAAGGATGACCACGGCCAGCTGCGCGTAGGCGCCGCGGTCGGCGTGGGCCCGGACAACGACGAGCGCGTCGAACTGCTGGTCAAGGCCGGCGTCGATGTGGTTGTGGTGGATACAGCACACGGTCATAGCCAGGGCGTGCTGGACCGCGTCCGCTGGGTCAAGCAGAACTTCCCGCAGGTGCAGGTGGTTGGCGGCAATATCGCCACCGGCGATGCCGCGCGTGCGCTGGTCGAGCATGGCGCCGACGGCGTCAAGGTCGGCATCGGCCCGGGCTCGATCTGCACCACGCGTATCGTTGCCGGCGTGGGCGTGCCCCAGATCACGGCGGTTTCCAACGTGGCCGAAGCCCTCAAGGGCACCGGCGTGCCGCTGATCGCTGACGGCGGCGTGCGCTACTCTGGCGATGTGGCCAAGGCCCTGGCGGCAGGCGCCCACACCGTGATGATGGGCGGCATGTTCTCGGGCACCGAGGAAGCGCCAGGCGAAACCTTCCTGTTCCAGGGCCGTTCGTTCAAGAGCTACCGCGGCATGGGCTCGGTGGGTGCGATGAAGGATGGCGCGGCAGACCGCTACTTCCAGGAAGACAACACCGCCAACGTCGACAAGCTGGTGCCCGAAGGGATTGAAGGGCGCGTGCCGTACAAGGGCTCGGTGATGGCGATCATCCACCAGCTGACCGGTGGCGTACGGTCCTCGATGGGCTATTGCGGCAGCAAGTCGATTGCGGACTGGCACGAGAGCGCCCAGTTCGTCCAGATCACGGCAGCCGGCATGCGTGAATCGCACGTGCACGACGTGCAGATCACCAAGGAAGCGCCGAACTACCATATCGACTGACGCGCAGCGGCTGCGCCCGTCGCCTCGCGGCGGTGCGCGGCCGCAAGATCGTCGGGGCGAGGGCGCATTGCCGCGGGCGGCGCCTTCGCCTGACCGGAATGCCATCCGGCCCGGCCGCTCGCCACGCCGGTGTTGCCTGAACGTGGGCCACACCAGCCGGCCGCAACATTGGCCGGGCCCATGACGAGGAGCGCCAATGAAGGTATTGCTGCGAGCCGTGCTGTTTTTTGATGCCCTGGTGGATTTGCTGCTGGGCATCCTGCTGTTGATGTCCCCGTTCACCACGCTGTACGCTGCGCTGCAGTTGCCGCAGCCGCAACCGGCCCTGTTCGGGCAGTTGCTGGGCGTGGCGCTGGTCGGCCTGGCTGCGCTGCTGTGGCAGGCAGCGTTCAACGGACAACTGACGGTACCGGTGGCGCGCACGGCCGGCTATGTGAACCTGGCCAGCGCAGTGCTGATCATTGCCTGGATGGTGTTCATGGAACTGCCGCTGGTCGGCGCGGGCAAGATCTGGCTGCCGGTGATGGCAGTGGTGCTGGCGTTTTTCGCGCTGGTGCAGATTCCCGCTTCCAGGCGCGTGCGCAACCGCGAAAGGCAACTGAAGGCCGAGCGCGCACTGCAGGAACAGGAACACAAGAAGGAAGTCCGCAAGGAACCCGGCGTCGCCCCCGCGGCGCGCCAAACGAATACCCCAGAATACCGGCGCGAGCCGGTCATCACGCCGCCGCCGGGCTATGGTCCCGGCACGGAAGTCGTGACCGAGCCCATCCCGGAAGACACGCCATCGGCCCATCATGCACGACAAAATCCTCATTCTTGATTTCGGCTCGCAGGTCACGCAGCTGATCGCCCGCCGCGTCCGCGAGGCGCACGTCTATTGCGAGATCCACCCGAACGACGTCTCCGACGACTTCGTACGCGAGTTCGCCCCCAAGGCCATCATCCTGTCGGGCAGCCACGCCAGCACCTATGAAGACCACCAGCTGCGCGCGCCGCAGGCCGTGTGGGACCTGGGCGTGCCGGTGCTGGGCATCTGCTACGGCATGCAGACCATGGCCGTGCAGCTGGGCGGCAAGGTCGAGTGGAGCGACCACCGCGAATTCGGCTACGCCGAGGTGCGCGCCCATGGCCACACCAACCTGCTCAAGGACATCGAGGATTTCCGCACGCCGGAAGGCCATGGCATGCTCAAGGTCTGGATGAGCCACGGCGACAAGGTTGCCGGCCTGCCGCCGGGCTTCAAGCTGATGGCCTCCACACCAAGCTGCCCGATCGCCGGCATGGCCGACGAGGCGCGGGGCTACTACGCGGTGCAGTTCCACCCCGAGGTCACGCATACCGCCAAGGGCCGCCAGATGCTGGAGCGCTTCGTGCTCGGCATCGCTGGCTGCAAGCCTGACTGGGTCATGCACGACCATATCGAGGAAGCAGTCGCCAAGATCCGCGAACAGGTCGGCGATGAAGAAGTCATCCTGGGCCTGTCCGGCGGCGTCGACTCGTCGGTGGCCGCGGCGCTGATCCACCGCGCCATCGGCGATCAGCTCACCTGCGTGTTCGTCGACCACGGCCTGCTGCGCCTGGACGAAGGCAAGATGGTGATGGACATGTTCGCCGGCCGCCTGCACGCCAAGGTCGTGCATATCGACGCCTCCGATCAGTTCCTCGGCCACCTGGCCGGCGTGACCGATCCCGAGCAGAAGCGCAAGATCATCGGCCGCGAGTTCGTCGAAGTGTTCCAGGCCGAGGCCAGGAAGCTGTCCAACGCCAAGTGGCTGGCGCAGGGCACGATCTATCCGGACGTGGTGGAGTCGGGCGGCACCAAGACCAAGAAGGCCACCACCATCAAGAGCCACCACAACGTCGGCGGCCTGCCGGAAACGCTGGGCCTGAAGCTGCTGGAGCCGCTGCGCGACCTGTTCAAGGACGAAGTGCGCGAGCTGGGCGTAGCCCTGGGCCTGCCGCCGGAAATGGTCTACCGCCACCCGTTCCCGGGCCCGGGCCTGGGCGTGCGCATTTTGGGCGAGGTCAAGCGCGACTACGCCGACCTGCTGCGCCGCGCCGATGCGATCTTCATCGAAGAACTGCGCAAGACCATCGCCACCGAACAGGACGCCGCCGCGGGCCTGTGCGAGCCGGACCAGGCCGGCAAGAGCTGGTACGACCTGACCAGCCAGGCCTTCGCCGTGTTCCTGCCGGTCAAGTCCGTGGGCGTGATGGGCGACGGCCGCACCTACGACTACGTCGTCGCGCTGCGCGCCGTGCAGACCACCGACTTCATGACCGCGCACTGGGCGCACCTGCCGTATGCGCTGCTGGGGCGTTGCTCGAACCGGATCATTAACGAAGTACGTGGCCTCAACCGGGTTGTGTATGACGTGTCGGGCAAACCGCCGGCGACGATTGAGTGGGAGTGAAACTGGGTCCTTCGGGGACTATCGAAATTGCGCAATCTCAAGCCTAAGTCCAAAGATTAATAAGGGCTTCTGACCACGATGGAATGTATGTGACGGTATCGCCCACCGGTACCGTCACCTTCCGCTGCCGTGAGACGCTGACCATCGGCCGCTACGGCCGGCATCTCGCTGGCCCTGGCCCGCGAAAAGCTGATCGACGCCAAGAAGGCCATTGCCTAGGGCAAGTCCCCTGCACTTGAGAAGCAGCGCGAGAAGCGCCGGCTGACCGCCGCCAAGACCTTTGGCGACGTGACCGAGAAATGGCTGGCCGGCGCCCGGATGAAGGGGCGCAACCCCGTGACCTAGCGAAGCTGCCCATTCGGTAGCAGACGGACCTAGCCGTGCTCTTCCAGGCGAGCGGGCATCATTGCTGCAGCTTGGCGCCGCTGTTCACGGAGCGGCTGTTCGTGATCGCGCGGCGCGACATGCCGGGGCTGCCCACTGAGAAAACGGTGAAGCTGGCGCGCTGGCGCGAGTCGGACGTGCTGAAGCGCTTCCGGGAGGAACGTGTCGGCGGGCGCGACCGCTCATCGCCTACCGAAGCGCGGATCTCGCCTTGGAGTGGCCGATTGGAGGTATGATTGAATGCAATATTGCATATCTCATTCAGACCTAGTCATATCGTGGCCACCGCAGAACTACAAGGCATCGACATTCCCGCCCAGATCGCCCAGGAAATCCGCAAGCTCATCAACCGCGGACAGTTGCCGCCCGGGCTGCAGCTACGGCAATCCGACCTGGCCGACCGCTTCGGCATCAGCCGCGTCCCCGTGCGCGAGGCGCTGAAGCTGCTGGCGGCCGAAAGCATCATCGAGCACGATCCGAACCGGGGCTTCTTCGTCGCGCCATTGTCGACCGACGAGGCCCGCCAGCTTTACCTGATGCGGCAACTGCTGGAAGCGGAACTGCTTTCCACGATCGAGTGGCCCACGCCCGCGCAACTCAAGCAGCTCAAGGCGATGCTGACCGAACTCGACGAACTGCTCGCGGCCGGAAACCGCTCGGAATGGATCGAGCACCATCGCGCATTCCACGACGCGGTGTTCGAGCTGTCGCCGAACAAGGTGCTCAAGCGCGAGGCGCTGCGGCTGATGCGGCTCACCGACCGCTACCGTGCGCTGGCCGCCGACATCACGCTGCGCGACCAGCACCTGAAGGCCAACATCGAGCAGAAGCTCGTGAAGGCGTTGAGTACCAAGAACCGGGAAATGTTGCTGGATGCCTACGCCGAAGGCCGCAAGATGGTGGCCGAGGGGCTGATGCAGATTCTCGCGGCGCGCGGCGTATGAAGCGGGGCGTGCTCCAGCGCCCCGCGTACTGCCGTCAGAAGCGGTGCATCATGCCGACTGCCGCGACGGACTGGATCTTCCCGCTGGCAAGGATGTTGCCGATCTCCGCGGCATAGGCGCCGTTGGTGTGCTGGTAGACCCCCACCAGATAGACCGCGGTCCGCTTGGAGAAGGTGTACGTCAACTGGAGCGCGCCCTGGTGGATGATCACGTTCTTCAGTTGCTCGTTGCCGTTCTCGTAGGTATAGGCGCCGCCGAGAATCAGGTCCGGCGTCAGTGCATAGCCGATGCCGCCGGCAAGCGCGTAGATCCTCGCTCCGGTGAATGTGTTGCGCGCCTGGCTGTACATGCCCGAGAAATCGAAGCGCGACACCTTGGTGCGGGCGCCGGCAAGGAAGTTGGCGATGCCGCTCTGCCCGCCATTGACCGCGCCGTAGTTCTGCTCGGTATAGACCACGGCGGCGCGCGTTTCTCCGTGGTGATAGCCGATCGCCGCGCTCTTGCCTGACCCGTTCCGGAAGTCTCCCGCGACTTCGCCGAAGCTGTACATCAGCCCGGCCGAAAAGCCGCCGATCTCGTCGGTCGTCAGCTTGACTGCGTTCGACATCCGCTTGCCGCCCACGCGGTCCCAGTTGATGGCCGACATGCCCACCGGCGCGCCGGCGGCATTGGTGTACGGCGCGTATGGCGCACCGGCGGCAAGGCCGGCGCCGATCTGCGCGGGGCCCTTGAGGCCAAGCAGGTCCGCGCCGAAGCTGCCGGTGCGGAAGTTCAGCATGCCGCCCGCGATGCCGGTGGCGGGGTCGATGGCGCCGATCAGGAAGTAGTCGAATGCGAAGTCGTTCTGCTGCCCGAGGCGCAAGCCGCCAATCCCGACCTTGCGCATGCCGACCCAGGCCGAGTTCTCGAACAATGCACCGCGCGACTGCGGATCGAGCGCCCCGGTGCTGAGGGAAATCATCGAGTCCAGGCTGAACGATGCCTGCAGGCCACCGCCGAGGTCCTCGATGCCGCGCAGGTAGAACTTCGACGGGTAGATGGCGGAATCCTGCATGCGGACGTTCGAATGGCCGCCGTTGTCGCGATAGACCGCGACACCCTCGTCCAGCAGGCCGCCGATGGTGACGCTGCCCTGCGCGTGCGTCACTGTGGTGGCAGCCGTCATTGCGATGCAGAATGACAGATGGCGAAGTGCCATTGGCAGCTTTCTTCTCCGAAGAGCCAATTCGTGTCTCCGTTGTTGGAATTTATTGTTGTGGTGCTCGCCCGGCAGGGATGCGGGCGGGATTTTGTCGGCCGGCGGGTTTGCGATCGTCCGCCTCAGCCGGCAGGTTCCGGGTCCCATGTCGGAATCCAGAGCAGTTCCCGCGCCGCGGCAGCGTCGGTCGACGAAAACTCGCCGTAGCTGCCGTGCGCGTACAGCAGCGGCCGGGCGCGGTCGGCGCGCGGCATTGCGGTGTCGATGGCGCCGAAGAGGATGCCGTGCGTGCCGACATCCACGGCACTGGCCACGCGGCAATCGAAGCTGACCAGGGCGTTCCGGAGTACCGGCGCGCCGGTGCTGGCGCGTCCCCATACGCCGTCGGCGAACTTCTCCTCCGCCGGCATGGGACTGGCGAAGCGGTCGGCCAGCCGACGGCTTTCCAGCGCCAGCACGTTCACCGCGAAGATGCCCGACGCCTGGATGGCGTGGAACGACGCGCTGTTGCGGTTGACGCAGGCGAGCAGCGTGGGCGGATCGGCCGAGACTGAGCAGACGGCCGTGGCCGTCAGCCCCGCCCGGGAGCCGTCCGCCGACAGCGTGGTAATCAGGCAGACGTGTCCGGCGAGGCAGCGCATCGCTGCCTTGAACTGGTTGGCGTCGATGCTCATGGCGAGTTCTCCGTCCCGAGGCTATGCGACCGTGGTGGCGGCAGCGAGATGGCGGGCGAAGTGCAGCACGGTGCGACCGTGCGCCTGCATCGCGGCGAGCGGCTGGTAGCTGGCACGCTCCCAGCAGTTGAAGCCGTGGCTCGCGCCGGGATAGACGAAGAACTTCGCCGTGTCCCGGTCGGCGAAGGCTGCCCTGACGCGCTCGACCGCCGCGAGCGGGATCATGGGATCCGTCTCGCCATAGTGGAACAGCATCGGGCAACGCACGGCCGCCGCCTTCTGCAACTGGTCCTGGATGCCGCCGCCGTAGTAGCACGCGGCGGCCTCCACCAGTCCCGCAGCGGCCGCCAGATAGGCCAGCCGGCCGCCGATGCAGAAGCCGAGCGCGCCCACGCCGCCCGTCACCTCGGGACGCTCGCGCAGCGTGCGCACGGTGCCTTCCAGGTCGACCCCGATCTCGGCCATGTCGGCGCGCATGAGCATGTCTCGCGCGCGTGCGGCTTCGTCGCCCACATAGCCGAACGATTCGCGCGGCGCCTGCCGCCAGAACACGTCGGGCGCGAGCACGACAAAGCCGAGTTGCGCGTACTGCTCGGCCACAGCCCGGATATGGCGGTTGACGCCGAAGATTTCCTGGAAGAGGACAATCCCGGGGCCCGCTCCCGCAGGCGGCAGCGCGAGATAGCCCTGGTACGCGCGGCCATCGGCTGCCGGGATGTCGATCCAGCTCGTGCGGATCGTCGTGTCTTCGTCGATGCGTTCGTTCATGTCGTCTCTCTCTCCCCGCTCAGTTCCAGCCGAAAATGTCGAGCGTGGTCTCGCCCGCACGGAGGCGGCGGCACTGGTCGGCCTCGTTTGCCTCTCGCGCGAGGCCTGCGTCCACCACCTTGCCAGCGCGGTCGCGCGGAATGCAGACTACGCCGTCGCTGTCACCGACGATCAGGTCGCCGGCATGCACGGTGACGTCGCCGAACACGGTCGGTGCATTGATCCAGCCGCGCGCGCCGAAGTCCTTGCCGGTGCCGCGAATGCACAGGCCGCGGGCGAACACCGGGAAGCCGATCTCCTCCAGCAGCACGCCGTCGCGCACGCAGCCGTCGATCACCAGGCCGGCGAGGCCGCGCACCTGGCTGGCGGTGGACATGACTTCGCCCCAGTAGCCGTGTTCGAAGGCGTCGCTGACCGACACCACCAGCACGTCGCCCGGCTGCGCGGCGTAGATGGCGCGGTGCAGCCACAGGTTGTCGCCGCCCGGCGCGTGCACCGTGACGGCTGGGCCGCACAGCCGGAAGCCGGGTGCGACCGGCTTGATTGCGGACGGAAGGGCGCCGATCTTGCCGGCGGCTTCGTGCAACGTGGCCGTGGGAATGCCACGGGCGGCGTTGACGATTTCCGGTGGGGTACGCACGACGTTCAGTTGTGTGGTGTCGCGCGGGTCGATGCGGTCGATGGGCCGGCTCATGCTTTCGCTCCTTCGGCGCGCGTCTGCAGTTGGTGGTAGCGGTGCTGGGCGCGGGCCTCGTCCAGGCGCATGCCGCTGGCGACTGCCTTGCGAATGGCGTTCTCGGCGGCTTCGATTTCTTCGGCGGCGGCGAGGATGCGCTCTTCGTGACCACGCGGAATCGATACCAGCCCGTCTGCGTCGCCACGCAGGATGTCGCCTGGCGCGACACGCACGTCGCCGATGTTCACCGGCACGTTGGTAGCCTCCACCTGCACGCGGTCCTTGCCGGTACGCATCCAGTTGTCGCGCGAGAACACTGGATAGCCGAGCGACAGGCACAGGTGCACGTCGCGATTAATGCCATCGATTACGGTGCCGGCAATGCCGCGGCGATGCGCAATCTCGGTCATGATGTCGCCCCAGACCGTGGCATCGGTACGCCCCCCGTTGTCAAGCACGATGACGTGGCCGGGCGGCACGTCATCGATGAAGTCCCCGACCGTGCCCGGCGGGCTCGCGGCCGGGCCGTAGAGAATGGTGAAGGCGCGGCCGGCCATGCGGAAGCCGGCATCGCGCGGCTTGATGGCGCGGCACTGGCCGACGATGCCGAGGCGGTCCATCGCGTCGCTGAGCGTGGCGGTGTCGAGCCTGCCGGCGCGGGCGACGTTGCGGTCTTCGATCTGTTCTGACATGACTTAATCCTTCAGCATGAATTCGTAGTTGCCGCCCATGACCTGGCTCATCGGCGTGCCGGCCAGAACGGCTTTGGCCATGCGAGCTTCGCGGGCGACGATGGCTTCCGCGGCCTCCAGCACGCGGTCGATGTTCGCCGCGGCGATGAAGATGACAGCGCTGCGGTCGGCGAGAACGTAGTCGCCTGCATCGACATCCACGTCCCACACGCGGATCGGCACGTTGGTGCCTTTCTCGACGATACGGCCGCGCGCGGTGCGCGCGGTGAGGGAAGAGGCGAACACGGGAAAGTTCATCGCGCACGCTTCGTCGATGTCGCGCACGGGACCATCGGCCACCACCCCCGCGATACCCTTCACCTTCGCGCCGAGCGACAGCATGCCGCCCCAGCTTCCCGCCTCGACGCCGGTGCGCTGCTCGACGACGATCACGTCGTCCGCGCCGCCGGCCTCGATGGCGGTGGTGCCCAAGTGGCGGGGCTCGCCCGGTGGCGGCGCGCCCGTGCCGAGCTTCACGGTAATCACGCGGCCGGCGATGCGGCCGTCACCGGCTTCCTGACGCACGCCGCTCACAACGCCCGGCAGGCCGAGCTTGTCGAGCGTGTCGGACACTGCGCAACAATCCAGCCGGCGCAGGCGGCGCACATATTCCTGGGGAGTGCTCATCGGATGGTTTCCTTGTGGTTGTCGGGCCGCCAGCAGGCGAACCCCATGGCATTGCCCGTCCCAGCTTCGCTGCGGTAGCAAGGCACGTAGTCGATCACTTCCATGCCGAAGCCAAGCTCGTCCATCGCGCCGGCCACGGGAATCCAGTTCTTGACCTCGGAGGTCCCGGCCTGGAAGATCGCCTCGCCCAGTCCCTCCACGGGCGAGAAGTCATGCGCGCGCATGCTGTCAAGGATCAACTGGTCGACGCTCTCGTCGATGACGAAGTGGGTCAGGCCGCCCGAGGCGATGATCGCCACGCGCGCGTCGCTGTCCCACGACCGGATGGCGCGCGCCAGCGAACGTCCGAACGCATGGCAGCGGCCGGCGGTCGGCTGGTTGGGCGGATAGAACGTGTTGATCAGCACCGGCACGGTGGGAATCACCTGGTCCTTCATCAATTGCCGGAACACGAAGCCGAAGGCGTGCGGCGTCTCGGTAGCGGAAAGATGCTTCAGTGCCGTGATGTCGAAGCCGTCGGCCACGGTGCGTTCGATCAGGTGGCGGCCCAGCGCCGGCACGCCGGAATAGGTCGCTTGCGGCGGCATGTAGCCGGGCATGGCGTGGGCCACGCCGGGCGGCAGCCGCGACAGCTTCTCGTCGCTGATCATGTTGTTGACGATGGTCTCGCCCCACATCACGCTGAACGCGGGCACGAGCATGTCGTCGAAGATTTCCATCTGGTCGTTGCCGACGATCACTGCCACATCGGGGCGGGCTTCGGCCAGCACCTGCGACATGCGTTCGATGGCCTGCATGCAGCGGGCGTGCCGGGCTTCCCACACTTCCGGCCTGATCTGCGCGGCCAGGTTTTCCGACGCGCGATGCTGCACCAGCTCGTCGAACGTCCACGTCCGGCCCTGGTAGTGATGCAGGCTGCGGCGGTCGTCGGGCAGGCGCGAGCCCCATGTGTGCGGCGGCGTGACCAGCATGGGACCATGCGAGGTGCCCATGCCGAGTACGATTTCTGCCATGGTTTGGTCTCCTCCGGGCGTCGTCGCGCGTTTAGCGGTACGCCGCCAGGTCAAGGTTGAACAGCTTCTGCGCGTTGCCGAAGAAGATCTGGTTCTTCTCTTCCGGCGACAACCAGTCGAAGCCCTGGATGAACGGCTTGATGTCGTCGAAGGTGCGGCCGGTAGCCGGATTGGTCTGCGAGCCCACGCCGGGGCACTCGGCGCCGAACAGGCAGCGGTCCGCGCCGACGGTCTTGATCAGCAGGCGCAGCGATTCCTCCGAATACAGCACGGTGTCGTAGTAGAGATTGCGCATTCCGGCGAGGAAGTCGCGGCCCGCGCGCGCGGCGCCGGACTGGAAGCGGCCGATCTGGTAGGGGATCGAGCCGCCGCCGTGCGACACCAGGATCTTCAGCGACGGGAAGTCCTTGAACACGTCGGAGTTCACCAGGCCGAACACCGCGATGGTCTCTTCATTAATGAAGTGGACCGTGTACGGCGAGCGCGCGGAGTGCGAGCCGGTGGCGTGGATGTGCGCGGGGATGTCGAGCTCGCACAGCTTCTCGTACAGCGGATACCAGTAGCGGTCGCCCAGCGGTGGCGCTTCGGAGCCGTTGTTCTCGAACGGGTCCGGATTGAGCAGCACGCCGCGGAAGCCCAGTTCCTTCACGCAGCGTTCCAGTTCCGGCAGTACCACTTCGATGGAATCGCCGGCCACCTGCGGCAGGCCACCCACGCCGATGAAGCGCTTGGGCAGCAGCTTCACCGTGCGGGCGATGATGTTGTTGGTCTCCTCGGTGAACCAGTGCACCAGCTTGCCCGGCTTCGCGCTGTGCATCATCTGGAACGGACGCGGCGACAGCAGTTGGACGGTGGTGCCCACGTGGTCGAGCAGGTCGATGTGCCCGGCCGGACCCATCTCCTTGCGGTTGGCGTAGTGCAGGATCTCCTCGTCCGTCACCTCGGGCATCTTGCGCCCGTGCTCGCCGCGGTGCGACAGGATGTGCGCCTTGTAGACCCAGAGTTCGGCGGGCGGGCTGACGTGGCCGTGGCAGTCAATGATCATGGGATGTCTCCGGTTGGGATGAAATGACTTACAGATCGAGGACCAGCCGCTCGCCCTTGCAGCCCGAGCAGCAGATCATCATGGTGTTGTTGGCCGCCTTCTCCGGTTCGGAGAGGATGGCGTCGCGGTGGTCGGGAATACCGGACAGCACGCGCGTCTCGCAGGCGCCGCACACGCCCTCCTCGCAGGAGTGCGCCACTTCCACGCCGGCATCCTTGAGCACCTGCAGGATGGTCTTGCCGCCCGGTACCTGCAGCGACTTGCCGCTGCGCTTCAGTTCGACCGTGTAGCCGCCGTCCAGCGCGGCTTCCTGCTTCGCGGTGAAGTACTCGACGTGGACCTGCGCCGGCGGCAGGTGGGCCGTGGCCGCCTCGAAGGCCGCGAGCATCGGGCCCGGGCCGCAGCAATAGAAGTGCGCGTTGGCCGGCTGTGCCTTCACTACCTCGGCGATGTCGAGCACGCCGCCCGCTTCCGCGTCGATGTGCAGGTGCAGGTTCTCGTAGCTGCGCAGTTCCTCGAGGAAGGCGACGTCGACGCGGTCGCGGCACGAGTACACCAGCGTCATCGAGCGGCCCAGCGCCTTCAGGCGCCTTGCCATGCACAGGATCGGCGTGATGCCGATGCCGCCGCCGACCAGCACCGAATGCTCGGCCTCCTCGTTCAGCGGGAAATTGTTGCGCGGCGGCTCGACCTGGATCACCACGCCTGGGCGCAACTGCTCGTGCATGAAGCTGGAACCGCCGCGGCTTTTCGGGTCGCGCTTCACCCCTACCTGGTAGCGCCGCGGCTCGCGGCCGCCTTCGAGCAGCGAGTACTGGCGCACCAGGCCATTGGGCAGGTGCAGGCCGATATGGGATCCCGGCTCGCACGGCGGCAGCGCGGCGCCCGCCGGGGAGGCGAAGGCGTAGAGCAGCGTGTCGCGGGCGAGGAATTGAATCGACTCCAGGCGCAACTCAAGGAGGGCGCCCGTGGACGGGGGCAGGTCGTTCATGTGTGTCTCCAGTGGCGACGTTCAGTGATGCGGCGAGGCCTTTGCCTGCCTTGCGCCTGGCGTCCGAAGCGCGCGGGGTGGTCCGTGCCGCTCGCTTCGTCGTTGACGCGAAATTCTTTTTTGCATATTATTTCGACTAACAAGAAAAAAGTCAAAGACTCTCGATGCACGGACTTTCCCGGGCATTGGCCCGAAGGGTCACATCACTGGCGGAAACAGGCGGCGGCATCGTGCAGCGCAGCAGCACCGTCCGCGTCACATGGAAATGGAGAACAAATTGATCGCAGTCCTCTCTTGCAACGGCGGCACGGTCACGCACGGCAGCGGCCCCGCCACCCAGCTCTTCGTCGCCACCTTGCATGGCATGCATGTATTCGAGCGGACAGGGCAGGGCGCGCCTTGGCAGCGGACCCGCTCGGCGTTGGAAGACCGTCACGTGAGCGCGCTGCTGTATGAGCCGCAGTCGGGGCTGCTGTTTGCCGGCGCGCACGGCAAGGGCGGCATGTCGGTCAGCCGCGACCTCGGTGTCACCTGGGAGCCGCGCGGCAACGGCCTGAAGAGCGAGCACGTCTACACGCTGGCGGCACAGCAGCGCGACGGTCGCGTGGTGCTCTATCTCGGCACCGAGCCTTCAGCCCTGTATCGCAGCGACGACCTCGGCGAGAACTGGATGGAAGTCTCGGCCATGCTGTCCGTGCCGGACCAGGACAAGTGGACGTTCCCGCCGCCGCCGCACGTGGCACACGTCAAGAACGTGGCCTTTCATCCGGCGCAACCGGGCACGCTGTACGTATGCATCGAGCAGGGCGCGCTGCTGAAGACGACGGACGACGGTGCCACCTGGACCGAGCCGCGCAGCTATGAGTCCGCGCAGGACAAGTTCTATCACGACAACCACCGCGTGCTGATCCGTCCGTCGAACCCCGCACAGCTTTTCATGTGCGGCGGCGAAGGCCTGCACTACAGCGCCGACGCCGGCGAGACCTGGACCCACCTGATGACGCGCGCGGACCGCATCGGCTATCCCGATGCCATGTTCATCGACCCGCGCGACGAGAACGTGCTGTACCTCGGCGGCCCCGGCAACGCCCCGCGCGAGTGGGGCGCCAAGCGCAGCGCCGATGCCACCGTGCTGCGCAGCCGCGATGGCGGCGCAACGTGGGAAGAAATCCGCAGCGGCCTGCCGGCAGAAATCATCGGCAACATCGAAGGCATGGGCTTGTATCACTGGGCCGACCAGGTGATGCTGCTGGCCGGCACCGCGACCGGCGAGACCTACGCCAGCGAAGACGGCGGCGAGCACTGGTACACGGTTGCCGACGACCTGCCCCCCATCTCGAAGGGCGGCCACTACCGCTGGTTCCTGCAGGTGGACGAGCGCGAGAAAGTGGAGGACCGCATGCGCACAGGCACCTGACCGCCGCCCCCCCGGCCAACCCATCCAGAAACGACAAGCCTTGCCTCGCCGCGGCGTCACCGGCGCGCGGCGCGGCGGCGTACGTCCTCACACAGGAGACAAGACATGAGCACCTCCCCCCTGGCAACTTCCCCCGGCAGCGTGCCTGCGCTGGCCAGCCACGACGCCGCCATTGCCGCGGCGCGCGCGCTGCACGACAAGATCCGCGCTCGCGCCGACCGCACCGAAAGCGAGCGCATCGTTTCCACCGAGACCATCCACGAGCTGATGGACGCCGGCCTGTTCGGCGTCGTCACGCCGCGCATGTTCGGCGGCTCGGAGCTGGGCTTCGCCACGCTGGTCGACGTGACCGCCGAGATCGCCTCCGCGTGCGGCTCGACCGGCTGGGTCTACGGCGTGCTGGCCGGCCATAGCTGGATGCTGAACCTGTTCCCGCTGCAGGCGCAGCGCGAAGTGATGAGCGCCGACCGCGTGCTGACCGCCACCGTGTTCCGGCTCGGCGGCACCGTCACCGAAGTGGAGGGCGGCTACCGGCTGGTCAATGGCGACGGCCGCTTCTGCTCCGGCATCGACCATGTGCAGTGGGTCATCGTCGGCAATGCGGTGCAGCGCGAGGGCCAGCCGCCCGAGCCGCGCTTCTTCGTGGTGCCCCGCGAGGATATCGAGATCGTCGACGACTGGTTCACGGCCGGCATGCGCGGCACCGGCAGCCGCTCGATCCGCATCGCCGATACGTTCATCCCGGCGCATCGGTCGGTGTCGGTGAAGGACATGATGTCGGGCATGGCCGACGAAACCGGCTCGGTGCGCGCGCCGATCTACCGGATGCCGTTCCAGAACGTGACGCCGTTCTCGCTGGTCGGCGCCCCGCTGGGCATGGCGCGCGCCGCGGTGCGCTCTTTCTCGGAAGGCCTGGCGGCGCGCCTGGCCACGTTCAGCAGCGAGCAGGCGGCCGAGCAGTCGGCCACGTTTGCGCGAGTGGCGGAATCGGTCGCTGAGATCGACGCCGCGCTGGCCGTAGTGCGCGAGGATGCGCGCCGCGTGGACAGCGCGGAAGATCCCCGCGCGTTGAGCGACCTCGACTGGGCCCGCATTCCGCGCGACTGGGCCTATGCCGCGCAGAAGGCGCGCTACGCGGTGAACGCGCTGTTCGAAGCCGCCGGCGGCTCCGGCATCTACAACAGTTCCGAACTGCAGCGGATCTGGCGCGACGTGAATTCCGCCGCCCAGCACTTCGCCTTCACCTGGGACAGCGCCATGACCAGCTACGGCCGCGCGGTCATCGGCCTGCAGCCCTCGAAGTTCGGCCCGAAGGGTCGGTAAGCGGCACGCACAGAGGAGAGTCCCATGCATGCCGACGAACTGACTTCCATCGACGACTATTCGGCCGCCACGCTGTCGTCGATCTGCGAGCGGATGGCGGTTTCCCGCGAGGTGGAACACATGATCTACCGGGAATCCGAACTGGACGAGGTCTGGCGCCTGCTCGACGCCGACGTCGCCAATGCCGCGCGCGACCGCCGCAGCGCGCAGCAGTTGCAGCGCCTGGAGGCCATGCGCTCCCTGGTGATCGAAGCTCACGACCTGGTCGGCAACGACGGAGACACCGTTGCCGCCCGGGAACGCCTCGGCCGTGCCATCGCGCTTCTGGACTGAACCCACCGAAGCCGGCGCACGGCGCCATTTCCCCACAAAGACGATACACAGATTCAAGGATAGGAGGACCTATGCTCACCCGTGAAGACAACAATGTGCTGACCCAGGTTGGCCGCGGCACCCCGATGGGCGAACTGATCCGGCGCTTCTGGATTCCCGCGCTGCTGGCGTCCGAGATTGCCGAGCCCGGCGGCAAGCCGGTGCGCGTTCGCCTGCTCGGCGAAGATCTCGTGGCGTTCCGCGACACCGATGGCAAGGTCGGCCTGCTCGACGAGCAATGCCCGCACCGCCGCGCGTCGCTGGCGCTGGGCGACAACTCCGACGGCGGCCTGCGCTGCCTCTACCACGGCTGGAAGTTCGCCACCGACGGCACCTGCCTCGATACGCCCACCGAGCCGTCCGGCTCCGCCTTCTGCTCGCGCATCCGGGCGCAGGCCTATCCCACCCGCGAGATCGGCGGCGTGATCTGGACCTACATGGGCCCCGCCGCCGAGCTGCCACAATTCCCGGAGTTCGAGTGGCTGTCGTATCCCGCCGTCAACGCCGTGCCGTTCAAGGTGCTGGAGGACTGCAACTACGCGCAGGCGGTCGAAGGCACCATCGACTCGGCGCACGCCGGCGTGCTGCACCGCGAGCAGCCGTGGAGCGCGCCCGCGAAGTACGACCATGAGCGCGACCTGCAACCGAAGATCGAAGTCGAATACACCAAGTACGGCCTGCGCTACGCCGGCGTGCGCAACTTCCGCGAGGAAGGCAAGCTACATGCGCGCGTGACCGAGGTGGTGCTGCCGTTCTTCACGCTAATCCCGCCCGACGGCTTCGGCGTGCGCAAGAACCGCCGCATGGCCAACGCCTTCGTCCCGCGCGACGATGAATCGACGTGGCACATCCAGTGGTTCTTCGACGACAGCCAGCCGGTGGATGTGGCCTACCGGATCGAGGAAGGCGGCCACTGGGTCGACGAGAATTTCCGCAAGCTGCTGAACGTCGACAACTGGTACCAGCAGGACCGTGAGTGGATGAAGACCGGATCGATGTCGGGCATCAAGGGCATCCTGACGCAGGACCACGCGGTCAGCGAAACCCAGGGCCGGATTCTGGACCGCACCAAGGAGCACCTCGGCACCTCCGACGTGGCCGTGGTGGCATGGCGCCGCCAGATGATCCGCACCGCGCGCGCGCTGGCCGAGCGGGGCGAGGCGCCGAGCGTGCTGATCGCGCCGATCCCGTTCCCGCAGATCCGCGCGGCCACGGTGATCTTCAGCAACGAGCGCACGTGGAAGCAGGAAGTCCCGCTCAATCCCGACGTGGCCCTGACGGCCTGACGCGGCGATGCTGATCGACAGCCACGCGCATGTCTCGCCGGTCTGGTACGAGCCGGTGGAGACGCTGCTCGGCCAGATGGCGCGCCATGGCGTGGCGCGCGCGGTGCTGACGCAGATGATCGGGCAGGTGGACAACCGCTACCAGGCGGACTGCGTGCGGGCACACCCGGGCCGCTTTGCCAGCGTGGTCTGGATCGACCCGGCCGCGCCGGACGCTCCACAGGTGCTTGCCAGGCTGGCGGACGAAGGGGCAGCCGGCGTGCGCCTGCGCCCCGGCGCCCGCTCGCCCGGCGACGATCCGCTCGCGATCTGGAAGGCGGCGCAAGCTTGCGGCCTGCCGGTCAGCTGCGTCGGCAATGCCGAGGCGTTCTGCGCGCCGGCCTTTGCCGAGCTGCTGCAGGCCGTGCCGGGACTGACCGTGGTACTCGAGCACCTTGGCGATACCAGCAAGCCGATGGAGAGCGAAGCGGACGGCGAACTGCGCTACACCGTGCTGCGGCTGTGCCGCTTCGACAACGTGATTCTCAAGGTGCCGGGTCTTGGCGAACTGGTGCCGCGCGCGTCCACCGCGCTGCGCGACGGCTCCACGTTCGGCGGCGCTGCCGCGGCGTTGCTCGAAGCCGCCATTGCCGCGTTCGGCGCCCCGCGCCTGATGTGGGGCAGCGACTTCCCGGTAGTGAGCAGCCGCGAGGGGTATGGCAACGCACTGGGGCTCGTGCGCGAATGCCTGCTCGACCATCCCGCCCCGGTGCGCGAGACCATCCTGGGCGGCACCGCGCGCCGCGTGTTCTGGAAGGAGACCTGACATGACAAGGAAAGTACTGGCGGCCGTCAAGACCGATGTCGAGACGACCGAGTTGAGGGAGTTCGACTACCCGCAGGTGCAGCCGGACTCCGGCATCCTCAAGGTGGAAGCGAGCGGAGTCGGTGGCAGCGATCCCGAGACCTACCGCAAGCCTGGCCATGCGCCCGTCATCATGGGGCACGAGAACGTCGGCACCATCGTCGAGCTTGGCCCCATCGCGCAGCAACGCTGGGGCGTGAAGGCCGGCGACCGCGTGGCGCTGCACGAATACCTGCCGTGCTGGCACTGCGAATGGTGCATGAAGGGCGACTTCCGGCTGTGCATGGAGGTCGATTTCTTCAATGTGAAGGACCGGCTTAACACGCCGCGTTTCGGCATGTCGACGTGCGCGAAGCCACCGCACCTGTGGGGTGGCTACGCGCAGTACATGCACCTGCCGCTGAACACCGTGATGCACGTGATCCCGTCCGACATGCCCGCCGTGCATGCGACGCTCGCGGTGCCGTTCGGCAACGGCGTGCAGTGGGCCTGCAATGACGGAGGCGCCGGTCCCGGCAAGACGGTGCTGGTGTTCGGCCCCGGGCAGCAGGGACTGGGCTGCGTACTCGCGGCGAAGGCTGCGGGCTCGCTGACCGTGATCCTGGCCGGCATGACGCGCGACCGCGCCAGGCTCGACCTGTCGCTGCGGCTCGGCGCCGATCACGCCATCGACGTGCAGAACCAGGATCTCCACGCGGAGGTCATGCGCCTGACGAAGGGGCGCGGCGTCGACGTGGTGGTCGACACCACCGGCGATCCGACCGGCGAGGTGGCGCAACTGGCCGTGGGGCTGGCGGCGAAGGGCGCATACCTGAGCCTCAACGGCCTGGAGCAGAGTGTGCCGATCGGGGAGATCAAGAAGCGCTACCTGACCGTGCGCGCCCCGCGCGGACGCAGCTACGCGGCGGTGGAACTGGCGTTGCGCTACATCGGCTCCGGCAGGTATCCGCTCGACGAAGTGTGTTCGCACACCTTCGGGCTCGCGCACACCCACGAGGCGATCCTGGCCACTGCGGGCAAGGGCGTGGAGGGCGCCATCCACGTAACGGTGGACCCATGGAAATGAAACGGTCCCGCGCACTTACAGGCGCGGGGCAGAACCAACAGCATACAGAGGAGACATAGCCGATGATCGACAGTCATGCACACCTGATTTCCGCCGATGCGGAACGCTATCCGACGTCGCCACTGAGCGGCGAGCTGGAGCCCGGCGCGCTGGACAATCCCGTGACAGCGGAGCGCCTGCTAGCGCTGATGGACGAGCAGGGCATCGAGCGCGCGCTGGCCGTCCAACGGGCGCATATCTACGGTTTCAACAACGCCTATGTGTGCGACGCCGCCGCGCGCTACCCGGAACGCCTGCGCGCGCTCGGCATGGTGGACGCGCTCGACCCGGAGATCCGCCGGCAGGTGCGGCACTGGGTCGGCGAGCGCGGCGCGGCCGGCATCCGCCTGACCGAGCCGTTCAAGGGCGCGGACCCGTCCTGGTTCGCTTCGCCTGAGGCGATGGCAGCTTGGGAGACCGTGTCGGAGTTGGGCGGATCGGTGCGACTGCACTTCTATCGCTGGAACCGCGAGGCTGCCCTGAAGGCGCTCAAGCCGGTACTGGCGCGGTTCCCGCAGACCACCGTGGTGCTGGATCACTTCTCCAATATCGCCGGCGAAAGCGGGGCACCGGACCACGGCGTCGATGCGCCTCTGCTGGAGATGGTGGAGCATCCCAACGTCTACCTGCTGTACTCGATGATCAACCTGGGCAAACTCGCCGCCGCCCAGATGCCGGCGGCGCCGATGGTCGAGCGCGTGGTGCGCGAGTTCGGCGCGGATCGCGTGATGTGGGGGTCCGACGTCGCGCAGTCGAAGGGCAGCTACGCGCAGATGGTCGCGCTGGCGAAGGCGTCGGTGTCGCTACTGTCTGAAACCGACCAGCGCAAGGTGCTGCACGACACCGCGCGCGCGGTGTACTGGGGAGCGCGCTGAGATGGGCCGGCGCGAGGTGTTCGATCCTCCCGCGGGCCTGGCGCCTCGCGCCACCGATACCGACATGCCGTCGCGGCTCGCGGCCGATATCCGCGAACTGATCAACGAAGGGAAGCTGTCGCCCGGACAGCAGTTGCGGCAGCAGGACCTGGCCCGGCGCTTCGGCATCAGTCGCGTGCCGGTGCGGGAAACGCTGAGTCTGCTGGTGGCCGAGGCCGCGGTCTGCCACGACCCCAATCGCGGCTTCCACGTTGCGCCGCTGTCGAGTAGCGAGGCGCGGCAACTCTATCGCATCCGCCACCTGTTCGAGACGCAATTGCTGTCATCGGTGCGATGGCCCGACGCCGCCGAACTGGCGGATCTGCGCGCGCGGCTCGCGATGCTCGACCACCATCTGACGGAGGGCGCGCGCGCCGCGTGGGTTCGCGCACACCGCGAGTTCCATGGTGCCATCTTCGCCTTGTCGCCCGACGCGGTGCTCAGGCGCGAAGTGATGCGACTGATGCGGCAGACGGATCGCTATCGGGCGATGGCCGCGCCGGATATTGCCGGCTATCGCTTCCCGGCCGACCCGGAACATCACCTCGTCGAGACGCTCGCCGCGCAAGACCGCGCGGCGCTACTGGAAGCCTACCGACGCGACCGCAACGCGGTGGAGGAGCGCCTGCAGGCCTCGCTGACCGCGCGTGGCCTCTGAAGTCACATCTCTGCGCTGGATGTCATCCGTTCGCCGCCGCGCGGACGGGGACGGCGCTCGTCCGCGTTTTGGCGTGGCGTGGGAGGAGCGGGGTTTACCCCGTAATGCCCAATAAAAGATGGTTCGTCAGGAAAAAGTGTGGGTTGACGAAGGCTCAGGAAGATTGCCAAGTGCATGATATAGCGCGATTTCCGTCGCCCTGAAGGTTCGGAATCCGTACGATTTTCTCATGGTGACTTTGGCCTTGTTGTTCAGGCCCTCGACGACGCCGCTGGAGAACTGCTTGCGGGCACGGAAGTAGTTGAGGATCAGCTCACGGTGGGCACGCACGGTGCGGGCGAACTTCTTCATCGG